>CAXUAZ010000014.1:0-32987 GCA_964249195.1 uncultured Chthoniobacterales bacterium
CCGCTGGTGGAAGCAACGGCCGACGGCGTCTGCACGTTGAACCTGCAAGGATCGCGCACCCGGGATTGGACCGCCCTCGGCGAGAACGCCGTGGCGCGCCTGGCCGCCTTGCGCCTGAGCGCCCAGGCCGGCATCGGCGCCAACCCTGATCTGGCGTTCCTGGCCGCCCGCCGCGCGCGACCCGTCCTGGCCGTGGATGCCCCGTCGAATTTCCTGGCGCAACTTCCCGTGAGCGAGCTCGACCCGGCGCCGGAACTTCTGGCGGTCCTGCGCGATTGGGGCATTTGCCATCTCGCCCAGTTGACGGCCTTGCCGCGCGGCGATCTGATGGATCGTCTGGGGACTGACGCCGCGCGTTTATGGGATCGCGCCGCTGGTTTGGCGCAACGGCCCCTGCGGATCACCCCCATCCCGGAGGAGTTTGCGGAAGCGTTCGATTTCGAGCGGGAGGTGGATGCGGTGGAGCCGATCCTTTTTTTGCTGCGCCGCTTTCTCGAGCAGCTCGCGTTGCGTCTGGGCGCCGCCTACCGCGTGGCCGGGCAAATGACGCTCACCCTGTCGCTGGCCAACGGCGGCGCGCACGAGCGGGTCTTCACCATCCCCTCGCCCACGACCGACGCAGACGTGCTCTTCCGTATCCTGCACACGCATTTGGAAGGCCTGCGGCTGGACCATGGCGCGACGGCCATGCGCCTGCTCATCGCGCCCACGCGCGGCGAGCGGCAACAATTTCAGTTGTTTGAAACCACCTTGCGCGATCCCAACCGGTTCGGCGAAACGCTGGGGCGGCTGGCGGCGTTGGTGGGCTCGGAGAACGTCGGGGTCCTCGAGTTGCTCGACACGCACCGGCCCGATTGCGGGCGGTTGAACCCGCCGCGTTTTCACCAGGCGAGCGGCGCGGTGTCGGAGAACCTGGCGGCCGGCATGCCGCTGCGACGCTACCGGCCCGCGCTGCCCGCGCAGGTGCGGCTGGAAAAACATCGCCCGGTCTGGTTGCAATCTGGCCGGGTCAGCGGGGCGATTTGCGCCGTGCTGGGGCCTTATCGCCTGTCGGGCGGCTGGTGGGAAGCCAGCCGGTGGAGCACGGAAGAATGGGACGTCGAGATGGCCGAAGGTGGCCTCTATCGGCTCGCCCATGTTGCCCAGGAGTGGAGCCTGGAAGGCAGCTATGACGAACAAACGCCGGCGCATCCTCGCCAGACGGAAGCGCTGAACGTGATTCCCTTTGGCACATGGAGTACGTAGAACTCCATGCCCGCAGCGCGTACAGTTTCCTGCGCGGCGCCTCTCAGCCGGAAGATCTCGCCCAACGCGCGGCCGAACTGGAAATCCCCGCCCTGGCGTTGTGCGACCGGGATGGCGTTTACAGCGCGGCCCAGCTTTTTACCGAAACCAGGGAACGCGGCCTGCGGGCTATCGTCGGCGCGGAACTGACGCTTGATGATCACAGCGTGTTGCCCGTGCTGGTCAAGACTCGCGAGGGTTATCGCAACCTCTGCCAGCTCATCACGCGCGCCAAACTGCGGGGCACGAAAACCGACGCGCCCGTTCATCTCGAAGAAATGGCCGAGTTTGCCTCCGGCCTCGTCGCGTTGACCGGCGACGAAGAAGGCCCGGTCCGCCGCGCCTTGGCCCGGAACGATCGCGCCGCCGCGCGAGCCAGCGTCGCGCAACTAACGTCCATCTTCGGGGCGGACAACGTCTACGTGGAAATCCAGCGCCACCTGCGCCGCGGCGAGGAATGCGAAAACGACGCTCTGCGCGATCTCGCGCTCGCGGAGAAATTGCCGCTTCTGGCCACCAACGGCGCCCTCTACGCCACCCCGGACCGCCGTGCTGCGCTCGACGTTTTTACCTGCGCGCGGCATCACACCCACCTGGATGCCGCCGGCCGCCTGCTCGCGTTCAACAACGAACGCTGCCTGAAGCCAGCCCGGCAAATGGCGCAACTTTTTGCTGATCGGCCAGACGCCATTCAGGCCACTCGGCGCCTGGCGGATCGCCTGGAGTTTACGCTTGAAGACCTCGGCTACGTCTTTCCGCAATATCGCGTGCCCGAAGGCGAAACGATGGATTCCTATTTACGCGAAATCACCCTCCGGGGCGCGCAAGTGCGTTACGGAAAACCAAACCAGGAGGTGCTCGCTCAGATCGATAAAGAACTCGCTCTGATCGCGCACCTCGGCTTCAGCGGTTATTTCCTGATCGTTTGGGATCTGATGGAGTATTGCAAGAGGAGCAACATCCTCGCGCAAGGACGCGGGTCGGCCGCCAATAGCGTAATATGTTATTCGCTCGAGATCACCGCGTGCGATCCGATTGCGCGCAAACTGCTCTTCGAACGTTTTCTGACCGACCGCCGTTCATCCTGGCCGGATATCGATATTGATCTGCCCAGCGGCGAGCGCCGCGAACAAGTAATCCAGGAGGTTTATCGGCGTTACGGCAAACACGGCGCCGCAATGACCGCTAATGTCATTACCTTCCGCGGGCGCAGCGCCATGCGCGAGATCGGCAAGGCGCTCAATTTTCCGCCAGACGTGCTCACCCGTTTTTCGCATCTCTTCGGCAGCGGCGACTTCCCCCACACGCTCGATCTCGAAGCGCAGATCGAGCAATCCGGCATCGCCAAATCTCATCCGCGCGCGCACGCGGCGCTCTCGCTCTATCGCGATATTTACCGGCTGCCTCGTCATCTCGGTCAACACAGCGGGGGCATGATCATTTGCGAGGGAGCGCTCAGCAGTATCGTCCCGTTGGAAAACGCCTCGATGCCGGGCCGGGTGGTCGCGCAATGGGACAAGGACGATTGCGAAGACCTCGGCATCATCAAAGTCGACCTGCTGGGTCTCGGGATGATGGCGGCGATGCAGGATTCTTTTGAAATGTGCGCCGCGCGCGGCCAGAAAATCACCCTGGCGTCCATCCCGCAAGATGACCCGGCGACTTTCGATCTCCTCTGCAACGCGGATACGGTGGGCACTTTCCAGGTGGAGAGCCGCGCGCAGATCGCCACGCTGCCGCGCATGCTGCCCCGCGAGTTCTATGACGTGGTCATCCAGGTGGCGCTGATCCGTCCCGGCCCGATCCAGGGCAACATGGTGCATCCTTATCTCGCCCGCCGCAAAGATCCGAAGAAGATCGAGTATATGCATAAGGATATGGAGGGTACCTTGCATCGCACGTTAGGCGTTCCGTTATTCCAAGAACAATTGCTCAAGATCGCCATGGACATGGCGGGCTTCACCGGAGCGGAAGCGGAGGACCTGCGGCGCGCTTTGAGCTTTCATCGCTCCGAGAAACGAATGGTAAAAGTGGTGGTCAAATTGCGTGAAGGTCTCTCCAACCGCGGCGTGGCGCCCGAGGTCGCCGAGCGGATCGTGCAATCGGTGCAATCGTTCGCCGTGTACGGATTCCCGGAGTCTCACGCGCTCTCGTTTGGACTCATCGCTTATAATAGTTGCTGGATGAAGGTGCATTGTGCGCCGGAGTTTTACGCGGGTTTGCTCAACAACCAGCCGATGGGTTTCTACTCCGCTGCCACGCTGGTCAAGGATGCCAAACGGCGCGGGGTGCGCATCCGGCCCGTCAACGTCCGGGAGAGCGACTGGCTTTGCACCGTTGGCGCCGACCGCTCCCTGCGCCTGGGGCTCTGTTACGTGCGCGATCTCCGGGCGGCCGACGGCGCGCGCATCGTCGCCCAACGCCCGTTCACGTCGCTGGCAGACTTCCAGCTTCGCACCGGATTGCCCAAGGCGGCGGTGCGTTCTCTTGCCAAGGTGGGCGCGCTCAACGGCCTCGCCGAGCATCGCCGCGCCGCGCAGTGGCAGACCGAGTTTGCGCGCGACCCGGATGATCTTTTCAGCCGCGCCGAAGAACCGCAGGCGCCGCCGCTGCGCCCGATGAATCCCTTCGAGCGTCTGAATGCCGACTACGCCGGCACGCGGCTGACGATCGGCCCCCACCCCATGGCGCTCATCCGCGAACGCATTCCCCACCTGTGGCGCGCCGCGGATCTGGCGGCGGGGGCCAATGGTCAGCAACTCGCCATTGGCGGCATGGTTATTTGCCGGCAACGGCCGGGCACGGCGAAGGGGGTCGTATTTATCAGCCTGGAGGACGAAACCGGCATCGCCAACGCCGTTGTCTCGGCAGCGCTCTTCGAACGGATGCGGCTGCGGATTTCGGAAGAGAGTTTCCTGGAGATTCGCGGCGAACTGCAGAAGGTCGAGGGCGTCATCCACGTCAAGGCGCGCGAGATCGTGCCGCTCCTGATGGAGACCATATCCACGCCGACCTCGCATGATTTTCATTGATGCCGCACGAGGTCCTCATCCACGTGCCGAAACGCCGCCGCCTACTGGTTGTCCACGATCTTCACCTTGGCGGTGCTCGCCGCGTCCAGCGTGTATCCACTGCTTTCCTCCAGGGTCACTTTCACCGACACCGTGCGACCCGTGCTGATGCCTTCATTGATGGGCGACACTGTCACCGTCTCGGTCGTCTCGCCCGGCTTGAACTTCACCTTGCCGTTGAGCGTCGCGTAATCGTAGCCCGCCAGCGCCGTGCCCTTGATCAGGTACTTCACCTTTACCTTGACGCTCTGCGCCGCGCTCAATGTCGCCACAAATGTTCACGGCGGGACCGCTGTCACCACCACCCTCGCGAAACGGGCTGCTCCCGATGCGCCATCGGTCACCTTCACGCGCTCCCAGCGGGCGTTGATCGCGGTGATGCTCTCCGTTCCGCCGGCCTGCCAGTTTGCGGACGCAAGGCTGTCGGTGAATTGCACGACATAGGTGATGCCGGAGCCGCTCCCAATCCGCCGGACGAACTCAACCGTCAACCGACTCCCCCCGCCTGACGCCGGTTGCGTTCCTACCAGCGGCAGCCCGCGGAGGCCGGTTCCGGCGGTCATCACCCCGGGTTCGGGAAAGGTCGGATCCAGATTGAAGGCGAACTCCAACAGATTGACCACGCCGTCGCCATCGGGATCGGCATTGGGTCCGCTGGCTGTCGCATCCGTCAATTGGTCCGGCGTGAAATACAGATGTTCCCAATTTACAAAGCTCTCGGGGGCCAACTCCGATGGGTCTTGACCGATCACTCCTTTGATCCAATCCAGCAGCGCTGCGACCCGGGTGCTGTAGAAGCCGATGGGCACAGGGGCATCCCCGGCGATTAAAGTGAATGTCCCGTCGCCGTTCCCCGTGTAAAAGCCTCGGGCGTCGAAAATAGCCGCGGTGAACCCGTCGCTTGGGTCCGGCCCGGTAAACAGTTGGTCGACGGCGTAGTTAATGGCGGCGAGTTTCCACAACCCATCCTCCAGCACGAAGACTCCGCCGCCCGAATCGCCCGCCGAGAGATCCGCCTCGTCCGGGATTCCCGGATTATCGAAGGTTGCATGGACATACTGTGCGCGAGAGTCCGAGGGCAAATCCGCCACGACGTTGCTGCCCCAGCGTTGCACGCCGTCGTAGATACCCCACTGCCAGCCGCGCGCGGTTCCGTCGAGGTCGATCTCCGCGTCGCGGCGGGTGCCGCAGCCGATAACCCGCAGCGTCCGCCCGACCTCGTCGCCGTGGTCGGCCGTGAACATCGGCGCGTAGTCGGCGAAGGGATGATCCACTTTCCAGAGGAGGAGATCGCTGCCGGCCGGGTCGGGAATCGACTCCATGACGATGAACGATTCGCCGTGAAAAACGAAGGCGCCCTGATTGCCGATGTGCGCGGCGCTCAGGAAATACAGGGGAGCGATCGGCGTGCCGAGAAAACTGCCGAATGTGCCCTCGTATTGCCAGCCGCTGTTATCACCCGGGGTGCTGGTATGAACGGCGGGATCGCCCGTCGCCAGCAAGATGACGCCGGATGCTCGTGGTGCTCCGGCGCAGAAGGCGGCCGCCAGGCAACCCATCGCGCGGAGGCAAACGGCTGCGGAAAAGCGCGTGCGCATTGCGTTTTGCAGCTAATCCAGAATGCGCCAGGGCGCAAGAAAGCAGCCTCTAATCCGAGGCGAGCAGCTTGTGAGCCTCTTCCAATGTCTCGCACGCGAACACCCGCACGCTGCGGTCGTAGTGAAAGATGGTCATCAGCCCATAGCCGATATCCTTGCGCGTATCGGGGATGACGCGCACGATCAACGACACTTTCTTCGCGTTACAAAGCGTCATGATGGTCTTGACGGCCGGCGCGCAATTGGGGTCCATGGCGCCGAGCGCGCTGAGGTCGGTCAGCATCCGCCAGCCCGGCGCGACATCCGCGAGAAGCGTCTTTATCTCCTCGCCGCAACGATTCATCTGGTCCGGGTCGACGTTCTCGTGAAAACGAACGGTCAACAATTGCTGCGCCTCCTGGAAATCGACCTGAAACATTCGCTCATTATAGCCCGACTGCGCGGCCTTGTCCTGGCAGCCGACGCGCCTATCGCCCGGCGCCGAACTGGATAATCATCGCTCCGGCGACCATAACCGCCAGTCCGAGCCACGTCGTGACCGGCACATTCTCTGCAAAGACAAAGCGGCCGAACAGCACACTCACCACGGCAAACACCGCCACGTAAACGCCGAGCATCCGCCCGAAATCCCAGCGCACCAAGTTGACCGTAAACCCATAAGCAGCCAGCGCCAACCCGCCGGCGATCATCAACACCACTCCCCCGCCCCGCAACCCCTTGCGGATCAACGCGTCACCGCCCACTTCGAGCAGCGCCGAGCCGATGAAGATCAACCAATGCTGTATGTTCACGGGCGGATGTTATTGGATGACCAAGACAAAGTGAACTACTGCCGCATGGCAACATACACCGTGCTGGATGAATCTTCCTCCAACAGCGGATTCTCAAAGGTCACGGTGTGCGCCTTGACGTTGGCAAACACGCCGCTCAGCGCTGTCATGAAATCCTCGTCTGGCGCGTCGTCGGACCACAACGCGAAGACGCCGCCAGGCAGGATGTGCGCGGCGAAGGCGCGCAGACCTTGGGGCTGATAAAATCCGCCATGACTCGGGTGCAGCAACCCGTGCGGGGAATGGTCGATGTCCAGCAACACCGCGTGGAATTGGCGGCCGGACGCTTCGGGGTCGAAGCCGTTTACGGAGCCGGCCAGGGCAAAGAAGTCGCCTTGCACGATCCGGCAACGGGGATCGCCGGTCAGGCGGGGGCCGAGCGGGACGAGGCCGCCTCGGTGCCAATCGATCACGCCTTGCATTAGATCGACGATCACCAGCGACCGCACGGACGGATGATCCAGCGCCGCGGCGGCCGTGTAGCCGAGCCCGAGGCCACCGACGACCACGTCCCACTCTCCCGGCGGAAGAGCCGCCAGGCCAAGGGTGGAAAGCGCCTCCTCCACGACGTGGAAGAGGCTCGACATCAGGAAGGCATCGCCGAGCTTTACCTCGTAGATTTCCAGTTCGCCAAGCGAGTGCATCCGGCGCCGGCGCAACGTGAGGTCGCCCAAAGGCGTGGGGCGGTAGTCGAGTTCTTCGAAATCTTTGCTCATGGGGGGAATATAGGTCCTATAGGATTTATGAGACCTATAAGGCCGAATCGTCCGATACGCGATGTGTGAGGCCTGAGTTGAACGGCGCGGCCGGGCGCGGTACGGTGGCTTTCTTTAAAAACCCCTCCTTTTTTCTTACATTTATGGGACGCCAATGGCTGCAAGCAAAACGTGAAGTCGCCAACCTCAAAAAAGGCAACGTTGTCACCAAGCTCGTCAAAGAGATCATGGTCGCGGCCAAGCTCGGCGGCGGCGCCGACCCGGCCTCCAACGCGCGGCTTGCGGCAGCGGTCGACAAGGCGCGCCGCGAGAACGTCACGCGCGATGCCATTCAACGGGCGATCAACAAGGGCGCCGGCATCGGGACGGACAAGCTCGTGCTCGATCACGCGGTGTTCGAAGGGTACGCGCCGCACAAGGTGCCGGTGATCGTCGAGGTGCTCACCGACAACAACAACCGGACGGCCTCCGAGATTCGCCTCAAGTTCAAAGCCGGGCAGCTCGGCGTCGCGGGCAGCAACAAGTTCCTCTTCGATCATGTCGGGCTCGTGGAGGCGCACCACGCCGCGGGCGCGGACATCGAGGAAGCGGCCATCGAGGCCGGCGCGGATGAAGTCGAAGCCCTCGATCATTCGCAGAACGACGACATCCCGGAAGGCGCGGTCGGCGGCCGGTTCATCACGGATCGCGCGGCCGTTCACAGCGTGTCGCAATGGCTCGCGGGGAATGGCTGGACGGTGGTCACGAGCGAGATCGGCTACGTGGCCAAGCAGTTCCCGAAGTTGACCGACGAGGAGTTGGAAGAAGTCGGCGAATTCCTGGAGGCGCTGGATGATCACGACGACGTGCATCGCGTCTGGGCGGCATTGAAGTAACACTCATCATTCCTCCCCTTCTTCCCATCTCCGACGTGATCGTCCTGGGCGGCGGCGCGGCGGGATTGATGTGTGCTGCCGTTGCGGGCGCGCGCGGCAAATCGGTGCTCGTGATCGAGCGGGCGGAGCGGGTCGGCAAGAAGATCCTGATCTCCGGGGGCGGGCGCTGCAATTTCACCAACACCGGCGCCGGACCGGAGAACTATCTCTGCGCCCAGCCGGACTTCCCGCGCTCCGCCCTCGCGCGCTACACGCCGGATGACTTCATTGCGCTGGTCGAGAAACACGGGATCGCCTATCACGAGAAGAAACTCGGGCAGCTCTTTTGCGACGGCTCATCGCGCCAGATCGTGCAGATGCTCACCGCCGAATGCGCCGCCACCAGACGCGTGCGCATCGAAACGGGCGTCGCGCCCAGCGCGGAAATCATCCGCGACGAAGATGGCGTGTTCACGGTCCCCGCTGGAAACGGCATCGCATATCGCGCCCGCGCGCTGGTCGTGGCGACGGGCAGCTTGTCGTTTCCAAACCTTGGCGCAACCGGCTTTGCGTTCGATGTTGCCCGCCGCTTCGGCTTGCGAACGATCACCCCGCGCCCCGGCCTCGTGCCGCTCACTTTCTCCGGCGAGATGCTGGATCTCTGCGCGGAATTGACCGGCGCCGCGACCCCATGCGCGGCCCGGGCAAAGAGCGGGCCGACTTTCCGGGAAAACCTGCTCTTCACCCATCGCGGGTTGAGCGGGCCCGCGGTGCTGCAGGCGTCTTCGTATCTGGCGCCGGATGGCGGCGAACTGACCTTCGACCTCCTGCCGGATGACGACAATCCGGAGCAGTGGATGCTCAGGGAACACGCCCGCGGACGCGACGCGCATTTGGCCAACGTGCTCGCGGAGCGATTGCCGGCGCGTCTGGCGGAGGCATTCAGCCGGCCCTTTGGAGCGTCGACTCCCCTGCGCCGGCTGTCGCCGAAACGGCTCGTCGCGCTGGCGCAGACATTGCGGCGATGGACCGTGCGACCCGCCGGCACGGAAGGTTACGCCAAGGCGGAGGTGACCCTCGGCGGAGTGGACACCCGGGAATTGAACTCACGCACGATGGCGGCGCGCAATGTCGCGGGCTTATATTTTATCGGCGAAGCGGTGGATGTGACCGGACAACTCGGCGGCTACAATTTCCAGTGGGCCTGGGCGAGCGGGTTTGCGGCGGGCGAGGCGGTTTAGCGGTGGATCGTGCTCTCCGAGCGCGATGGCAAATCAATAGCGGCGAGAGCCGCTCTCGAAAAAAAGCTCAGGTGAGGTGAAAGTCCGTCCGCTCAGCGGGTGGCGAGCGATTCTTGATAGGATGCCAGCCAAAAAATCCGTCAAGAAAGCAGAGGCCGACCCCCATTCGGGCAGTTCGCCTTCCACGCAAGCCGGTGATTTCGTGCGGGAGGAGATTGAGCGCGTTCGCGCGGGTGAGCACGGGGTTCGGAACACCAAGCAAGCGATTGCCATTGGGTTGTCCAAAGCGCGCCGGGCCGGGGTCAAGCTGAAGGCGCCGGCGAAAGGGAAAGCCAAGGAGAGCACTCGAAAGCAGGCCAAACGAGAACTTGCAAAGACGCCGGCGGAGCGCAAGCCCTCGGCGAAGCGTTCGGCTGCGGCAACCAAAGCCTTGAAACGCGAGAGCAGCAAGCCGGCGTCAAGGGCCGCGCTGTCAAAGCAATCCAAGGGTGCCGCCGCCAGCCGCACGGCCGCAGAGAGATCCGCCTCCGCGAAGAAGGCGGCAAAGACGAGGAAGTCGCACGGGAGGTAGAGCGCACGCCGCGGCCCCGTACTCACTTCTTCCTTCAAGAGCGGCTGCGCCGCTATTGATTTGGCATCGCGCTCGGAGAGCACGATCCACCTTCGCGCATAATGGTTCCCAACAAAAAACCGGCAAGCCGTAAAGCTTGCCGGTTCTTCGTAATCCTGCCTGAAGAGCGCGATTACTTCTTCTTCGAATCGCCGGGGCGGTACTCTTCCTGCGCGGCCTGGAAGGCCTGCTCGAGACCCACCATGTCCTCGCCGGGACGCAGGTTGTCGAACGCCTCACTCTCACGCTTGAGGTCTTCCTCGCTGTAGTTCGCGGCCTTGATGGACAGTCCGATGCGGCGCTCGGCCTTGTCGACCTTGATCACCCGCGCTTCCACGTCCTGACCCACTTTGAGAATGTCCTTCACCTTCGACACATGGTCCTCGCTCAACTGCGAAATGTGGACCAACCCGTCGATGTCATCCTTGAGTTGCACGAACGCTCCGAAGCTCGCGAGCTTCGTGACCTTGCCCGTGACGAGATCGCCGATCTTGTACTTCGTGTCGATATCCTTCCACGGATCGCCGTCGAGTTGCTTCATGCCCAGGCTGATGCGCTGGTTCTGCTTGTCGATGTCGATGACCGAAGCCTCGACTTCGTCGCCCTTCTTGAGCATCTCACTCGGTTGGTTGATCTTGCGCGTCCACGACATGTCGGAGACGTGGATCATGCCGTCGATGCCCTCTTCGATTTCGACGAAGGCGCCGTAAGCGGTCATGTTGCGGACCTTGCCCTTCACGATCGTGCCGGCCGGGTACTTCTTCTCGATCTCATCCCAGGGATTGGATTCGAGCTGGCGCAGGCCGAGCGAAATCTTCTGCTCTTCTTTGTTCACGCCGAGCACTGCCGCCTCGATCTCCTGACCGACCGCGAGCACATCCGCCGGGCGGACAATGCGTTTGGTCCAGCTCAACTCGGAAACGTGCACGAGACCCTCGACGCCTTCTTCCAACTCCACGAACGCGCCGTAAGGCACGAGGTTCGTGATCTTGCCTTTGACCCGTTTGCCGATCGGGAAACGCTCCTCGATCTTGTCCCACGGGTTGCTCTGGAGCTGCTTGAGGCCAAGCGACACGCGCTCTTTCTCCTTGTTGATGTCGAGCACGGTGACGGTGACTTCCTGCCCCGTCTTGAGCATCTCGCTCGGGTGATTCAGGCGACCCCACGTCATGTCCGTGATATGGAGCAGACCGTCGATGCCCGTGAGATCGATGAACGCGCCGAAGTCGGTGAGGTTCTTGACCGTGCCGGTGACCACGTCGCCGACGTTGACCGTCGAAAGGAATGCCTGACGCTTCTCCGAGCGCTCTTGCTCGATCAGCTCGCGGCGCGAGAGGACGACGTTCTTGCGGTCGTCGTTGATCTTGACGATCTTGAAATCGTACGTGTTGCCGACAAATTGGTTCAGATCCTTCGGCGGCGTGATGTCGATCTGGCTGCCGGGCAGGAACGCCTCGACGCCGATGTTGACCATCAGTCCTCCCTTAACCACGCTCTTGACTTTGCCCTTGATGAGGCCGCTGCCGTGGAACACCGCCACGATCTTCTCCCAATTCTGCCGATAGAGCGCTTTTTCGCGGGAGAGGACCACCATGCCCTCGTCGTTTTCGAGGCGTTCGAGGAGGACATCTACTTCGTCGCCGACCTGGACCTCGTCCATGTCGTCGAACTCAGAGAGGGAGATGACGCCCTCGGATTTATAGCCGATGTCGACGAGCACTTCGCGGGGCCGCAGCTCCAGGATGTGGCCTTTGATGATTGTGCCCTCCTTGAAGTCGCGGAGCGACTTGGCGATGAGGTCCTGCATTGCTGTCATAACGGAGTGGGAAACGAACGCTACAAGCAGGCGCGAGAAGGCGCGCCCGAGCGGAGTCTAAGGGTTAATGGTTAAAAGAAACGCTGACGATGCCTCTCAACGCCGATTGGCGGCGCGAGCGGGACGGAGATTATAGCGGAAAAGCAGCGCTCCGCAACGGGAGTTCGCCGGATATTTTTGAGGCGGTCCCGGCCCACCTCTAAGGCGCCAGCGAGGCGCGCAGGATCTCGGGGTGCTCTTGATGCACCTTCAGCACGAACTCGCTGAAGAGCGAGTTGGCCCACGCAAACCAGGGGCGCGTGAAATCGTTGGCGTCCTCCTTGTTGAAGCCTTCATGCATAAATCCCGTGCCCGCCGCGGTGTCGCGCAGGAGCCGAAGACAAAGTCTGATCTCCTCGGGATCGCTGGCCGTCAAACCGCGCGAAGAGAGACCCATTGGCCAGATGAAATCACCGTGCGCGGCGAGGTGCGGGCTGCCCGTGCCTTCCCCGGCTTTGCCGCGATAGAAGTATGGATTGTCGGCGCTCAGCGCGAAGCGGCGGGTGTTCTGGTAGATCTCGTCGGTAACGCTGCCGTAACCCAGATATGGGATGCCGATCAGGCTCGGCAGGCCGGCGTCGTCCATCATGAGCACGTTGCCGAAGCCGTCGCATTCGTAGGCGTAAATGCGCCCGTACTTGGGATGGGTGATCACGCCCGCTTTCAAGGTGGCGGCTTCTGCTTCGGCGGCCAGCGCCCGCGCGTCGGCGGCCAGCGCCGGCTCACGATTAAGCGCGTCGAGGATTTCCCCCAGATGCCGCAACGTCGTCACGGCGAGGAGGTTCTCCGGGATGTTGAACAGGTACGTGGCCGCGTCGTCGGAGTTGCGGAATGTGGAGCAGATCATGCCGTTGGGCTTGCAGGGATTGCCGTACCCGGCGCCGGGCACGGTGTCGGTCTGCCATTGCGTCTCGCGCATGAAACTGTACGGGCCCTTGCCCGTCTTGCGTTGCTGGACGCGCATGGTGTCCACGGACAGCCGCATCGCCTTAAGCCATTCGTCGCCAAAGACGGAGAGGTCGCCCGTCGCCTTCCAGTATTGGTAGCCCAGCCGAATGGGGTAACACAGCGAATCCAGCTCGTACTTGCGTTCATGCACCCCGGGGCGCATGTCGGTATGGTCGCTCTTCCACTGGCTCTCGCGGTGCGGATCGGGATAAAACGCGTTCGCGTACGGATCGAGCAACGTGCAACGCGTCTGGCGGCCGATCAGCCCTTTTAACATCGTAGCTAGCGCGGCATCATTCTTTGCCAGCGGGATATACTGATTGACCTGCGCGGAAGAGTCGCGCATCCACATCGCATCGATGTCGCCGGTGATGACATACGCGTCCGGCGTTCCTTTTTGTTCCGAGAAGAACACTGTCGTGTCCACCGTATTCGGGAAACACTTGGCAAACATGGCCCCGAGTTGGGGATCCGCGATGTCCTTGGTGACCGCCGCGATCGTCTTCTCGACGGCCTCGCTGTGAAAGCGGCGTTTGTCCGGCGCCGGACGATCGGTGAGGGGCTCGGCGGCAAACAGCGGAGCGGCAAATAGAACCAGGCAAAGAGCCGTTTTCATATGTTTTTAGGACTGGGGGTTGGTCCGCCCGATGCGGTAACCGATGGCGCCGTAGAACACAACGTAAGCAAAGGCGAGCATCGGCACGATGAACGAGAGCTGGATGCTGTGCCGGTCGGCAATCAGACCCTGCAGAGGCGGCAGGAACGCGCCGCCCAGAATGGCCATGATGAGCAGAGACGAGCCCTGGCTCTTCAACGGCCCGAGGCCTTCGATAGCCAGGGAAAAAATGTTCGACCACATGATCGAGCAGAAGAGGCCCACCCCAAGGACGGCCCAGCGCGCGACCTCGCCTTGACCCCACATCCCGGTCGCCAGCAGCCCGATGATGATCGTGCCGAAGAGCGCCAGCAACCGGTGCGCGCTCGAGGAACCGATGAAGAACGCCACGAGCAACAACAACAACGGCCCCCCGTAATGCAGGGCGTTGGACAGACCCGTATGAAACGCGGCCGAAGCGTCGCCACCGGAAAGCGATGCCGAAATGGCAGGAGCGCAGACGATCGTCAAAAAAGCGATCATCGGCACGGCAACCACCAGTCCATTGCGCAGACCAGGCCGCATATCGCTCAACGCGAACGCGCCCATGAACCGGCCAATCATCAGCCCGCCCCAGTAGAACGCCAGGAAGCCCGCAGCCGCCTCGTGCGCGAGGCCGCCCATCTTTGGGCTGCCGAGGAAGTTGATGATGGCGCTGCCGACGCAAACCTAACAGAACACATACATAAACAACGCAACCATAAACAAAACGGTGTGCGGGCGCTGCAAAGCGCCGATGCCGCGCGGAATCTCCTCGGTGTTCGTAAAGGAGGGCAGGTGCGCAAATTTGAAGCACACTGCCAGGAGCACGAACACCCCGGCGACGCAGAGATAAGGGATTTTCACCGAATCCGCCCCGTGCGCGGTGGGCGTGGTGAAATAGGTGAAGATCAACCAGCCGCCGATGATCGGGCCGATGGTGGTGCCGAACGAGTTAAACGCCTGGGAAAGGTTGAGCCGGCTTGAAGCGGTACGTTCCGGACCTAGGATGGTCACGTAAGGGTTGGCCGCGATCTGGAGCATGGCGAACCCGATGCCCACGACAAACAACCCGCCGAGAAAGAGCGGGTAGGATTCCGCCTGCGCCGCCGGGTAAAACAATGCGAACCCCATCGCCGAAGTAAGCAGCCCGATGAGAATGCCGTTCTTATATCCGATCCTGTTGATCGGATCGCCGGAGATGGCGGAGACGACAAAGTAGATGAACGCTCCGATGCCGTACGCCCCGAAAAAGGCGAATTGGACGAGCATCGCCTGGAAATAAGTCAGGTGAAACGCATCCTTGAAGCGCGGGATGAGAATGTCGTTCCAGACGGTCATGAATCCCCACATGAAGAAGAGGACCGTCATGATGGAGAACGGCAGCCGATAGGTGCGCGAAGCGTCTTCGGCGGAATAGGAGGCGGAAACGGAGGAAGAGATGGGGGATGCCATGGGGGACCTCAAGCATTCGCGAAGAAAGCGGTCGATGCCAAGCTTTTTACGCTTCCGAGAACGAGAGATTTGGAATTCGTCGCAGTTTACATGGGCAGATAGCGGACCTGTCCCTCGAACTCGTTTTCCTGGCCGCACTCAGCGAGCAATTCGACTTCCTCGATCACCGTGATGAACAGTACGTGCGGTCGGATCAGAAACACGCCCGGCATCGGCGATCCGGTCTCCACCCGAGCGTACGCAAAGTCGCGCAGGGTTGATCGATCGTTCGACAAAACGATGCGGCCCTCGCTTGCCGCCCATTCCAAGACCTCTGGATCAAGGGCGCACTGCCTTCCACCTTCCTGCACGCTCAGAATATCCAAAGCAGGAAGTCGCCGTCTAATTGCGCGGAGCACTCGGTGATCGAAATTTTCGTCAACCGCAAACTTCAGGCCCCCCATCGCTCAACTTACTGGCTTAACCGAACGTCGGGCAAGCAAGCGCGCGCGCAACTCTGACGAAGAGCCGAACTGTCTCTCGCTCCGCTGGCGAAACTCCTCCGCTCGCTGCTCCTGCTTTGCGAGGTAAGCCCGAGCCTCGCGAGGATGCTTCAGATAACAACCGATGGCCTGATAAACATCCGCCACGTCCAGGCTGGGGTAGCGATCCACGATCCCCTCTGGCGTCTCGCCCTCCTCATAAGCAAAGATCACGCTGTCAAACGAGACGCGGCTTGCACCCACATTCAGGATCCCGCCTTCCGCCATCGCAAGCGGAACGAGCTGCGGCTCGAGGAGTATCTCGCCAGCAAGTTGATCAGCAACAGCCATCACCCTCCTGATCGTAGTGGCAGCTTCGGCGAAACGCAACCTTCCATGGCCCAACACCGCACAAACCCCGGCGCGAAGTCCCCCGGCCGGCGGTCCAGCCATTCCTGCACGACCTCGACCGGAAAAAAACCGCCCCACTCTATCTCGGCCGCTGGCCAGGTAAACGGCCCCTCGGCTCTCGCGCGGAACAACGTCACAAACTCCCACCCCGTGTCCTCACTCGCCGGAATCGAGCCGACGACATCCGGGGCCTCCGGCCGGTCGATTCTCAACTCTTCCGCCAGCTCCCTGCGGGCCGCCGTCGCATAATCCTCGCCCGAATCGACGTGCCCCGCCGCGCTCGAATCCCACTTCCCCGGCTGCTTGTCCTTCCAGCGCGATCGTTTTTGCAGGAAGATCTCCCCTGCCCCGTTGAAGACAAACACGTGCACCGCCCGATGCCGCAACCCTCGCGCGTGGACGTTGCCGCGCGTGTCGGCGCCGATCACGCGGTCGGCCTCGTCGACCACGTCGAAACGCTCGCCGTCGAGGTTCTGCGCGCTCGTTTCCAACACCGGGTTGAGCCGGTTGGCCAGCGCGATCCATTGGAGCAGCGTCAACTCCTCTCCGCGCGCGGTCTCCGGCACGCCGATCCGCGCGGCGGCGCGCGGCCAGTCGATTTCAGCGGGCAACAGCTTGCGGAGTTGCTTGCGGCGTTGCGAAAAACCGGCGCGCACCAGCCGCTCAAACGTCGGCGCGTCGCACTCCGGCAACTCGCCGGGAGCGCGCAGGGTCAGCCGGATCAGCGCCGACTCCACCTTTGGCTCCGGCAGGAATACGCTGGCGGGTAATGTCTTGAGCAGTTGGACGCCCCAGCGCCGGCCGATCACCAGGCTCACGATGCCGTAATCCTTGCCGCCCGGCGCCGCGGCCGCGATCCGCTGGGCTAGCTCGCGTTGCAAGAGGAAAACGCCCAATGCCGCGGGCGAGGCCGGCGAGGTGAAGTGGAACAGCAGCGGCGTAGAGACGTAGTAAGGGAGATTGCCGAAGACTTTCACCGGCTGCCGCGGCCAGAGCGCGCGGACATCGAAGTCCAGCGCATCGCCATGGATCACCCGGCAGCGCGGCTCGCCCGCGAAGCGCTCGCGCAGGAAGGCGGCGAGCCGGCCGTCTTTTTCCAAGGCGGTGAGCGTCGCGCCCGATTCCAGCGCGGTCGCGGTCAGGGCGCCGAGGCCGGGGCCGATCTCGACGAGTTCATCGCCGGGTTGGGCGTCGAGTTGGGTGACAATCCATCGCGCCAGGTTTTGATCATGCAGGAAATTCTGCCCGAGACTTTTCGATGGCGCCAGGCCCAGCTCGTCGAGCGTCGAGCGGATGGTCGAGAGCTTCACTCGATTACGGCCTGCCAGCCTTCTTCTTGCGCCGGTCCAGCAGATGGAAGATGCCGCGGTCCGGGCGGGACTCGCGTTTGAGCAGCGCGCGAGCGTCGGGCAAACTGATGCCTTCTATATAGTAAGCCGTTGCCGCCCGCCCCAGCGCGTAGGTGCCCCCTGCCGCCACGGACCCGCTGATGACATTCCCCAAGCCCGGTAAAAACAACTTGGTCGCCGCGCGCGCCGCCGCCCGGGCACCCTCGCGCAAGACCAGGCCCGCGCCGATGTTAAACCCCATCGTGCCGAGGAACTCCGTGCCCAGCTTTACGCTCATCTCCCGGCCGCTCACATAGATGATCCCGCTCACCATGGCGATCTGAAACGCGAGCAGAAACGGCATGTCGGCCAGCGGGATTGGCTGCGCGCCGAGCGCGAAACTCATCGCGGCGGCGGAGTTGATGATCGTCGCCGCGATCTTCGCCTGCGCCTCGCGGGCGCCGGAGAGTCGCGCCATCTCCAGCTTGGCGGCGTTGGGTAACTCCGCGACCAACGTTTTCACCATCTCGTGAATGTGGCGGCGCCGGTCGCTCTCCGGGTCAAACGAGCCGTCGAGCCGGAAGCGCATGAAGATCGCGACTTCCAGCGTGGGCGCCATGCGCTCGGCCAGGTTGCGGCGGACGGAAAGCGAGAGATGCAGTCGGGAACGGACGTTCTCCACGTCAACGGCCGGCAAGCCCGTTTCGCCGGAGGACACGACGAGGCCAAGCACGCAGGGGCGCGTCTCGTGGCTCTGCGAAGCGGCTTGCACGAGGCGGTCGAGGGTATCGATATCCGCGTCGAGCCTCCCCTCCCCCGCCGCTTCCGGCGCGCGCAGGAAGAGGAAGACATCCGGCGGCTCGGCGGCCAGGGCGGCGCGGGTCACCTCGGCCATCGCCGCATTCGGATCTGGCTGGCGCGCATCGAGGATGCGAACCACGCCGCGACTCCCGCGCGAAAACTCGCGCCAGCCTTCCAGCGGGACAGGCGCGGCGTCGGCGGCCGATTCCGCAAAGGGCGCCACCGGTGCGCCAAAGACCGCGTTGAACAACCCGGCCGCGCCCACTCCCGGGTCGCCCGCCAGGACGAAGCGCGGCGGGCGCTGTTGCAGGAACAATTCCTTGAGCGGCGTAAGCTCCTTGAGGATCGGCTTCTGCAGCGGGCCGGGCAGCTTGTGCGCGAGGCCTTCCACGCGCTCAACCAGATTCAAAAACGAACTCGGAGAATCCATGACGAGCTACTTGCTGAGCGCCGCGAGCACCTGATCGACGTGTTCTTCCGGGCGCACCTTGCGGAAGATCGCTTCAATCTTGCCGTCCGGCCCGATCACGAAGGTCGATCGCTCGGCGCCGAGCGTCTTTTGGCCGTCGCGCTCCCGTTCCACGGCCACGCCGTAGTCGTGCACGATCCTGCCGCTTTCGTCGCTCAACAGCGGAAAGGGCAGCCCGTATTTTTCGATGAACGCCTGGTGGCTATCCAGCGAATCCACGCTCACCCCGAAGAGCGTGGCGTCTCGCGCGCTGAAATCCGGCCAACGGTCGCGAATGCCGCAGGCCTGCACGGTGCAGCCGGGCGTATCGTCCTTGGGATAGAAATAGAGGATCAGGTGCTGGCCGGTGAAGTCCTTAAGGCGGACGGTTGCGCCGCGGCCGTAAGCGCCGCCAAGGGCGGTGGCGGTGAAGTCGGGGGCGGCATCTCCTTCGTTGAGTTGGGCGCTCATAAGTGGTTGGCAGGACGAAACTCCCGAACGGCTTGGAAATCGAACGATTTTTTTCTGAGATAAAACGCAGAGAATGCTTGTCAGCGCGCGCGGAAGTTGCTTAATTATTTCCCAGAGCAAACTGCATGGTGTCACCCCTGCCCACTCTCGCTCCTGCGTCCCGCCAATGGGCGGCTCACGCGCCTCTATGCTGAAGTTTCCCGTGTCGGAAGGGAAGTATGCGGATCTCCTCGGGCGGATGAGAGATTTGCGAGTGGTGGAGGGTCAAATCGAAGAGAGTTATTTCCGCGTGTCGGGCCCCGGCGGCCAGAAGACAAACAAGACGGCGAGCGGCGTGACGTTGCTCCACAAGCCAACGGGCATCCAGGTGCGCTGCCAGCGGGAACGCAGCCAAGGGACCAACCGGTTTCTGGCGCGTCGACTGCTGGTGGAAGAACTGGAAGCGCGGCAGACCGGCAAGACGCGGCAAGTGGTGAAGGCGGAAAAATTGCGCGAGGAAAAAGATCGCCGCTGTGGCTCGCGCAAGAACCGGCCCGCCCCTGCGCCCAAGCCGTCGCTTGGGTTCGATCTCGCGAAGGCGATGGGAGCTTACTACCTACGGCCTCTGTCGCCGTAGTCTCCCCGGAATTTTTGGACAGAATTAACGGAATTCAACAGAATTGGCAGAGCACCGCACTGTGCATCCAGCCCAATTCTGTCTTTCCCTAATTCTGTTAAATTCTGTTAATACCATCTTCAGTAATTATCTGGCTGGCCATTTAAAGCCGTCATGTTGAGCGAAGCGAGGGACGAGCGCAGTCGAAACACCCTACTGACTTTGGTTCGGCGCCGGTGGACTCCGATCAAAGCTGCCCGTGCGCCGGAAGAAGTCAGTAAGGTCCTTCGGCGACGCTCGCAAGCTCGCTGCTCAGGAGGACCCGTTTGGAGGCGGTCCTTTTTCAATATCCAGATTATTCGTGAAGTGGGTATAATTCTGTCCAAAATTCAGGGGCGGGAAATTTTCAGGCGGATAAAGCGTCCGCCGTCGCCGCCGTCGTGCGCCTGGAATAAGGTCGCGCTGTTTGTATCGATCACCGCGTCGGCGCTGCTCCAACTGGTGAGGACAGAAAGGTCGGCGGTGATTTCCGCGCTGAATAAGACATCGGTCGCCGCCGGGTTCTTCGGCACTGAAATTTGCAGGCGGCCTGAGACGAGACCGGCTGTCACTCCGCTGAGGGCGGGTGTTCTCGGATCGAGGCCGAGCGCGTACTTCAGGAGATTCGGCAACCCGTCGCCGCTCGCGATGGCGTTATCGGCCCCCGCGCCGCTGTCGTCGGCCGATCCGAAATAGCGGTAGCGCCACGACTCGCTTGGGGTCAGGGCGGTAATGGTAACCTGGTCCGATGCCGTGTCGTTGCTCGCATTCGTTTCCCCGCCGCCAATCACCCGCGCGAGATTGGTGACGCTGGCAGGAGCATCAGGCGCGACTTGGACCGTTACAAGCAGAGGCGGGTAGCTTCCTCTGGCCGCAAGCGGGTCGGCGCGAGTGGCGCTTTGTTGATCGCCGGCCGTAGACCAGCCGTCGCCGCTAATTGCAGTCACCGTTAATCCCTCGGGCGGGGCGGCGAAGACGGTGACCGCGCCGCTCGTCGCGACGTTGCCGCCGTTGGAAACGACCGCCGTGAAAACATCCGCGGCATCCGCTTGTTTGAACGATCCGGCATGCGTGAGGCTCAGCGCGAGGTCGGGCGAATTTGGGGCGGTCGTGGAGTTGCGGGGCGCAGGCGTGTCCGCGGTAAAATCGGCCGCATTGTTGTCGGTGTCGGCGCCCGCGCGTTTGGCCGCCAGGATGACCGACAGCTTCGGCGCGGGGGCGCTGCCCTCTGAGGCATCGGCAGATCCATAGCCGACGAAATCCAGCACGCCGTAAGACCCGCCGATTGGGTTGCTGACCCCGGATGGGATCACGGTGCGACTTCCCACCAAGGCGACCTTCCCGTCGGTCGCGTTCAGATCGATGCTGCCGGAGACCTCTGGCGTGGGAAGCGCCGCGCCCGCGCCGACCGTTGTGTTCCCAGCCTCCTTGACCAAGTAATAGGCGTGAGGCTGGATCGTTCCGTTCAACGTTGTTTCCTGCCAGACGTTGCCGCTTCGGCTGGTGTACTGCACGGAATACGCATTCAACGCGACCGGAATGTTTTCGCCGTTATAGAGTTCGACGAAATCATTCTTGAACGTCGCGCCGGTCAACCCTCCGCCGCCGTACACTTGGCTGATGACGACGCCGGGCGCAGGCGGATCGGGCGCCGCCAGCGTGGCGATGAGATTGGTGATGTTGGGCGCGCCGAGCCCGGTGACTTCATCGTAGCCCACGCCTGCGGAGTAGTTGCCGCTGCTCTTTGCGCCGCCCGCGTTGTTGCCAATCGTTACATCCGAGAAGTTCGCGCTGGCGAGCAGTGGATAGATGCTGGGGTTGAACAATCCGACGGGCGGCTTGCCGTTGAGCGCGCGGGCCTGGTTGATCAACGCGCTGATCCCCGCCCATACCGGCGCTCCCCAGCTTGTGCCGCCATACATCCGCGCGACCCCGCCAAACACCACGTACGCGCCCGCGGCCGGGTCGGCCGGCGCGCAAACGTCCGGCACAAGCCGGAATGATCCCGGGACACTTTGCCAAACCGGCCGCGTGAAATGAACGCTCGCGCCGCCTCCGCTGTACGCCCAGGCGGTTTCATCGGAGCGGAAGCCGGAGCCGGCATCCAGCGTCAGAGAGGAGCCGCCCACCGCAGTCACGCTCGGGTCGGACGCATAACTTTCCACCTGCAGCGGCCCCGTGTTCCCAGGGCCGGTCGGCAAATCGTCGGGGGTGGAGCCGCCGTCCCCGGATGAAACGAAGACGCTTACGCCCTGGCTGGCCAGCGCGGCAAAGTATTGCGCGTCCGCATCTAATTGCGCGCTGCTCTCCGAGGTTTCTCCGGCGCCGAGACTGATCGAGAGTTGATGGATGGAAGGATTCGCCGGGAGATCGGCGAGGATGCGCTGGAAGCAACGATCAAGCGAAACGTTGTCGAGCGCTCCCGCGCAGTACACCCGCAGCTTCGCGCCGGGAGCGATGCCGGTCGTCCACTCGGCGTCGAGCGTCGTCTCCGGATTGGGGGTGCCGGGCGCGCCGCCATCGACCTGGACGTACGAGTAGTTGGTCAAGGATTGGTTCACGCCGGCGGCGGACCAAAACTGGGTGAGATCGCTCGTCGACGGCGGGGTATCGATTACGACGGCGATCGTCTCGCCTGCCCCGTTCACGGCAAGCGAGTCACCGTTGTACGCCTTGAGGATTTCGCGCGGGAAGTAGGCTGGCGTACTATTGATGCGGGACTCGCGGACGTGGGGCCGCCGCGCGCCCAGCGGCTGCAGCCCGTGGACGCCCAGCACCGCCGGCGCGAGTCGCGCGGGGATGCTCGGGGCGGCAAGGGCAACCGGATTTTCCGCGCCCTCCACGAGGACAGATCCGAACGTCACCTGGAAACTCTTGTGCGCCTGCTCGACCGATCCCGCAGCGAAGACGGCGAGCCTCGTCCCATCCTCGCCAACGACCTCGAAGCCTTGCGCCCGCAGCCATTCCGCCACCGCCACATAGTCGCTCTCCGGCGGCAGGTACCGCGCTTCTAGTTCGGCGCGGGGAATTACCTCGCCTCGCGCGACGCGCTCCCGCAAACCGGAAAACTCCCGCATGCGCAGCGAAACCGAAAACGCCAGCGGAGCGGAATCCGGCGTCTTGGCGCGCGTTTGGAAGCTTGCGATGGGCCGTACGCTGCTGGGAAGGTCGACCACTGGTTCGCCCATCGCAGCCGTCGCTATTGCAAGAAAACACCAGAGGCGAATCATGACCTTCCCGCGACCCTATCAGCAACGTCCGGGCGCCATCACGCAAAAAGCGGCGAAACCTGCACGCTTGATTGTTCCCGCGCGCGCGCATACATAAACGACGCCGCACGTGGATCAATATTTTGCCGATTACCAACTTGAAGGCTTCTTCGACGAGATGTTCGCCGGACAGGGTCGCGAGCGCCCTCATTACGCGAAGTTGCTGGAGCGGTTTCGCGAGATGGACCGCGAGGAGTTTGCCCGCAAACGCACCCTCGCGGACAACGCCTTTCTCAGCCAGGGGATCACGTTCACTGTTTATAATGACAACCAGGGCACCGAACGCATCTTTCCGTTCGACCTAATCCCGCGCATCATCCCGGCCGCGGAGTGGGAGCATCTCGAACGCGGGCTCGTGCAGCGCATAACCGCGCTCAACCTGTTCCTGCACGACATCTACCACGATCAACGCATCCTCAAGGAGGGGGTCATCCCCAAGGAATACGTGCTCAGCGCCGCGCACTTCCGGCCGGAGTTCATGGGGTTCGATGTTCCGCGCAACATCTACATCCACATTTGCGGCACCGACCTCATCCGCGACAAGGATGGGAACTACCTCGTCCTGGAGGATAACGGGCGTTGCCCGTCCGGCGTCTCCTACGTGCTGGAAAATCGGCAGGCGATGAAGCGCGTCTTCCCTCGTCTCTTCGCGAGCTACCACGTGCGGCCGGTGGATGATTACCCGCAAGCCCTGCTCAACGTTCTGCGCTACATCGCGCCGCACGGAAAGTCCGACCCCACCATCGCCATCCTAACGCCTGGCATCTACAACTCGGCCTATTACGAACACTCGTTCCTCGCGCGTTCAATGGGCATCGAAATTGTCGAAGGGCGCGACTTGCTGGTGCAAAACGGCTCCGTGTTCATGAAGACGACGAAGGGCATGAAACCCGTCGATGTCGTGTACCGCCGCATCGACGACGACTTCCTCGACCCGCAGGTCTTCCGCAAGGATTCGCTGCTCGGCGTGCCGGGGATCGTCAACGCGTATCGCACCGGCAACGTCAGTCTCGCGAACTCCATCGGCACCGGCGTCGCGGACGACAAAGTGATGTATTACTTCGTTCCGCGGATTATTAAATTCTACCTCGGCGAAGACCCGATCCTGCCGAACGTCGAGACCTATCTCTCCAGTGAAGAAAAGGACCGCAAATACATCCTGGAAAACTTGCCGAACCTGGTGGTAAAGGCGGCCAACGAGAGCGGCGGCTATGGGATGTTGATCGGCACGCAAGCGAGCAAGGAGGAGATCGAAAAGTTTTGCGGCCTGATTCAGGCTAATCCTCGCAACTACATTGCGCAGCCGGTGATTTCTCTCTCGCGTTCGCCATCGTTCTGCGGCGACTCAATCGAAGGGCGCCACATCGACCTGCGCCCCTACGTTCTGTACGGCGAGAAGATCACGATTATTCCGGGAGGCCTCACCCGGGTTGCCTTGCGGAAGGGTTCGCTGGTGGTAAACTCTTCGCAAGGCGGCGGCAGCAAGGATACGTGGGTCGTCGAGGAATAAACTATGATTGCGGAAATTCGACGCCTGCTGATGCAAGTTCCCTTTCGCCCGTTCACCATCGTGACGAGCAGTGGAAAAGAATACGCCGTCGCCAGTGCCGACCACGCGGGCTTTAATCCCGCCGGCACGCGGGTGCTCGTGTGGTTCGACGATGACAGCCACATTGACATCGGCGCTCTCCACATCGTCGCCATCGAGCGCAAGCAACCTTTGGAGTCGCACGCTGCCTGATCTTCCATGCTGAGCCGAGTCGCCGAGTGTTTATATTGGATGAGCCGCTACGTGGAGCGGGCGGAAAATAACGCCCGCATCCTCGACGTCAATCTCCAGCTCATGCTCGACTTCGAGGGGCAGAGCGAAGAAGCCGTCCGGCAGCATTGGGCGCCGATCATCAACTCGCTGGAAGAACATGAGCTGTTTCATTCGTTCTATAAGCAGGCGGATGGGGATTCGGTGGTGGAATTCGTCACGTTCGAAAAGAAGAATCCCAATTCAATCTATTCCTGCTTGAGCCGCGCACGGGAAAACGCTCGCAGCGTCCGCGAGCAGATTTCCTCGCAGATGTGGGAACACATCAATCGTCTCTACCTGTTTATCGGTTCGGATGAAGCGCGCGACATGTTCCGCTCCAGCGCCTACCAGTTTTACAAGTGGATCCTGGAAGGTTCATTCCAATTCATGGGCGTCACCGACGCCACGATGACTCATGGTGAGGGATGGGATTTCTGTCAGCTCGGCAAGTTTGTCGAGCGGGCAGATCGCACCTCGCGCATTCTCGATGTGAAATACCATATCCTATTGCCGAGTGGCGAAGGCGTCGGCGGAAATGTGGATACGATCCAGTGGATGGCGGTGCTGCGTTCTTGCAGCGCGCTGGAGGCGTATAGCAAATTGTACGTCGGCCAAATCGCTCCATGGAAGGTCGCGGAATTCCTGATTTTGCACGATGCCTTTCCGCGTGCGCTGCGATTCTGCGTGCATCAACTCGATGCCGCATTGCACCGTATCAGCGAAACGCCCGAAGAGCGGTATTCCAACGAAGCGGAACGCCTATCGGGAAGATTACGCAGCGATCTCGATTACACGACGATCAACGAGATCTTCAAAAGCGGGCTGCATCAATACCTGGATCGATTGCAATTGCGCTTGTCGGATATTAGCGACGCCCTGCACGACACCTATTGTCAGGACGCCGCGCAATGGCAGGAGCAATCACAACGCCAGATCAGCAGCGGCGGCTGGCAGTCCCAGAGCCAGTCGCAAAGTTCCCGATAACCCTCGGAAGAGTTACTTCTTTGAACGAAGGAACTTCTCCGCCAACAGCTCGCGGAAACGCTCTGCCGCCGCCGGCTCTTGCAGCCGGTCGATCACCTCGTTGAGGAAGCCGTGGATGATCAACTCCTGCGCCGTACGCCGGTCGATCCCGCGAGCTAATAGATAGAAGAGTTCCTCGTCATCCACGTGCCCGGAGGTGGCGCCGTGAGTGCAGCGCACTTCGTCCGCGAGGATCTCCAGCCCCGGCATGGAGTTGGCTTCGGCGTCGTCGCTCAACATCAGATTGCGCACCTTCTGGTACGCGTCGGTGTGTTGTGCGTCGGGCTGCACGCGGATCAATCCCGCGAAGATTGTCTTCGCGCGGTCCGATAGAGCATTCTTATAGAGTAGGTCCGAGGTAGTATGTGGCTCGAGATGATCTTGCAATGTGCGTTGATCGAATTCCTGTTGCGCCGTCGCCACCGTCGCCGCGAGCATGTCGCTGCGGCCGCCGGCCCCGGCGAGCTTGCTCAAGCTTTCCAAACGCGCGTACGACGCGCCGAGGTTCAAATGCAGGCTGAGCGCATGCGCGTCCCGGCCCACCGTAGTATTGTTGATCTGAAACGACGTGACGTTTTCGCCCCAGCTCTGCGCGCACATGTAGGTGACCCTGGCGCCGGCGCCGACGACCAGGTCGTTGACACAACAGGCAAACCCGGCGTCTTCTTCCCGCTCGGACGCGAGATAGTCGATCACCGTGACCTTGCTGCCTTCGTCCGCCACGATCAACGTATGCGGGAAGATCGATCCGCCCTCTCCAGAGAGCCAGTAGAACGCCTCCAGCGGCAGCTTCACTTCGACGTTCTTTGGCACGTAGATGAACGTCCCGGCGCTCACGTTCGCCTGATGCAACGCCGCGAATTTGCGTGACCCAAGCGTGACCTCCTGCGCCATGAAGTGACGGCGAAACAATTCTTCGTGTTCCGCGGCGGCCGCCGCCAACGGCTTCCAGATCACGCCTTGCGCGGCGAGGCTCTCCGGTAGCGAGCGGCAATCCAGCAAGGTGCGGTTTGCGAAGATCATGCAGCCGGCGGTTTCCGCATTGCCAATCGAACGCTCGATCAACGCCTCACGGGTGGCAGGATCCACGTCGTCAGGCGCTCCATAGCGGGAGAGGTCGATCTTCCCGAGAGAAGCGAAACGCCACGCTTGTTCCGTGCGCGCCGGCATCTCCAAACCTTGAAAAACGCGCCACGCTTCCTCGCGCGCCGCAATGAGCCAGGGGGGTAACCCTTCTGCGGGTGACGCCTCCGAGAGCAGACCGCCAAACGACGGTTCATCCGCGATCCGCGCGGCGTCGCGCGCTTCGTCGGTCTCCGCGTAATCGGCGGTGATGAGAGTGTCCAATTGTTCGCTCATGTGGAAACGTCAACTACCCGACGGACCCTTCCATCTCCAGATCAATGAGCCGCTTGAGCTCCACGCTGTATTCCATCGGGAACTGGCGCACGAGATCGTTGACAAACCCATTGACCGCCAGGCTCATCGCCTGCCCTTCGGTCAAGCCGCGCGACATCATGTAGAAGATCTGCTCGGCGCTGACCTTGCTCACGCTCGCCTCATGCTGCATGGCGTTTTTCTCGCCGCGCACGGTGATGGCGGGATACGTGTCGGTGCGGCTGGTGGGGTTAATGAGGAGCGCGTCGCACTCGGTGTTGTTCTTGCAATTCTTGAGGTGCTTGGGCACCAGCACCTGGCCGCGATAAGTTGCCCGGCCAGAGCCAACGCTGATGCTCTTGCTGATCACGTTGCTGGTCGTGTCGTCCGCCGCGTGGATCATCTTGGCGCCGGTGTCCTGATGCTGGCCGTTGCCGGCAAGCGCGATGCTGATGACTTCGCCCCGCGCGCGTTTGCCCTTCATGACGACGCCCGGATACTTCATGGTCAAGCGCGAGCCGATGTTGCAATCGATCCATTTTACCTCGGCGTCTTCCATCGCGAGGCCGCGCTTGGTGACGAGATTGAACACGTTGTTGCTCCAGTTCTGGACGGTCACGTACTGGATCTTCGCGCCCTTGAGCGCGACCAGCTCGACCACCGCGCTATGCAACGTCGCCGTCTCGAACTTCGGCGCCGTGCAGCCTTCCATGTACATCACTTCGGAGCCCTCATCGGCGATGATGAGCGTCCTCTCGAATTGCCCGAAGTTCTCCGAGTTGATGCGGAAATACGCCTGGAGCGGATGCTTCACCTTCACGCCCGGCGGCACGTAGATGAAACTGCCGCCGCTGAACACGGCCGAGTTGAGGGCGCTGAATTTGTTGTCGCCCGTCGGAATCACTTTGCCGAACCACTTTCGGAAAATATCCGGATGCTCCTTCAATCCTTCTGTGCTGCCGACAAAGATAACTCCCTGATCCCCTACCGCCTTCTTGATGTTCGAGTACGCCGCCTCGCTGTCGAACTGCGCTTCCACCCCGGCGAGGAATTTCCGCTCCTGCTCCGGGATGCCGAGGCGTTCGAAGGTGCGCTTCATGTCGTCGGGCACGTCGTCCCAACTCCGGCTCGGCTTCTGGCCGCGGCTCAGGTAGTAGCGGATGTTTTCAAAGACGATGTTCTCCAGATCCTTCGTCGCCCAATGCGTCGGCATGGGCTTGCTCAGGAAGGTCTGCAACGCTTTCTGGCGAAACTCCCGGATCCACTCCGGCTCGCCTTTGACGTCGGCAATGTAGTCGACGGTCTTCGGGCTCAATCCGTAGCCCGCGTCGAACGTGTGGGCCTCCGGGTAGGAAAAATCTCCGGCGCTGCGGTCGATGCCGATCTCTGCTTTGGGTGCACTCATAAAGGCGAAGGTAGAAGGATGAAGGCAGAAGGATGAAGGTCAGGCAGCCGCGGCTTCGGGTTTGAGCCAATCGTAGCCCTTCTCGTCCAATTCGTAGGCCAGCTCCTTGCCGCCGGTGTGAACGATCTGGCCGTCCATCATCACGTGCACGTAGTCGGGCACGATGTAATTCAAGAGGCGTTGGTAATGGGTGATTAACAGGACGCCCATATTCGGGCCTTTGAGCGCGTTGACGCCCTCGGCCACGATCTTCAGCGCGTCGATGTCCAGGCCGCTGTCGGTCTCGTCGAGCACGGCGTAGGACGGCTCCAGCATCGCCATTTGCAGGATCTCGTTGCGCTTCTTTTCTCCGCCGGAGAAGCCTTCATTGACCGACCGGGCGGTGAAGTCGCGGCGGATTTCCAGCAGGTCCATCTTGGCGTAGAGGCGCTCGTAGTATTCGACCGCGTCGAGTTCCTCGTCGGCGCCGAGCCGGGCCTGGACGGCGGCGCGGATGAAATTGGCGTTGCTCACGCCGGGGACTTCGCTCGGGTACTGGAAGGCCAGAAAGAGCCCCTTGCGCGCGCGTTCGTCGGCTTCAAGGCCGAGGATTTCCTCGCCGTCGAGCAGCACGCTGCCCGAGGTGATCTCGTAATCGGGATGGCCCGCGATGGCCTTGGCCAGCGTGCTCTTTCCGGAGCCGTTCAAGCCCATGATCGCGTGCACCTCCCCTTTGGGGACGGTTAGGCTGAGGCCTTTGACGATCGGGCGATCGGCGATGCTGATGCAAATTTCTTTGATTTCGAGGGACGGGTTCATGGAAAAAAGTGGGTCTATGATGCGCAACGCGGACAGACACCGCGCAGCGACACGTCGTACTGCGTGACCGCGTAATCGGCGGGCAGCTTCCATCGGGCGGCCAGTTCTTCGGCCGGGGGCGAGTCGACATCCTCGACGTGTCCGCACACCGTGCAGATGAAATGGCTGTGCCGATGCAGGTTCGCGCAGAACCGCGACGGGCCGCGGTCAAAATTCACCTGCCGCACGAGCCCGCACTGGGCCATCGTTTCCAGGCAGTTGTACACGGTGGCCAGGGAGATGTTCGGCATCCGTTTCAGCGCCCGTTGAAAGACCTGGACCGCCGTAGGATGATCCCGCGTCTCCATCACGGCGTCGTAAACCTCGCGGCGCTGCTTGGTCAGGCGGAATCCACCGGACGCGATGGTCTCATCGTAATGCGTCGGAGCGTCGGGTTCCATGCGGAGCGGCAGTATCGCCCGCTGCCTGCCGTTATCAAGAACAATTCTAAATAAAGAGGCTTATTTGATGATCCGCAGGGCGTGCAGAAGCTCGAAAGGGACCAGCTCGTACAGCGGGAACGCGACGGCGAGCCGGTAATATTGGAAGAGGTCAAACGCGCTCAGGCCGGCGATCAACGCCGCGAAGGCCCAGCCGCCGTGCCGGCCGAAGCGCGCCGCCAGCAATCCCACCTGCGTCGCCGCCAGCACCCGCAGCGGCAAATCCCAGATGAGGGCGTAACGCAAGTTCATCCCGTACTTGAGGTTGCACATGAGCAGGTAGCTGACGGCCACGAACAGCGCCAGAAACACGAGCGCGCGATCGGCCCGGCGCAAGGTCAGCACGGTCGCGCCGGCCAGGATGAGCACGAGGGGGCTGACCGTCATCAGATCGATCAGGTATCGGTACCACGGTCCGTCGCCGGTGAGGATCGCGTAGGGCAGCGTCATATTCTTGGCGACGGAGAGCGCGTAGACGTTCTTGAGCGTCACGATCCCGCCTGCGATGTTCGCGAGAACCGCAACCCCGCACAGAGGCCCGATCCCCGTCGCCAGCAGCAGAGGCAGCGTGATCCGGCCGAACGCCAGCCAGCGATTGGCCGCGAGCAAGCCGAGGATCGCCACGAAGACAAAGAACGCATTTTCCTTGCACGTCACCATCAGCGCGAGACCGGCGCCGTACGTGGCCAGCCAGCCGCGATGCTCCGGTTGCTGGAGGCATTCCCAGAACGCCCAGAGCGTCAGCATCGCGAAGAAGCCGAAGACCCCGTCGACGAGCGCGTGTTGCGCCATGTGGATCTCCATCGGCGAGCAGGCCATCAGAGCAAAAACGGCCAGCCCCGCCCGCGGACCCACGAGCCGGCGCGCAAAAAGCCCTGAGGTCACAAAACTCAACACCGCAAACACCCGCGAGATCGCCTTGAACGCCTCGATGCGCTCACCGCCAAACACCCCGTGCCAGCCGTACGCCAGGAAGATATAGAGAAACCGCGTGGGCGGCAGGATCGACCCGACCAGGCGCTGCTGCACAACCAAGTAGGTATTCACCACGTCGGGATAGCCACTGAGACCGTGCTCCATCAGGAGGCGCAGATAATTCTCATACAACGCCTCGTCGAAGCCTGTCCCCTGAAATCCCGCCCAGCGGATCAGGCGCAATGTGATGCCGGCGGCGGCCACGGCAAGCGCGAGGCCGGCCATCCATCTCCGGCGCGATTTGGGGTCCATCATTTCGGAATCTGGGCAAGCGCGACAAACACAAACGAATAAACGGATCCCACAAAGATCAACGCCCCGGTCACGATTGGCAGCGGCGCCCGCAATGCCTCCGGTTTGCGCAGCCCGAGCACGGCGAGGATCGGCAGGATGGGAAACAGGTAGCGGCCCTGCGGCTGGAAACACACTGCCCAGCTATAATAGACCGACGCCGCCAACGCCACGCCGCACAGGCCGAAGCAAAGCAGGGCCAGGACGACATCCCCGCGCGTGGCGTTGCGCAGATATCCAAAGAAAACGGCCGCCCCGAAGGCCAGGTACAAGTACCGCATGATCGAGTAATAGCCGGGGGGGCCGAGAATTGACATCCAGCCGTACAGGCCCACGAAACTCATGAACGATTCGGCGCGCCAACGCGTTCCAGTGACGATGTCCGCCGCGGACACGCCGCGCTCCCGCATGTTCAAAGACCAGTGGACGGCGGGCGTGCGAAGCTCCGACGGCCGATACCCCGGCTCGGCCAGGGATTCCGTCACGACGCGCAGCTCATCGGCTTTGTGAAAACCGTACAGCGATTGATCGTACTCAAAGCGCGCGCCGTAAATGCTCAGCGCAATCACCGCAATGAGTCCCCAGCGAGTGGCCATCCGGCGGCGAAAAGCCGGATGGGCCGTCCAGCATTGCCATCCGGCATAGGCGCCGGCCAGGAGGGGCAGGGTGAAGTAATTCTTTTTGGAAACGGCGACCGCGCCCAGCAGGGCGCCCATGGCCAGCAGTCCGCCTAGTTTCCAACGATCGGCCTCGAGCGAACGCTGCAAAAGCGTGTCCGGCCCGGCCAACTGCCACACGATCAGGAACGCGAGGAACACGCCCATGGCATCCCCGTTGAAATAAGAAAAGACGTACCAAAGCTGCGGGCACACCAGAAGCATCCACGCGAGCAGCTTCATCCGCCGCCGGCACGCCAGCGCGGAGAGCGTCGCCAACAGCGCGACGTTGAACAGGCGCAACGCCAGATCCTCCCGGCCCGCCACGAGCCCGGTCATCCAGGCCGCCTTCCCGGCCAACAGGTAAACCATGTCGAGATCCTGATGATAGCTCAGCCCGTTGGGCCCGATGGCATCGCGGGCGCGAGGGTCCCCCATCGCCGGCGGCAGCCAGTTCCCCCGGTGATAAAACCGCGCCGCCGCGACATGCTGATATTCGTCGGGATGAGCATTGGGCCGGCTGACGGCCGCCATGGCCAGCGCCAGGCCGCAGACGAGACCCAATTGCCACGGCCGGCTTCGTTCCGCCAAGCGTTCGGACCAAGGGGCGAATAGGCGCAAATCCCACGAGCGGCCCGGGGCGAACAGTTGCGCCGCCATGAGCGCCAATCCGAAGAACGCCGCGGTATAAAACGCCCCCCAGGCCACCACGGTCATCACGCCGGGCGCCGGCGGCATCCGCAGCGGGGGCGTCATCGCCACGGCGCCCGGCGCGCTTCCGTCTTTGGAGGGATACAGGAGCACCGGGAAGCCGCCGTCCAGGGGCGCAAGATGCGCCGAATCCGGGAGGAAATGCTCCCGGCTGAGCCGGGCGATCGGTTGGTTGTGCGCATCGTAAAGCCGGACGGTCTCGATCCGGCCGGGCGCGATCAGGCCCAGGCCCGCCAGGGGGCGCAGGTGCAGCGGGAACTCGTAGCGCGCGAGTTTGCCGTCGCTGCCGGCGACCTGCGCCGGGCAGGAAAATCCGTCGGTGAGTTGGGTGAGTTCATCGTACCTCACCAGGACTTCCATGGGTCCGGCCGGCCCCCCTCCCGCCGGGGCGCGCGCCATCACCTCGCAAGGCACCGTGAGCCGCGCGGCGGACTCCTGGCGGCTCTGGTCGGCGGTCAGGAGACAGGCGAATGCCGCGGCCGTGAGGAAAACCCATCGCCACTGCCACTTCGACCAGCCGGTTGGCAGGCGAAGCGCGGCGGCCGTTGACGA
>CAXUAZ010000014.1:32997-34175 GCA_964249195.1 uncultured Chthoniobacterales bacterium
GGGTGGGAGGCCACGGGGATTTTTACGGGAGCGCTTGCAATTCGGTGGCCAGCGCTCGGTATTCGGCCCGCGTGGGCTGAAGTTTGAGCGACTCGGCGATGGCCAGGCGGGCGCCGGCGACGTTGTGCCGCGCGTAGCGGGTCTTGGCGAGGAGAAAATTGGCGCGGTCGTCATCGGGCTCGAGCGCAATCGAGCCGGAGAGAAACGCCTCGGCCAGCGGCCAGCGCTCTTCCTGCATCGCGAGGACGCCGAGGTTATTGAGCGCGTGTTCCTGGCGGGGGTCGAGCTGGAGCGTGCGGCGATAGTAATATTTGGCGCGATCGCGATCCCCGCGCTCGAACCAAACGTTGCCGAGGGCGAAATTCACCGGGGCGCTGTCGGGATAGAGCCTGGCGACGCGCTCCAGCCGCTGTTGCGCGCGGTCGATCCGGCCTTCCTCCATGTCGCCGATGGAAGCGTTGTATTCATCCAGGCCGAGGAGGCGTTTCTCGACGGGATGACAGACCACGAGCAGCCCGGCCGCCAGTGTCCCCGCGTACACGGCCGGCAGCCGCCAATGCCCCACCCGCAACTCGCGCCAGAGTTCGCCCGCGCCCACGGCCGCGAGCACGATCAAGCCCGGCACGGAAGCCAGGCGATAACGCTCGGTGATGAACACGGTCATCAACGACGCCATGTGCAGGGCCACCGCCGCCATGACCCAGCGCGCCTCGGGCCGGCGGTATGCGGCGAGCGCCATCCCCGGCAACGCCAGCGCCGCCACCCAGCCAAACCCAAAGCCGGGCAGCAGCACGCCTTCCTCGCGCAAGCTGCTCACGATGCCCAGATCGTCGTATTGGAAGGCGCTCCAGAAATTGCCAAGCTTGCGCGCCTCGAGGGCGAGCCACCGCCCGGGGTGGGCCGCGATGTACGCGTGGGCCTTGGCGGTCCAAAATTCGGAGACCTCCGCGCGTTTCAACGGCCGGCCTTCGGCGCGTTCCGCCCAGGCGATGGAATCCATGAGCATTCCTTTCTGGTCGGTGCGCAGGCCTTCGGGGATGTTGGGGTAGCCGTTGGCATCGGGATTATTGCCGAGCCAGAAATTGATCCCGCTGTGGGCCGAGAGCCACACGGGCTCGCCGGCCGCGAGACGATTGTGCAAGGCGCAGGGCGAGGCGCCCAGGACCACGCCCGCAAGC
>CAXUAZ010000015.1:0-32072 GCA_964249195.1 uncultured Chthoniobacterales bacterium
CGCCGCGGGCGAGCAAGCTCCGCGCGGCCCCGGCGCCGGTTTCCCCTGCGCCGATCACCAGCGTCTGGCAACCGCCCAGATCGCCAAATAACTTCTCCGCCAGATCCGCCGCCGCCGACGCCACCGACACCGACCCGCGCCCGATGCACGTCTTGGAGCGCACCTGTTTGGCCGCCTGGAACGCCCGCTGGAAGAGTTTATTCAACGTCCGCCCGGTCGTCCCCGCCCCGAGCGCCGCGGTGTACGCCTGCTTGACCTGCCCCAGGATCTCCGTCTCGCCGAGCACCATCGATTCCAACCCGCACGCCACCCGGAAGAGATGCTCCACCGCCCGTGCGCCGTCGACGTGGAAGAACGTCGCGCGGTCCATCTCGCCGCCGAGCCCCTGTTCCTCCATCTGTCGCCAAAAGAACGTCTCCGCGAGCCGCCTTCCCCGCTCGGGTGCGCCGGCGAGGTCGCCTTCGAGCACGGCGTAATGCTCCACCCGATTGCAGGTCGAGAGGATGACCCCCTCACGCACTCCCTCGATCTCCGTCAACGCCCGCAGGGCCTCCGGCAGCTCGGCGCCTCCGAGCGCAAACTGCTCCCTTAGCTCGACTTGCGCCGTCCGATGGCTCAGCCCGCAACACACGACGTTCATCCTAGGCGTGCCCTCCGCCGGAAAAGCTGAACCCCAGGAGCGTCACCAGCGCAACGGTGAACCCCGCGATCGACAGCCGCGCGATCTGCCGCGGCGCGAGCTTCCAGGCGCCCCAGCGGGCGAGAGTCAAAAACGCGTAGAAAAACCAGGTGACGATCGCGCCGCTCAAGTGCGTGATTGTATTGGGCGTCCCCATGTTGATCCCGGCGATCAGCCCGAGGCTCAGCAACGCGAACCCGAGCGTCACCAGCCGCGCGTTGACCAGCCCCAGTTCCGCGATGGGCGGCATCTGGAAGAACGCGGCGTTGAGCCGGTGGGTCTTGAGCTGGCGCTCCTGCAGGAGGTACATCCCCGCCGCGACGCTGGCCAAGGCAAACGCGCCGTACGCCAACACGGAAAACGCCGCATGAAACTCGAGCCACCCGTTGACCGCGTGCGCCCCCCGCGCCAGCGCCGGGGCGGCGCGGTCGAACGGCCCGAGCAGCGCCGCGGTCTGGAACCCGCCGGCGAGCGGCGCCGTGAACATCCCCAGCGGCGAGAGCCGGTAGCTGTTGCCGATGAGCAGGTAAAACAGCACCATCCCCCAGCTCAGGAAGGTCAGGACTTCCGCGAGATTGGTCAACGGGCAGCGCCCGAGATGTTCCCCGCGCACCCAGAGAAATCCGGTCTGAAGCGCAAACCCGGCGGCGATCACCCCGAGATTGATCCGCGACGTTTGCCGCAGGCGGGCTCCGCGCGAGAGCACGGTGAAGGCAAACGCGAGCAAAAAGCAGAGCGTCGAGCCGGCAAGGAGGAGGCGGTCCATCAGGCGAGCGGAGATTCTACGGGCGGATGCGCGATTTGGAAAGGGATAGGAATCCGGGTTGATGAGCGCGGAAATCGGGCTTTGGGCAAAGAAAAAACACCCTCTATGATGCGCAACGGCAGCAGGCGGCCCCAGCGGCATTCCTCTCGCGACGACAACCCCGCCCGGCCGTAATTTTTCTTCATTATGTGTATCATTGCGTCCTAGCTTTAGCCCGCATGTAAATCTAACACACCGCAATCTACATGTCAATGCTTTTCTTTCATGTTCATATCTGAACAACGGCAAACGGATATTCATTCTAACAAATTGAGAGAATCATTCTGTCATCATGTGGGATTGAATTTGCTATTCCAACATTTCTACCGGACATTTACTCGTGATCTTTCAGCTGCCCCCGCTCGAGAGAGTCGAAAAAGACGTCATCTCAGCCATCGAACAGATCCGCATTTCGATCCGCTATGCCCTGCACACCCCCGCGCGATGGTTGGGAGTGCTGAGAAGAAACACGTTTGCGCGGGCGATCAGAGGTTCCAACAGCATTGAGGGTTACAACGTCAGCGTTGAAGATGCGATGGCTGCGGCAGACGATGTCGCGCCCGCTGAGGCCGAAGGGGAAACGTGGGCCGCGGTGAAAGGCTATCGCGACGCGATGACTTATGTGCTCCGGCTCGGCCAGGATCCCCATTTCAGCTTCAACGAAGGACTAATCAAGAGTCTGCACTTTATGATGGTGCGGCATGATCTGACAAAGAATCCCGGCTCCTGGCGCCCAAGCTCCGTTTACGTGCGCAATGAGGCGCGCGACGAGATCGTCTACGAGGGGCCCCCGGCCGATTCGATTCCCGGCTTGATGGCAGAACTCTTCGCGGGCTTGAACGCCGCCGGCGACGAAACCCCGCCGCTCATCCGCGCCGCCATGTCGCACTTGAACCTGGCCATGATCCACCCTTTTTCTGACGGCAACGGCCGCATGGCCCGGTGCCTCCAGACGCTCGTGCTGGCTCGCGAGGGAGTCATGGAGCCACAATTCTCCAGCATCGAGGAGTATCTGGGCCGGAACACGCGCGAGTACTACGAGGCGCTTTCCCGCGTGGGACGGGGAGGCTGGCAGCCGCAAAATGACTCCCGGCCCTGGTTGCGATTCTGTCTCACCGCCCATTACCGGCAGGCCAAGACCATTTCCCGGCGAATCGAGGAAACGCGGCGCATCTGGGATGAGCTCGAGCGCGTCGCCGCCGCGCACAAGCTGCCGGAACGAAGCTTCTTTGCGCTGTTCGACGCCGCGGTGGGATTCCGCGTGCGCAACAACACCTACCGGAGCGCCGCGGACGTGACCGAAGCGACGGCGAGCCGGGATTTGAAGAGCATGGTCGGCCTCGGCCTGCTCGTCGCCGATGGAGCGACCCGCGGCCGGGCGTATCGCGCGGCCCCGGGGTTGATCGAAATCGGTCGGCGCGCCACGCTGCCGCGCACGGTGGAGGATCCGTTTGTGATCCGTCAACACTTTTAGCCGATCAGGCTCTCACCCCGTTTTTTTCCGCCGCTTCCCACCGCAGTTGCATCCAGGCTTGCCCGGGATAGAGCCGGAACGCGTCCGCCGCGAGCGCGCGGGCTTCTTCTTGCCGGCCTTGTTCCCGCGCGGCGAGCGCAAGGTACAGGGCGCTGATTCCCTGGTCGATCGGGGAGGCGCTGGCCGCCCGCACGCGGTGCAAGATCTCCGCGCCTTCCTCCCACCGGCCCAACTCCATCAACAGGGAGCCGCGGGTCCCTTGCAGCGTGGCGCTCGAAGGGTCCAGCGCCAGCGCGCGATCGGCCCAGTCGAGCGCCTCCGGCGCGTAGGCGCGCAGCCCCTGCATCAGGGGCAGGCACGCGAGGCGATCGAGTTGCTCGATCTTGAACCGCCGCGGGGCGTCACTCTCCAGCAGCGCGAGGCAATCCCGGCGCGCTCCCGCGGGATCGCCTACCATCACCCGGGCGATGATTTGCTCGTTGCGCGCCCAGGCATGGACCTCGGGCGGCAGGAGTCCGTTCTCGCCTTCGACCGCCAGGAACCGTTCCCAATGCCCAGCCGCTTGCTCCCAGTCGCTCCGATGCTGCGCCGCCAGCGCGGTCAGCAGATGAAGGAACCCGTTCTCCGGATATCGCGCGACCAGCGCGGCCAGTTCTTCGGCGCTCGCGCGCTGCTCGTCGGGCGAGGCGAAGGCTCGTTTGGAAGCCGCGCTCCCCAGATCGACACCCACGCGCCAACGCACATGGGATGCGGGCAGCCGAAAGGCGTTGAGCAGCGCGGCCGCATCGACAAACGCGTACTCCGCCCTCCGGGTACGTCCGCCCGTCATGCGGAACGGGAACAGGCTGCCCAGGAGCAGGTGATAAGCGCCGGCCAAACCCGCTGCCAGCAGGAACGGCGCAGCCGCCGCCGGCAAACTGCGCGCCGCCCAAAACATCGCGGCCACCGCCAACGCATGCGCCGCCGGCCCCCCGGCGCACATGGCGAAGGTGCGAGCCCGGAAAAGCCGCTCCGTGCGGTGCGTCAGGAAAGCGCAGCCATCCGACGGCCACGCATGGAGCCGAAGATCCACGCCGCCTAGCTGCGGGCGCAACAGCAACGGACCGCGCCCCACCCGCGCCCCGGCTGGCGTCATCCAGACCGCTGCGCCCGCGAGAAGATGACCCAACTCGTGAATGAGAATTAAGACCGTCTGGCTGAGCCAGACGGCGGCCGTGAACTCCGCCGCTCGCCCCAGGCCGGACCCAAGGAGCGGCCACGCCTGAAGCTGAAACCCGAGGAAACTGATCATCGCCCAACTGCCGGCCAGCCGGACGGCGCAATCGCGCCAGCCGAACCACGAATGGCCCCCGCCCGCCGACGCAGAAACCGCTCCGGCGACGGCGAGCAGGTACTGCCGGCGTTCCATTTGCAATTGACGCTCGAGTTCTTCGCGGTCGGTCCACAGAAGGTAAGCCCCCCACAGCAGGAGAAAGCCCAGCGCGAGACTCCAGGGAGCGGTGCGGAGGAGGTCCATGTCCCCGGCCTGGCGGTAACGCTCGCCCGGAAGCGAAGACGCCAACCGGAGGCCCCCTCCCACCGCCCCACAAAGCACGCAAACAAAGGCTGCCGCCACCAGAAGCCCGCCGCTGAGCCGGCGCAGCGGTCCGGATTGGACACCTCCCGAAGGGGGCGCCAGTTCCGAAGGCGTCGAGGTGCAAACCCGCCGGTAGAGGAGGAGCAGGGCGCCGCCCAGAGCAAGTGCTCCGAGCGCCCAGGAGCTGAAGATGCGCAGGTGCGCCGGCGTCATTTGGCTCTCCGAGCGCCAGATGCCAAAGGCAACGACCGCCCCCAAACCGCCCGCCCCGAGGAGCAACACGCCCAAGCCGAAGATCACGATCTCACCGGCGGAACGTAAAGCGCGCAGGAGCGACATCGTCCAATGATACGGGAGCAAACCCCCTTTGCCACAAGGCAGAACACTTCCAGGGTCTTCCGTGTTTCAACGCTCTCCGCAAGCGGCGTTGATCCTCCGCGGCCTAGCGTTTATATTCCAGGTATGAACGCCCTCGAGTTTACCGTTGAGTTAAGCGGTTCCGCCACCTTCGCGATCCCCCCGGAGGTTGCCACCCAACTGCCGAGCACGGGCGCCGCCCGCATCATCGTTCTCCCCGCTGAGACACCCGACACGGAGGCCGAGTGGCGAGCAGCTTCCTACGAGCAGTTTTTAGCCGGCGATGACCCGGAGGATGCCATTTACGACTCCCTGCGCTGATGTTCGGCGAGGTTGTTCTCTGCCAGTTCCCCTTCACCTCTGGCGCAGCCAGTAAGGTGAGACCGGCTTTGGTGCTATTTGACCTTGGGCTCGATGCGCTCATTTGCCGTGTTACTTCCGTGCACCGGACCGGTCCGCTGGACGCGGCGTTGACCGACTGGCAAGCCGCAGGCCTGTTGAAACCTTCGGTGGCGCGTCTGGACCGGCTGGTGACAGCCGAGCGCAGCGTTGTTTTTCTCCGCCGCTTGGGCATGCTGAGCGCCGCTGACCAAGCCACGGTTCGCACGACGTGGAACGGCAACATGCGCCTGTGACGTGTTTATTCCTATACCACGCTGCCGCGACCGCCCCGGTTGCCGCCGCAGGGCACTCCCTCTGGCAACCGGGCGGTTGCCCTACAATGGCCAGAACAGTGATTGCGTCACTTCAATCGGCGCTCGCGCTAGCGAACGTCATCCGCCTCGGCCTTCTCGGCGTTCATCTGGCTGGCGGCCAGGTGGGCGCGGTCCATGGCCGCTTTATAAGGATCGTTGAGACTTGCGCCGTAGGTCCATGCTTTCGGCGCCGCCACCCGGGCGGGGCGCGCCGATTCTGTCTGGGCACGGAAGAAAAGGAAGTACCCCATCGTTAACATCACGGCGAGGAGCAGGCTGGGAAGAAAGCGCATAAAAAGAAATTTGATTCTCATTCTCAAAAGCAATTTGAATGCCAACACATATGAGAATGCACGGTTGATAGCTTCCAATTCTAAATGTTAGAGATTGAATTTGCCGGCGTTTCTCTGCCTTGATCTCCCATGCCGCCTCCCGCCCCGATGAAATTGCGTCATTTGTCTTTCTCCGCGGCGGAACTCGACTCCCTGCTCCAGGCGACTCACGGCGATCCCTTCGCTTTTCTGGGGCCGCATCGTTTCGAGGGCCGATGGATCGTGCGGGTGTTTGCCCCCAATGCGCGGGAACTCTCCATCGTTGAAATCGGCCGCTCCAAACGGCTTACCCCGGCCGACAAGGTGCACCCCGCCGGGTTCTTCGAGGCCGCCCTGGGGGAGGAAAGCGATCGCCCCGATTACCGCCTGCGGATGATCGATCATCAAGGCCATCAGACGGAACTGGCCGATCCCTATTCATTCGGTCCCTTGCTCGGCGAACTCGACCTGCACCTCTTCACCGAGGGGAATCATCATCGGCTTTACGACAAGCTCGGGGCGCACCTGCGCGAGGTGGGCGGGGCGCGGGGATGCTCGTTCGCCGTGTGGGCGCCCAACGCGACGCGGGTCAGCGTGGTCGGCGATTTCAACGGCTGGGACGGCCGCGCCAACCCCATGCGCAAGCATCTCAGCGGCGGCGTCTGGGAAATCTTCCTGCCCGGGATCGAGGAGGGCGCTCATTATAAATACGAGATCCGCGCCGCGCACGGCGGCATCCTGCTCAAGAGCGACCCGATGGCGTTCTACAATCAGCACGGGCTCAAGACCTCCTCCATGGTCTTCGACCTGACCCGTTATACCTGGAACGACCGCGCCTGGATGGAGTCGCGCGCGCAAAAGGAATGGCAACGCGAGCCGGTCAGCATTTATGAGGTGCACCCGGGCAGTTGGAAACGCATCCCAAGCGATGGCGATCGCTCGCTCAGCTGGCTGGAACTCGCCGATCAGCTCCTGGATTACGTGGTCGAGATGGGATTTACGCACATCGAACTCATGGGCGTGGCGGAGCATCCCTTCGACGGCTCGTGGGGGTATCAAGTCACGAATTACTACGCGCCGACGAGCCGGTTTGGGAATCCGGATGAGTTCCGCCACCTGATCGATCGCTGCCATCAACGCGGCATCGGCGTCATTGTCGACTGGGTGCCCGGCCATTTCCCGAAGGATGCGCACGGCCTGGCGGAATTTGACGGCACCGACCTCTACGAACACAGCGACCCGCGCCAGGGCGAGCACGTCGACTGGGGCACGCTGATCTTTAACTACGGGCGCAACGAGGTGCGCAATTTCCTGATCGCCAACGGCCTGTTCTGGTTCGACCAATACCACATCGACGGCGTGCGAGTGGATGCCGTGGCGTCGATGCTGTACCTCGATTACTCGCGCAAAGCCGGCGAGTGGATCCCGAATGCCTTCGGCGGCCGCGAGAACCTGGAGGCGATTTATTTCCTCAAACGCTTCAACGAGGTCGCGTACGGAGAGTTCCCCGGAGTCATGACGATCGCCGAAGAGTCGACGTCGTGGCCGGCGGTGAGCCGTCCGACGTATCTGGGCGGGCTCGGCTTTGGCTTCAAATGGAACATGGGCTGGATGAACGACAGCCTGCGTTACATGGCGCTGGACCCGATCCACCGGCGTTTTCATCAGGGGGACATGACGTTCTCGCTGATCTACGCGTTCCACGAGCATTTCATCCTGGTGTTGAGCCACGACGAGGTGGTGCACGGCAAGAAGTCGCTCCTGGACAAGATGCCTGGCGACGCGTGGCAGAAGTTTGCGAACTTGCGGATGTTCTACGCCTGGATGTGGGCGCACCCCGGCAAGAAGCTGCTCTTCCAGGGCAGCGAGTTCGGCCAATGGGAGGAATGGAAGTACAACCGGAGCCTCGACTGGCATCTGACCCAATTCCCGGCCCACGAAGGCGTGCGGCGGCTGGTGCAACACCTCAATCACCTGTACCGCGCGGAGCCAGCCTTTTCCGAGTTGGACGACTCGTACGAGGGCTTCGAGTGGATGGATTTCAGCGACTCCGACAACAGCGTGGTGTCGTTCGCCAGGAAGTCGCGCGCGGGGGACATCCTTCTCTTCGTCATCAACGCGACGCCGATGGTGCGCGAGCCGTACCGCGTGGCGGCGCCGGGCGATGGGTTTTACCGCGAGATTCTCAATACGGACGCGGAAGTTTACGGCGGGAGCAACGTGGGCAATTGCGGCGGCCTCGCGGCGGAGGAATTCGCGTGGGGCGGTCGGTCGCACTCGCTCAATGTGCGGCTGCCGCCCTTAAGCGTGATCGGCTTCAAGCGGGAAGCGCCGGCAATTGTTACCGATTTGTTACCGGAATGATATATGTTGCGCGACCGGCCTTTCGCACGTTGACGCCCTCTGGCGCGGCTCCTATTTTGCGTTCGTCAGCAGACAATAAAACCAATTCACCCCATGATTCATAAAAAACTAAAAACGTCGGCGTTTACGCTCATCGAGCTGCTCGTCGTGATCACCATCATCGGCATTCTGGCCGGCATTGCGTTGCCCGTGTTCAACACGGTGCAGGTCAAGGGCGCCCAGACAAAGGCTCTTGCGCAGGCCAAGCAGATCGGTCTTGCGCTCAAACTGTTCGCCGGCGACAACGACGGCGTTTACCCCCGCAAAGGCGTCCCAACAGAACTGACGACTGAGCCGGCTGACGCAAATCTGGCGTTTGCCACGCTTTTTCCGACTTACACTCAATCCGAGATCATCTTTGGAAACAAGTTGGCGGCCGGCTATCAAACTGGCGCTGGTCCTGATAACGTGATCGACACGACATTCTCGACTTCGCACCCGAAAACGCTCAAGGCCGGAGAAAATGTCTATGGATACATGAGCCAGTTGTCCGATGCGTCAAATCCTGCTTGTCCGCTTGTTTTCGACGGGCCCGCTTCGACCTCCGGGGTTTACGCCACAAAGCCTACTGATAAAGGCGGAGTTTGGAGCGGAACGAAGGCTATCGTCGTATACCTCGACAACCATGGTGCGGTGGAAAACCTTGACTCCACTGGCCACTTCGTAAAAACGACTGATTCAAACGGCGCTACGGTTAACATGCTGGATCCAGCCGCCAACACGAATTTGTCTTCGAACACCAACAAAGTCCTGCTGCCTCTCTAAGGCTCTTCTCAGCAGCAGTTATATAAACGAAGGCCGCGGCGCAAGCCGCGGCCTTTTTTTGTTTAAATTCGGATCACGGACGGTGGACCTCGCGCTACCCCTGCCTCGGAACGAAGGTTTTACCATCTTCAGCAATGGTCTGGCTGGCCATTGAAATTCGTCCTGTTGAGCGAAGCGAGGGACGAGCGCAGTCGAAACACCCTGCAGACTTGGGTTCGGCGCCGGTGGACTTCGATCAAAGCTGCTCGTGCGCCTGAAGAAGTCAGTAGGGTCCCTCGACGACGCTCGCCAGCTCGCTGCTCGGGATGACCAGGCTCGGAGGCGATGCTGTTCACATTCCCTCCAAGATCAAATCGTGCACGAACGTGTTGTCCTGAAATCCGCGCAGCCGTTCCGATCCTGGCCCATACCCGGCCCCGATCACATCCTCCGCGACGTTTCCCGCAAATGGCGCATAAAACGCCGCCGGCGAATCCGGCCTGGCCGAAGGGCTGCCCGGACCTGATGGCCCGGTTGCCCACGTGATGGACGGATAACCCGAAGCGTTCATCCCGAGCAACGACACGCCGTGATCCTGCCGGAGCGGATAACCGTTGAGCGCCATCCCGCCCGTCGATTCCGTGCCCGCCGCCAGCACGAGCGTCTTCGCGCCCGCGTACTGGAGCGCAATGCCGATCGCGCGATCGAGCTCCACCAACTCCTGCAGCGCGTGCTCCCCTTCGTTCGCCTGCGACGCGTGCGAGACGAGCCCCGCGTCCACCACCAGCAGGTAACCGCCTGCCCGCTGTTGCAACACTTCCACCGCGCGCCGCACCATCTCCGCCAGCGTCGGCTGCGAATGCTGCGCGTCCAGATGATCGCGGAAGGCAAACGGCCCGTCGCTGAATAAACCCAGCAGCTTCGGCCCGCGCCAGGGTTGGACCGCGGCGAGGTCCGCATCCGACCGCAGAAGCGTGTAACCGCGCTGCGTCATTTCAAACTGGAGATCGCGCGCGTCCCGCCGCTGGCCGCCTTTGAGGTCGGGCAGAAAATCCGCGCCGCCGCCGCCGAGGATCACCTCCGGCGCGGCGTGATCGGCGAGTTGCGCCGCCAACCCGCTGCGGTCCTTCGCATCCGAAGCGTGCGCGTAGAAGGCAGCGGGCGTCGCGTCGGTGAGGCTGCCCGTGGTGATCAACCCGATCGCGCGCCCGTGGTCGCGGGCCGTTTCCAACAAATTGGGGAGCGACTGCCCGGCGGGGTCGAGCCCGAGAGCGCGGTTGTTGAGCTTGCGTCCGGTCGCCAACGCGCCGGCGGCGGCGGTGGCGTCGGGCACGGCAAAGTCGGCCGCGTGCGCGCTGAGAATGGCGACGTTGGGGAGGGCCTCGATGGAGAGCCGCCGGTCGGCGCCGCCATCGTAAATGCGCGCGGCGGTCAACTTGCCGGTGACGAGCCCTTCGCTGACGAAAAGGATGATCCCAAACGGCTTCTGGATCACGAAGGAGCGAAAATAAAAGACGCCCGCGCCGGCGAAGAGAGCCAGCATGGCGAGCGCGAGCAGGTAGTTGCGTTGTTTCATCCGGGCGGGCAAAGTTCTGCCAGAAGCCCCCGCATTACGACAGAAAATTTCTGCCGGCGGTTCCCCGCGCTAACTCACCGCTTTCTTTAAACACTTGCGAAAAGGCGGCCGGACTCGCCCCGCGGTACTTCGCATGGATCGAACCCGGGCCAATTTTGACGCTCAACAAGTTCTCCATTCCCAGCGAAAACATGCTCTCGTCCGTGAACGAGGAAGCGAATGCCCGGCAAGAAGAAAAGCACTTCCGCGAATATCGACTAATATCACGACCGTGTGCCAACAATCTTTCGCGAACGCGGTTACCGCTTTTTCTTCTACATGGCTGATCGGTTTGAGCCGCCCACATCCACGTGCGGAAAGACGACCGCGCCGCCAAGCTCTGGCTCGATCCGCTGGAGTTCGCTTTTGTGGAAGGCTTTCGACGGCACGAGTGCCATGAAATCCTGCACCTCACGCAGAGGCATCTGGACGAATTTCGTCAGGCGTGGTATCGCACCTTCGGGAACTTGAGCCATGAGTGATCTGCGCATCCATCACGTCTCCTTCACCGGAGAATCCATGCTCGTTGCCTTTTCGGACAAGCGCACGATCACCGTTGCGCTGACCTCTTTCCCGCGACTGCTCGGTGCTGAGCCGTTGGAGCGGGAAAGCTGGCGACTCATCGGGCGCGGGCTCGGCGTGCATTGGGAAGCGCTGGACGAAGATTTATCCGTGGAAAACATTCTCTCGGCCTACAGTCGAGCAAAAGTGGGCGAGTACGCGCACGTCTCACCGACTTGAACGGCATCGCGCTCACTTCCGCGGCGCGCTGGCTGTTCCTCGTCTCGTTTGTTTACGCCCCGTGGGCTTACGGATGCACGCGCGAGTAGATCAACGGGATAGAGACGCCGCGTAAACCTCATCTCGCGATCCCACCGCCGATCACAGCTTTATCCCAGCTACTTCAGGGACGCTATGTCGCTAAACCTGCGCTCGGTGATCCGAGGGGCGTTACGGCAGGACGATCAGCGTGGAATGAATGATCTTCACCTTGGCCTGCGGGGAAGTCCCCAGCGTGTAATCGTCGGTCGCCTCCAGAACCAGCTTCACCGTCCTCGAACTCGCGCCGCGCAGGTCGCCTTTCGGCACGACCAGGACGGACTTGCTGGTCTTGCCGGGCTTGAACTTTGCCTTGCCGGACAACAGCACGTAATCGATGCCGTTGGCCGCCGAACCCTTCAACTTGTAGTCGACCGTGATCTTGCTGGCCGGCGCCGCAGACAGCGTGATCGTGAACACCGCCGACGTGTCGCCCGAATAGTAAACCGTGTCGTCGGTCGCGGCGACATTCGCCTCAGGAAGGATAATCACCGGTCCGACCGGGCCGCTCTCTTTCGGAACGGGCCCCGCGGCGTGAAGGGCAGTCGAAACGGCGAAAACGATCAGCGTGACGACAAATTGACGAAAAGAGGGAGTGCGCATGGCGGGGTTGTTATGACTCCATCAGATTCCGCCGAGCGAGTCCAGCCCAAAAATCAACCCGCGTAGATCTCCATGATCTTGCCGAGGAACTGCAGCGCGTGCTCTTTTTCCCGCTGAAAGGAATTGCGGCCCATGATCGAGCCGAAGCCGCCGCCGGCTTGAATGCCGCGCACCTCTTCAAAAAGCGCCTCATCGTCGGTCTTTGCGGCGCCGCCAGAGAAGATCACGACGCGCCGGCCGTCGAAGCAGCATTGCACCACATGGCGGATCCGCTCGGCCAGCATGCCGATCGGGATCTCCTCTGCCTCATACACTTTCCGGGCTTCGGGTTGCTCCACGAACGATGTCGGGACCTTCACCTTCACGATGTGCGCGCCGAGTTGCGCCGCGATCTGCGCCGCGTAACCGCAGACGTCGACCGCCGTCTCGCCTTCCTTGCTGATCTGACTCCCGCGCGGGTAGCTCCAAATCACGACGGCCAGGCCGTTCCGACGCGCTTCCTCACCGATCTTTCTTATCTGGCCGTACATCTCCAGCCGATGCTCGCTGCCCGGGTAGATCGTGAAACCCACCGCCGCGCAACCGAGGCGAAGCGCGTCCTCGACCGACCCAGTGATGGCTTGCGTCGGATCTTTCTCATCATGGAGCAGTTCGTGATCGTTGACTTTTAGAATGAGCGGGATCTCCCCGGCGAACTCCCGCGCGCCCGCCTGGAGAAAGCCGAGCGGCGCGGCATAGGCGTTGCACCCCGCTTCGATTGCGAGCCGGTAATGGTAGAGCGGATTGTACGCCGGCGGGTTAATCGCGAACGAACGCGCGGGCCCGTGCTCGAAGCCCTGATCCACCGGCAGGATGACCAGCTTGCCCGTGCCGCCGAGCCGCCCGTGATTGAGGATGCGGGCGAGGTTGGTCAGCGAACCGGGGTTGTCGCCGCCGTACCAGGAGAGGATTTCTTTGACGCGTTCGGTGGCCATAGGCGCCATGACGGTCGGCTCTCGCCGGGCAGGGTCAAGAGCGGTGTTTTCTTGCGGCCATCCAAGCTAGAGCAACGCCGGCGCCAAGCATCGCGCCCACCGATGGCTCGGGAACCGACGTCAGCGAGAGCGTCACGGCGTTTGCCCCCACCGTAAACGCACCCTGGTAACCCGCCGCCATTGCTTCGGGCGACAACCCAAACTCAGCCACCTGGTAGCCCGCCGAACCATTGGGCAGGCTGATGAGCGTGTAACTGACCCCCGTCTGTAAAGCGCCTAGCTGATCGATCGTAAACAGCACCGACTTGTCGCTGAATGTAAAGCTGTTGCTCGAGGCGATGGAAAGCTGATCCTGCGCCGTGGAACCCAGGGTAAACCGGACGGTCAAGACCGCTCCGGAAGCGCCGGACGCTCTGTAGTTGCCCAACGAAAGCGTCTGCGCGCCAGGCCCTCCGATATCGAGCGTGCCACTATTGTTCAAGGTGAGTCCGCTCAGCGTGCCGGCCGCCCGCAATGTGCCGCCCGTGATCGTGCTGTCGCCGCTGGTCGCATTGGCCAGGACAAGCGTTCCGCCCGAGGACGTGAAGGTCGAGCCGGTGGCGCCGTTGGTCAGCGTGAGGACACCGGCCCCGGTCTGCTGCAACGCGCTGTTCGCGCCGCCCACCGTGACGTTATATCCGTTGGTGTTGATGACGCTGACGTAGGACGTGGTCCGGCTCAGGCTTTTCGGGGTGGTAAAACTCGCGTTGGCTTGCAGCGTGCCGACGCCGAAGGAAATGTTGGTTCCCGACCCGAGATTGGCATCGCTCGACACCGCGAGCGTCCCCTGGGTGATGTTCGTCGGTCCGGAGTAGGTGTTGGCCCCGGTAAGGGTCAGCGCGCCGAGGCCGCTTTTGGTCAATGCCGTGCCCGCCGCGGTCTCCCCGACGTTCGAGCTGATTTCCAGCGCGTTGTTGTTGACGACCACGAGTTCGCCGCCCGCGGCCAGGACCCCATTCGCGATGGAAGCCGCCCCCGCGCCGCTGCTCAACACGCCGCCGCCCGCGAGCGTCAGCACGCCGCCGGCGCCGAGGTTGAGGGTGTGGGTGGAAGTTTCGGCGTTTTGCAGGTTGAGCGTGTTCCAGGTCGCCGTCGTGGCGGGAGCGAGCGTCGTGCTGGCGGCGGTGATCTTGACGTGGTCGGCCGCGCCCGCCGTCGCGGGATTGGGATTGTAGTTGGTCAACGCCCGCACCCTGCCATCGACGCCGACCGCCGCCCACTCGTTGCCGGCCGTCACGTAGGGTCCGATGATCCCGTTGGCTCCGTTGACGACCCCGCCCAGGGTGACCCCGCCGTTGCCGGTGACGTTGAGCGTGGCGCCGGCGGTGCGCGCAACGCCGGCGAAATTCAGGCGGGCGGCGGCGGCGCCCGGCTGGGTGGCATTGACTGCGGCGCCGCCGGAGAATTGCAAGGTCCCGAGCGTTTCGCTCACGGCGGCGGAGGCGTTGCCGATGAGGCTGACCTCGCCTCCGGCCACGCTGATGGCCAGCGAATCCGCCACCCGGTCGCCGACGACCGAAGCGGAGTTGTCGAGGACGAGGGAAGCGTTGGAGGAAACGGAGATCGCCGAGGTGCCCAACGCCGAGCCGCCGCCCGCCAGCGTCCGCGTGCCGGAGGTGACACTCGTGGGCCCGGTATAGGTATTGGCCCCGGTGAGGATCTGCGCGCCGCCGGCAAATTGTACGAACCCCAGCCGGGCGCTGCCGTTGTCCTGCAAGATGCCGCCGAAGCTGCCGCCGCCGAAATTCGTGACGGAGACCACCCCACTCTGCGTGCTGGCTGGGCGCACGACTCCGCCCGCGGCGCCACCGCCGTTCAAGCCATCCAGGGAGGTGCTCGAACCGCCGAGGCTAAGAGTGACGCCGGCCGCGTTGGCCAGCGTGAAGGTGGAAAAGAAGGATGCGGACAACGTCGTCGCGACGTACTCCCCAGCGTCGATCCGGACGTTGTCGAAGAAGTTCGTGCTGGCGTAGGTGAGAGTTCCAGCGCCGTTTTTGATAAAGGTCCCGCCGATTGAATTCGAGGCGCACACCGAGTTGATCGTGGCGGCGGCGTTCGCAGTCACCGTGAGGTCGGCGGGAGCAGTGAAGAAGCCGTTGTTAATAGAATACCCGGCGACATTGAAGACCATGGCTTGCACCGGGAGGAACGCGACCGCGCTGACGGCCCCGGGTGTGCTCCCGAAGACTGCGGCAGTTCCATCCCAGGGCACGTTGGCCGTCCCGTTGTACCAATTGGCGGCGGCGCCGTCCCAGTTCCCGGATCCACCGGCGCCGTTGACTCCCCAATTCAATTGCGCCTGCGCCCGTTCGCCGAAGCAAAAGGCAGCCAGGACGAGTGCCGTGGCGAGAAATTCTCTCATGTCGCCGTGATTGGAACAAAATCACGGAGTGGGAGCAATCCGGAAAACACGCTGCCAGCCGTTCCATCTTCGCGCGAGGCATTTGCGCCGAAACTTTTCGACTGCCAAGCGGGGCGGGGGTGGTGGTACAGTTTGAAATCTGAGGCCGGTTGCTTTTTCTGGCAATCGATTCCGGGGCATGCCAAGTTCGGCCATGCCTAAACGCTCAAGCAAGCTGCCGCGTGACCCGAATCAGCTTGCCGCGCACATCGTGGCGCTGAGTACCGGGCAGGTCGAGGAGGCGCCAGCAAAAGTGAAGAATCCGGCAGCCGTAGCGTTGGGGAGGCTGGGAGGATTGAAGGGCGGCAAGGCGCGCTCTCAAAAGTTGACACCTGAGCAACGCAAAGAGATTGCGAAAATCGCGGCTCAAGCGCGCTGGACAGGCTGAACTTACGGTGATTCTAGGACCGCTGGTGACTGGCCTGGCGGCAGCGTACGCTTGGGCCCCTGCACCTTCATAAGCTGCTGGAACAATTGAGGGGGAATCGGCATCTGTTGCTGAACTCCAGCAGTCTTGATAAATGCGTTCCCCAAGTGATTCTCGATGATTTTTACCGCCGGCGTACCCTCGAATGTGTGAGTCGTCGCATGGAAGATAGACAACACTAGTTCCTGAAGGTTTTGATCGTCTTCCAAGTCGTCAATGATCATCCCCTTGCTCCTGAGTTCTGTTCTTGAGAGGTGACGTCCGTGACTTTTTGAGTTTTTGTGCGTTGCCAGCCAAGTTGAAATCGTAGCCGCCTTCTGCTTTGCATTTGGTGTATCTTTGAGCATGTAGGCCGTTAGCCATTCTTTCACGAGTGTTTTGGACAATGTGCATGCGTGCTGGCACTTACTGAGCAAATCCGGCCCGTAGGACTTAAGCATTGGAAGCCATGCCCTCATTTTGGCCGGGTCGACACAGTCTTTTACGGCTTGTTCGAATTGTTCGCTCACTTCCTCAGCAGAGACGCTCCTCCGGCCCTGCTCAGTATTCATCACGAGTTGCGGATCAATCGGGCCGAGAAAGGAGTGCTTACCCATCACGATACGATCAGCAGCACATGCGATCATCGTAGCTGCTGACATTGCCAAATTCGGAACAATAACGCGAATATTTGTAAACTTAGACCGAAGATAAGTAACAAGGCCCTCCGCCGCGTCAATGGAACCGCCCGGACTATGGATGATGAAATCCAAGTTGGGGCATGTCACCCCATGAAACACTTCCATTAGGCCCTGCAAGTCCTCGTCATTGATGCTTAGAAGTTCAGGGGGGACGTTGCCTGGGGAAACAAACTTGGTCGCATAGAGAATTGTTGCGCGGTTTGTGAACGCATTTAACCCGACCAAATATTTCCTACGAGTGACATCAAACCGCTGGGGATGTCCTCCCAGTTGGTTAATCTCTTGAAGAATGCCGCCCCAAGTTGGCATGAACTTAAAAATGGGCAGGCATCGACGATGAACTAGTTATAACGTCGTGAAATGAGTCTTGGATAAGGTGGAGAGCATTATATGACTCCTCTCCGACTATGCAGGATTCATAAATCTGCATCGCCTCAGCAACGCCCGGGTGTTTCATTGCCTGTTCCAGAAGGCTGCTAAGTTCTGCTTCATTGGACTTCTGGGAAGCGCAAGTGCTGGCGGTTTTTTTTGAGTGGGTTGGGCCAGACAATTGAGGCATAGGGATGGGTGTGGTGGTGAAGGAATGAGTAAGTGTTAGCACAAGAAATACCAAGAATCGAGGGGAAGCTGTCAATCCCGTAGTCAAATTTTACTGCGACAATTGCAAAAAATCGCCCATCTTTGCTTGACTGGTCAAGCACATATGCTATTTTGGCGACATGAACAAGCTGAGCAACGAGGACCGCGTGCGGGTGGTTGCCTGTTTGGTTGAAGGTAACAGCCTTCGCGCCACGGTGCGGATGACCGGATTCACCGCACGACGATCTTGAAGTTGCTCGTGGAGCTTGGAAGTGCCTGCGCTAAGTACCAGAGCAAGACTATGGTGAAACTCCCGTGCAAGCGCGTCCAGTGCGACGAAATCTGGTCGTTTGTCGGCGCTAAGGAAAAGAATTCCACAGCAGAGCAAAGCGCGAGCGGTGGGGCGATGCGTGGACGTGGGTTGCACTGGACGCCGACACAAAGCTGGTGCCTTGCTGGTATGTCGGCCAGCGCGATGCAAGCACCGCTTACCACTTCATCCATGACCTTCAAGAGCGGCTTGCCAACCGCGTCCAGCTCACGACAGACGGCAACAAGGCGTACCTGAGCGCCATTGAAGATGCCTTCGGCGCGGAAATCGACTACGCGATGCTGGTCAAAATCTACGGCGACACTCCCGGCGCGGATGTTCGCTACAGCCCGATTGAATGCGTGGGTGCTCGCAAAGAGGCGATCAACGGCAAGCCTGATCCGAAGCACGTTTCCACTTCGTTCATTGAGCGCCAGAATCTCACGATGCGGATGCAGATGCGCCGGTTCACCCGGCTTACGAACGCCTTCTCAAAGAAGCTGGCGAACCACGAGGCGGCGATTGCCCTGCATTACATGCACTACAACTTCGCTCGCGTTCACCAGACGCTTCGCGTGACGCCTGCGATGGAGGCGGGAGTTTCCTCCCACGTCTGGTCGATTGCTGAAATCGTCGGCCTCCTCAAAGATTGATTTAAACTGTACCACCACCCGGGCGGGCGCTTATTCGCCGCCGAGGATGAAACGTTCCACGCCTTCGGCAAACCCTTCGTGATCAAGATCGCTCGTCACGCGCGATGCGGCCTTCTTCACGTCGTCGCTCGCCTGGCCCATCGCGATGGAGAAGCCGCTTTTGACGAACATCAAGACGTCGTTAGGCATGTCGCCGATCGTGGCGATCGACTCGGCCGGGATGCCCTGCGTCTTTACCAGCATCTCGACGACATTGCCCTTGTTGGCCCGGGGATGGGTCACGTCCAGATAATACGGCTGGGAACGCGCGGCCGAGACGCTCGCGCTGTCGTGCTCGCGCGAGGGGCTCGATTGCTTCGCGTGCGCGGCGCCGGCAAACTCATCCTGGATGATCTTCTCGACGCGCGCCACGAGGTCGAGGTCGTCGGAGACACCGACGATCTTGGCCACTCCCGCTTCGAGCGCGGCGGAGAAATCCTTCACCGCGCGCGGCGCGAACTGCACGGTGTGTTCCTCCTTGTCGCGGTGCGGCGCGTTGGGATCGCGCAGATACCAATCGAGGCCGGCGTAAACCCAGACATCGAGCCCTTCCTGGCCGATGCGCGCGATCACCTGTTCGGCGATGTCCCGCGGCAGGGTCAGGCTTTCGATGACTTCAAAGGTGTCGGGTTTGACCAACGTGCCGCCATTGAACGCCGCGATCGGCGCCGTGACGCGCACCGCCTCGGCGACCATCTTCATCCCCCGCGGCGGGCGCCCGCTGGTGACGGCAAACCCGATGCCCGCCTCCTGCAACTTGCGAACGGCCTGGACGGCGCGGTCCGTGAAGCGCTTCTTGCTGTCGACCAGCGTGCCGTCGACATCGGCCAGGAGGAGTCTGATGGGCGGGTTTTCGTTCACGGAAGAGAATACTTCCCGGTATTACGCCGGCGCTCCGGCATAGCAACTCAGGATCTTGTGGAACGCCTCGGCGGCATCGAAATCCTGGCACACGATTCTCTGATGATTCGTCGCGCCCGGCGGCTTCGCGGCCCAGGCGTCGATCTCCTCGGTCAGGCGCGCCGGATCGGCCGGCGGCACCCAGCGGACCGTGTCCAGCGGGTAACCCTTCAGGTCATCATTTCCCAGGCAACTCGATAAAATCAACGGCAAGCCGGTCGCCAGCGCCTCCAGCGCGGACAACGAAAAACCCTCGAAGCGCGAAGGCAGCGCGAACGCATCCAGCGCCCGGTAAAAAGTCGGCGCGCGATCGCTGGCCTCGATGCGATGAACGCGCGCCCGCACCTCCGCCGGCGCGGCGGCCAGCAGCGCATCCACGTCGCCGCTCAACTCCCCTTTGCCCAGATGCGCAAAGTGCAGCGCGGGGTTGCGCTCGAGGCTCGGGATCAACGCCCGGTAGAGCGTCAGCGGATCTTTTTGGTCGCTGTAACGCGCCACCGTCCCCAACAGCAAGGCATCCACCGGCAGGCCGAAATGGCGCCGCGCTTCCGCCTTGTCCGCCGCGTCTCCCGCCGGCCGGAACACGGCGCAATCGGCCCCGGTGATGATCATCCGTTGCCGTTCGGCCGGGAGCCCGATCACGCGCCGGGCATACTCGGCCTCGCCGTCGGAGACGTTGATCGTGGTCCCCACCCGGGCGAATGCCCGCTCGATCGCGGTGAAGAAGCGCTTGCGCGGATTGGGCCCGCCGGGCATCTGGTAATAGGCGTGCGGCGTGTAGAAATAGCGCGCCTCGATCCCCAGAAAAAACAGGCTGCGCGCGAGCACGCCCGCCTTGGAGCTGTGCGCGTGGATCACCGCCGGCCGCTCCGCGCGGGCGAGCCGCCACAGGTTGAAAAGCGCAAGCGCGTCGGCCGGCCGCGGGGCGTTGCTCACCCGCAGATCGAGCGTCCTTCCCCCGGCGGCCCGCACCTGTTCCACCAGCTGATACAGCGCCGGGCAATCCCGCCGGGACGAGTACGCGAAATGCACGCGGCGCCCGTGTTCGATCAATTGCAGCGCGAGCTTGCGGACGTACTGGAAGACGCCGTCCACGCCGGGCTCGCTGACCAGCAGCACCGAGGGTTCAGGAGAGGGCGCCATGGGGGACTGGTTGAAGCATTTGCCGATACATGCCGCGGAGATCTTCCACGTGCCGCTCGACGGTCCACGGATCGGACCAATACCAATCGTGAGCCGCCTGCCCCAGGCGTTGCGCGCTCGCCGGATCGTTTGCCAGCATTCGCAGCTTCTCGGCGAGCGACTCCGCGGACCCATTCTTGAAGTGCAGACCCCGCACGCCGTCGGCCACGTTCTCGCGCGCGGCGCATGCATCCGAGACGATGGCCGGCGTCCCGTTGGCCATCGCTTCGACGACGACGAGCCCCAGCGTCTCGTACCATTGCGAGGGGAACACCAGCGCGCGCGCCTCGCGCAATCTGGCGGCCACCTGCGCGGGCGTCTGCCAGCCGGTGATCTCCGCCTCGGGGAAATCCCGCGCCAATTCCGCGCGCAGCTCGCCGTCGCCCACGAACACGGCCTTCACCCCCGTCAGCCGCGCCGCTTCGGCGAAGATCCGCGGCCCCTTCTCGGGCACCAGCCGGCCGACGAACACAAAGGCATCGTGCGCCGCGACATCGGCCGGCCCGAGGTCGGCGCAGTCGATGGGATTGCGCAACACCGTGCGCGGGGTGCCGGCCGGCAGGTACGGCGCCAGCACATCCAACCCAAATTGCGACACCCCGATGAAATGCGCGGTGCGTTCCGGCAGCCGCGCGACCTTGTTTTGCAACACGGTGCGGCTCACCCGCCACAGCTTCTGCGCGTAAGAACGCCGGTCGCACGAGCACTTGAGGCAACTCACCGACAGCGGCCGCCGATGACAAATCTCCTGCGCCGGATACACGTAGAACCCGCCATTGGGACAGGCGGCAAAAAAGTCGTGCAGCGTGACCGCCACCGGAAACTTGCGCGCGAACGCCGGGGCGAACACCGAGGGTGAGAGCGCCTTCATCCACAGGTGCGCGTGGACCACCGTGCGCGCGGGATCCTTCGTCCGCAGCAGTTCGTCGAACGCGCGCGCCGCCGGGCGATTCCACGCGCCTTGAGTCAACGCGCGCAGCCGGTTGGGATCGTTGACGATCTCCTCCTGACCCAGGCAGGTCACGGTGAGGTTGGGGACGTTCACGAGCGACGGATCGACCGGCGCGACGGCGGTGAAAAGCGTGACGCGATGCCCGCGCGCGGCCAGCTCCCGCGCGCTGTTCAAGGCGACGACGCTGGCCCCTCCATTCAGGGCGCCGAAATCGTTGAGGATGATAACTTCGGGATCCATCAGCGTGCGGAGGTCTGGCCGGCGGCGCCGCCGAGCATGGTGTCGCTGGTCGTGAGCCGCCCGACGGCACGCCAGCGTTCGACGTAGCGCGGGGCGTTGCGCAGGCGATAATTCCAGCGCGCGAACCGCCGGGCCAGCAGGCCGGCGCGCTCGGGGAAGCACTCGTTGGTGATCCGATCCTGCTCCCGCTTGGTGACGCTCACGTCGCCGGAGAGCTGGCCCGGCTGGATGCGGAAGCAACCGACCGTCCACGGGTAATAAACGAACCGGAATTTGGCCGCGAGCGCGCGCGCCCAGAAGTCCAGGTCGGCGCAGAGCTTGAAGTCGAGCTGGTAGCCGCCCAGCGCGCGCACGACCGGTTCGCCGAAGAGCATGCCTTGCTGCCCCAGCGGGCTGATCCCGCCCTGCAACAACGCCGGAATCCGCCGCGCGTCGCCCTCGATCGTCATGCGCCCCAGGGAGCGCCCGGCGCCGTCGATGTTCAAGATGTCGCCGTAGGCCACGGTGGCGGCGTTTTCCGGCCGGCAATGCTGCTCGAGCAAACGCGAGAAACCGGGCGTGAGCAGGTCGTCGTCGTTGATGTAAGTGAACCATTGCCAACCATCGCCCGCCGCGGCGAGCCCGGCGTTGAGCGCGCCGTAGATGCCGCCGGTTTTCCCCGCGTCCGCCATGACCTCGCAGTGGGGGAAGCGTCCCCGCAACGCCGCGATCTGACGCTCCGGGCACACCAGGGCGTGCCGGATGTTGGCCCGGCACGCCTGCACGGCGCGCACGGACTCCTCCAGGTAAGGAGAAGTCCCGAGCGTGGGCGTCAGGATCAGGACGCGGTCTGCCACGAGGGTCGTTTGTGCCATAGCACGAGGATGAGGCCCACCGCGGCCGCGATGAAGACCCGGTGGGCGCCCGAGAATGGGCTGCTCAGCAGATCGGAGATTTTCAGCAACAGGAAATAGACGCACAGATTTGTCCAGAGCGACCACGTCTGGGTCAGGACGATCGTCCCCAGCGCCCAGAGCAGCATCGCGCCATAGAACAGGAAGAAACAGCCGCCGAGCACCCCGCCTTCCGCCAGCCCCACGAGGATCTGCGAATGGATCGCCACCACGAGATCGACCTGATCTTCTTCGTACGAACCCACGCCGTTGCGAATGGAGTTTTCGTAACGAATGGCGAAGAACTCCTGCATCACGTTGGACTTGCTGAACCACGAGCCATTGCCCAGCCACGGCGACCGCAGGAACCCCTCCCAGGCGGCCTGCACCATGGCGCCGCGTTCGACATCCGACCGCGCGGAACGCACATCCTTCGTCCCGGGATGGCTCGAAACGTACGCCGCCGCGAGCAGCCCGAGTGCAACGATCACGCCCGCGACCGCCACGCGCAATCTCCCGGAGCAACGCTGGAAGATGATCAACGCGGGCGCCGCCAGGCAGATCGCCGCCAGACTGCGAAAATCGTACAGGACGCTCACCGCGCAAAGCCCCGCGCAGGCCAACTGCGCGGCCCAGAACCCGAGGCGCGGCGCGAGGATCAACGCCGCGATGGTCACCGGGCTGGCCCAGCCGAATTTCCAGTAATCATCGAAGAGCACGTCGCCCATCAGGGTCGCCGCGGCGCCGCCCAGCGCGAAGCCGATCTGGAAACAGACAAACCCGATAAAGGGGTCGCGCCCCGGCACGTCGAAGAGAAAGGCGATCGCGAGCACGTCGATCCCCAGGAAAATCATGCGCGCCCAGCCGCGCGCCATGTCGTTGGCGCTGCTGCCCCAATAGATGTCCGAGAGCACGTACCCCAGGAGCGCGACGGCCTGGCAACCCATGAAGGTCCACAACAGCCGGGAATGCAGCAGCGACCCGGGCGCCGAATGTTCCAGCACCACGTGCAGGACCACGTAGGCGAGCGCGCCGGCGAGAATGAATTCACCGACCGGAAACGCGCCCACGACGCCCACCGTGAAGTTGGTGAAGAGCCCGGCGGCAATCAGCGCGGCCAGTCGCCCCCAAGGCGCCGCCTCGATCTCGGCGGGCATCGCCAGGATGTGCGTGTCGGCGCGTTCCATTCGTCAGAAGCCGCCCTGTTTGTACAACGCGATCGCGCTGCGCTGCGCCTCGGCCAACCCGTATTCGTGCCGGTAGCCGGTCGCGTACAGTTTGGTGGGCTCCGCGTAAATCATCCCGAAAGGATACCGCAGGCCGAACGCCTTGAACTTGATCCGGTCCTTGATGTAATCGAACCAGCCCGGGAAGAGCACGGGCAGCCAAAACCGCTTGTCGCCCGTCTCGCGATAGCCCAGGCGCATGAAGTCGCCGAACGTGTTGTTGGGCGCTTCGTCGTTGGTGACATTATAAACTTCGATGACCCCGGGCGGGCCCTTTTCGGCCGGATCATTGGAGCGCAGGAGGAAGAAGATAATCGTGTTGATCACGTCCCGGTAATACACCTGGTGGCAATGGCGGTAGCCCCGCCACATGCGCGTAAACAGGCTCCAGGTGAGTGTGCGCAGCATCTGGTTTTCCCAGGTGATCTCGGTCGGGCGCAGCGTGACATAGGCCGCGCGTTTGGCGTGCTTCTGGATCTTCAATTCCCCGAGCAGTTTCGTGCGGCCGTATTCAATCAGGAGGTGAGACTCGGCGTAGTCGGACGTGGTGGCGTTTTCGCTCGGCATGAGCGGCGTTTCCTCCGTCACGCGCCGGGTGCGCGGCGACCCGTACGTGCAGATGGAACTCGTGTAACAGAAGTATTGCACCCCGGCCGCTTCGGCCGCCGCCACGAGCGCTTCGGTCGCGGTCGAGTTGATGCGTTCCATCCGGTCGGTGTCCCACAACTCGGCGCCCAGATGGAGAACGTGCGTGACCCCCTGCAGCGCTTCGGTGAAGTCCAGGCTCTCCATGAAATCGAGGCGCACCCATTCGACGTTGGGGTGCTCCAGCGGCTTGTCGGGCGTCGCCGCCTTCACGCGGAAACCCAGTTCGGCCAGGCGTTGCGTCAGCGGGATGCCCACCCGGCCGGTCGCGCCGGTGAGCAGGATTTTGCCGAAACCGCCGAGCGTGGCTTCGGGCAGAGTGGTCAGGGAATTAATCGAGATCTGCATGGGATATTATCTATTTTTTCTAGGCCGGCGCGAGACCCGGCGCGACGGGCGTCTGGCTGGCGGCATCGCGCAGGAACCGACGGGTTTCCAACACGCCGCCCAGCAGCGAGATCAACATCGCGGAGATCAGTCCGAGCACGACGCCGGGAAGCCCCATCCGCGAGCCAAGCCCCAGCATCAACCCGATGGAGACCACCGCCGTGACGCTGCGGTAAATCGACAGCCGCCGCACCTCCGACATGCCCGAGAGCAGGAAGGCGTAGGGTTGCTGCAGGACGACGATCACGTTCCACGCGAAGAGCAGCCAAAGGAGCGTCTGGGTCGGCAACGCGGAGGCCGCCGATTTCTTGCCGATCCACAATTGCAGCACCGGCCCGCCGAAGATTACCGCGAGGGTCATCGGCGCGATGGTGAGCAGCAACGACGCCAGGAGCGAGCGCCGCAACGTGCGCCTTACCCAGGCCCAATCGCACATCGCCTTTGCCTCCGAGTACGCCGGCCAGAGCGGCGGCAGGAACGCGTTTTGGATCACCAGGAAGAGACTGAAAAGCCGCTGGCCGATGTTGAACGGAGTCACCGCGGCGGCGCCGAGCATCGAGGAGATCAGGATGGCCGGGGCGGTGTAGAGACTGATGTCGCAGACCTGCTGGACAAAAAACAGCACGCCCACCCCGAGCAGGCTCTTCAACGAGGCCAGATCGAAGAAATCGAACGTCCACAAGCTGCCGTAGTTGGCGCGGTCGAACCACTTCAGCCGCCGGAGCAGGCCGCCCAGCATGACGATGTTCAACAGGAAGCCCGGCACGAACACCATCGCGAACAACGCCAGCAACCCCAGGTCGAGGTGAACCGCCACGATGATGCTGGTCAGGCTCAAGAGGTTGCTGACCGTCAATTGCAGGTTATTGAGCCAGCCGAGCTGGATCGCGTAGGCCAGCCGGGCGGCCATGCTGGTGGCGATGTTGGCGCAGCACATCGCCGCCACGATCGCCGCCGCTCCGTGCACGGCGTGGAGCGTCCGGGGATCGCTTAGCTTGAGCAAGTGCCCCCAATTCAGCAGGAAGCACAGCGGCAGGGTCACCGCCGCCAGGATCAAGCCGATGGCGCCCAACGCCCCCGAGGCCGTAAAGAACACCCGGCGCGCCTGGCGCTGGTTGCCCACCGCGTAAGCCTCCGCGATCTGATTCTGCGCGCCGAGGCCGATGCCGAAATCGGCCACCGTCAGGAGGAAGGAAAACCCGGTGAACGTCACCCAAAGCCCAAACGCCTCGCTGCCGAGATACCGCAGGGCGATCGGAACCTGCAGCAACTGGCAGGAGATCGAAACGCCGCGCGAAAGGATCGAGGTCGCAAAGAAGTTGAGGATCGAGCGATTGCGGCTGCTGAGGCGGTTGTAAAGCCGCGACGCGCGCGCGGAAACGGCCGCCGCCAGCGACGGCGAGGCCGGGATCGCGGGGAGCGTGGACGGGATTTGCTCTTCTTCAGGCGTCATAGGGCAGGCGCTTGCGTAAGCGGGTTTGGCGCCGTTGGAGCGATGAGAGCGCGCATTCGGGCGGCGAGGCGCACCGCGGACTTCGATCCGCTCAGATTCTCGTGAAAATCGTTGAACGTGTTGAGCGCCAGCTGGCGATAACGCGTCGGGTCGGCCCACAGGTCCGCGATCCAATCCGCATACGCGCCGGCGCCCGCCTCCAGCGGGAAGCGAAAGCCGTTGACCCCGGCGCGGATGACATCGGGCAGCCCACCCACGTCGGTCGTCAGGGAAGGGAGGCCAAACGCGCAGGCTTCGCTCAAGACCACGCCAAACGCCTCAGCCCGCGAAGGCAGCAGAAAGAAGTGGCTCTCCCGGTAGAGGCTTTGCAGCCGGCGCCGGCCCTCGGGCGAGTTCTTGTCGAGGAAGCCGATCACCTCCACGTTAGCCGGCAGGACGATCCCCTCCGGGATCTTGCAACCGGCGATGCGCAGGCGCACCGGGACGCCGCGCCGGGTCAACTCGGCGGCCGCTTCGACCGCCAAGTCGACGCCCTTGCGCTTCCAATCCACCCCGATGCAGGACAACTCGCAGATCGCGCCGGCGCCGAGTTTGCGGTCGATGCTGGCCGTCACCTCCTCGCGGGTCGGCATGGGATCGAGGTTCGCGCCGAAAGGGAGGATGATGATGCGCGCGGGATCGGCTCCGTAATCGGCCTGCGCGCTTTCGGCAGCCCAGTGGGACGAGTAAACCGCCAGGCTGGAACGGTCCAGGACGCGCTGTTCGATCTCGTGGCCGGCGCGCAAGCTGGGCGGCGCCAACCGCGAGAAGCTCTCGTAAAACCCAAGCATGGAAGCAAAGGTCGCGTCCGTCCAAAACACGGTGGGCCGGTCGGTTTCCAGGTAGGCGAGAAGCCAACTGTTCACGCTGAAGACGACATCCACGCCCGCGGTTTTGAGCAGCGGCTCGACTGACCGGGCATACGCCCGCAGCGGGCCGTGGCTCAGGCCGCGCAGGTAGCGTTTGCGCGCCAACAGCCAGGCCGCTTGCTTGATCTTCTCCGACAAACTCCCGACCGCATCCCGCCCGCGAATGGGCACGATCTCGCAACCCGCCTCCCGCAAGAGGCGCGCAAAGTAATACGGCAGCCCAGACCAGGAGCCGATGCTCTCCGGATCGTTGTAGCTGTCGCTCAAGAAACCCACTCTCATGAGGCAGAGGGGGTTGACCTCGAGAAGGCAAACTCCAGCGCGCCGGCCACCCGCCCGCGCAGGAGGCTCTGCTCCAGCGCGTGCAGGTCACGCCGCAACTCCGGCGGCTCCGCCCCGGGGCCGAAGGAGGTAATCGTGAGCCGCGTTTTACCGTTGGGCCCGAGCAGGCTGCCGCGCAGCCAGAGCGTGAAATCCTTGCAGGCGACGACCAGCGCCATCCACCGGCGATCCCCGTGCTTTGCCCAAAGCCGGCGCACGGCGGCCTGCCCGCGGCCGGTCCCCTCGTAGAGCCGCAGGAGGTATTCGCGCGTCATGCGCGCGGCGGGAAGCCGATGGCGCAGGCGCAACGCCGGCTCGTACCGCCGGTCGTACCCCGCCTGGAAGACCTTCACCGCCAGCGCCATGTCTTCCCCGCCCACCAGCGAAGACCCGCGCCGGCCGGTCACCGCCGCGCAAAACACCGGGTCGTTCACCGCGGCCACGAGCAGCTCGCGTCGAATGCACAGCCCCGCTCCCACCGGCCCATCCGCCACCCAATCGTACGTCTTGGGCGCATCGCCGTGGTCGATGATGGCCAACGCAAAACCCTCCACCGCCCGGACCAGCGGCGTGGGTTCCGTCTCCCAATCCGCCAGCACCTTGCCGCCGGCCGATCCCGTCCGGGGCTGTTCGGCAAAGATCCGCAGGGCCGTCGCGACCCAGTCGGGGTCAGCGAGGTTGTCGTCGTCGAGGAAACAGACGATCTCCCCACGCGCTTCGGTCGCCCCGCGCCGACGGGCGAACGACAGCCCTGCCTCCGGCTCGGGCACGACCCGCCCTTGCGCAAGCCCGTGCCGCGCCAGGAGCTCGGCCGCGACGGCCCCCGTGCCATCGGTGCTGGCGTTATCCACGATGATCAATTCCCACGCGTCCGCCGGCGCGGTCTGGCGCGCGAGACATTCGATGACCGCCGGCAGCCGGTGGCCGCCGTTGTGGGTGCAGATACAGACGCTTGCAGCCGGGTTCATCGCGTTCTAGCCAAGATAACGGTTCACCAGCCCGGCGCCCATGCGAAACGAAATCAGGTGCAGGGCGTAGCTCGCGCGCATCCGCCGCAACGTCCCGCGCCGGCTCTCCGGCGCGCCCACCGCCCGGCGCAGGAGCGCCCCGACCAGCGCGCAGAAGATCGTCAGTTTGGCAAATTGCGCGAGCCGCCGGTTCTGCGTCCAGGGATGGTGCTGGCAATGCACCGTGTGCAGCCAGTCGGCCATGAAGATGAAGTTCCAACGCCACGGGAGACGCTTCACGCGGCCTTGCGCCCACGCGACCCGGTTGACGGCCGGTTGATCGCCGAACCCCGGCTCGATGTCCTTCAACTCGCCCACCGCGTACGCCTCCTCCATCAGGTCCACCCCCGCTCGGTCGAACAACAGGACGCCGCTATTGCCCATCCAGCGCATGGGCGGCGGGTAAACGGTCGGCACCGGCTCGCGGACCATGCCGAGCGTCCCGGCCGGGATCGCGGGCAACGGCGGGGCGATGCGGGTGTTCAAGAAGATGTCGTCATCGATGATGAGATACCGATCGTAATCCGGCAGCGTGCGCGGCACGAGCACCTTTTCCCAATGCGGGGTGCGCCCGGAGCCCGGCTGGGACGACTGCGTGATCTGGGCAAACTCGTACCCGTGCCGCGCGGCGTAAGTCCTGGCGCGGGCCACCGAGTATTTCCGGGTCCACGAATCGGGTCCGATGGTGACCATGGCGACGAGGGTTTTCACCTCGCGAACGCCTTTCCGCCCGTGGTCGAATTTCTGGCCGGCTGCTCAACTCGATGGGCCAACGATAAAATGATGTTCAGAAGACGTATTGTTTCCCTCATACCCGCTCACCCCGCTCCCCCCGCGACCGGATCCCCCCGGGAGCGCAATTCTCGTGCCGGTAAGACGCACAACTCTGTGCCCGATGCCGACCGCTTCTGCAATCTTTATTTGCTCCCGGGCCAATGACTTCCCTCGGGGGCGCAAGAAATTAAACGCGGGCGGCGCGCAGATTCTTGTTGCGCGCCGTATAAGGGAGTGATACCCGAGCAAGACCGTTTAACCTCGACGGCAATCCCCTCCCCTTCAGCTTCCCCCGAACAACCATGTTTTATCTTCTCTCCTTCCTCCTTTGTCTCTTCGTTTCCGGCCTGTTCCTGACCATTCGCGCGGCCTTCATCGCCCCGGAGGGCTTTGAGGACGAGGGCGGCTTCCATCTTTCCTCGGCTGGCGCACCTTCAATCTCGGCTCGCGCCGTCGTTGTTTCGCTCGGCTCCCGCGAAGCGCTGATCTGCCTTTAACGGGCACATCTTTCCTCCCGCCTACGCCGCCCCGGCCGGCTGCTGCCGCGCTGCCTTTGACAACAGCGGCAACACGCGATCGACCAACGCCCGCGCCGTGAGGCCATACCGCTCGCGCAACGCCGGCACGCTCCCGTGCTCGATAAACTGATCCGGCCAGCCGATCCGCACCACCGGCGTCGGGATCCGCATTTCGCCCAGGTGCTCCATCACCGCGCAACCGAAGCCGTTGGTCAACACATGGTCTTCCAGCGTGCACACGACCTCGCAACCCTTCGCGTAATATTCCAGCATCCCCGCATCGAGCGGCTTGATCCAACGCGCATTGATCACCGCCGCGCCGACCCCCGCCTGCTCGAGCAGATCCGCCGCTTCCTCCGCGACCGCGCACATGGGTCCTAACCCAAAGATGGCCACCCGCGGATTCGACGCCCGCCGCACCACCTCCGCCTTGCCGATTTCCAGCAACTTCGGCTGCGCCTTGGGCTTCGCGCCCGTCCCCGCCCCGCGCGGATAACGCACCGCGATCGGGCCGCTGTGATGGTTCGCCATTGTCCACAGCATGTCGGCAAACTCCTCTTCATCCTTGGGGCTCATGAAGACCAGGTTCGGCACGTGCCGCAGGTACCCGATGTCGAATAACCCATGGTGCGTCGGCCCGTCGTCGCCGCTCAGGCCGGCGCGGTCCATGCACAGGCGCACGTTCAAGTTCTGCAGCGCAATATCATGGAGGATCATGTCATACGCCCGCTGCATGAACGTCGAGTAGATCGTCAAAAACGGCTGGTACCCCTGGACCGCCAACCCGCAGGCAAAGAGCGCCGCGTGTTCCTCGGCGATGCCCACGTCATAATACCGCCCCGGGTGCCGCTTCTGGAAACGCACGAGCCCCGTGCCCGTCGGCATGGCCCCCGTGATCGCGACAATCTTCTGGTTGGAATCGGCGAAGTCCGACAACGTGTCGCCGAGGATCTCCGAGTACGTCGGCAGCGCCGCCTTGGCCGTCTCGCCCGTTTCGAGCTTGAACTTGCCGAGCCCGTGGAACTTGTCCGGCTGCTGCAACGCGGGCGAGTACCCCTTCCCTTTCTTGGTCAGGATGTGCAGGATCACCGGCTCTTCCTGCGCCTTCAAAAACTCGAACGTCTTGATCAAGAGCGCCGTGTCATGCCCATCGATGGGCCCGTAATAACGCAACCCGAGATCCTCGAAAATCACGCTCGGCACGAGGAGATTCTTGACCCCCGCCTCGACCTTGCTGGCGAGCTTGAGCGCCGTCTTGCCGCCGATCATCGAGATGAAGCGCGCCGTCTGCTCGTGCACGTGCTGGTACGTCGGATTGGTCGCGATGCGGTTGAAATACCCGGCCATGGCGCCGACGTTTTTGGCGATCGACCATTCATTGTCGTTGAGCACGACGATGAATTTCTTGGTCGCCTCGGCCACGTTATTGAGCGCCTCGTACGAGACGCCGCAGGTAAACGCCGCGTCGCCCGCGACGACCACGACGCTCTCGTCGCCGCCCCGCAGATCGCGCCCGACCGCCATCCCCAATCCGGCGGAAAGCGCCGTGCCCGCGTGCCCCGCCCCGTAGCAATCGTGTTCGCTCTCGGTGCGCAACATGAACCCGTTGAGCCCCCCCGGCTGGCGGATCGTTTCGATCCCCGCCGCGCGGCTGCCGGCCGTGAACATCTTGTGGACGTAACTCTGGTGGCTGACGTCAAAAACGAACTTGTCCTTGGGCGTGTCGAAGACCCGGTGCAGCGCGATGGTCAATTCCACGACGCCGAGATTCGGTCCCAGATGACCGCCCACCGAGTGCGGGTTGGTCTCGCTCATCACGTAGATGAGTTCATCGCGGACCTCCTGGGCAAGCTGCGCGAGATCGCTCTCGGGCAGGGCTTTCAGGTCGGCCGGCGACTTGATTTTATCAAGGAGGCGGATGCGAGGCTCGGGGACGGGCGGCGCCTGGACGGCGACCGGTTCAGAAGAGGCTGACTTCATTATCGCGGGCCGGAGACGGCGCGAAGGGCGCGGCGGCGGCTTTAGGTGGGTTGGTTCGGGTCTTGGGTGAATCGGCGGAGGCCGGCGCGGCGGCGGGGTCGAAGGGGACGGCGCGGGTCTGTCCGGCGGCGTCGCGGGCGATCAACTCGATGCGCTGCTCGGCGGCGGCGAGTTGGTCGGTGCATGTCTTGACGAGACGGGTGCCCTCCTCGTAGCAGCGGATGAGATCCTCGAGCGGCAGCCGGGCGTTTTCCATTTGTTCGACGAGGGTTTCGAGGCGTTCCATGGCGCCCTCGAAGGTCGGCGCCTTGTCGGCAACCGGGGACGATGAAACAGCGCTGACACTCATGGAACCGGCATCATCGCCACGTTTTTGAGAATGCACAATGCGAAAGCGGGCGCGGAATTGATAATGCCGTTGTAGCGGCGGTCTACGAAAGACGCTCGCCCCCGCCAAGGCAGGCACTTTTAGCAGCCTGTTGAAATAATCCATTCTTCCCATCGAAAGCGATGGTGAAAACAAG
>CAXUAZ010000016.1:0-31757 GCA_964249195.1 uncultured Chthoniobacterales bacterium
TAATAATAAAAGGCGTCCGGTTTGGTATTTTTTTTTCCCCTATCTTGCGCGGGCCTTTGTTTCAAAACGCGCGGGCCGGCAAGGTGACAGGATTCAAATGACTTTATTAAAACTTGGTTTTAAGGGTAGTAGACTGCTAAACTGTATGTAGATTTCAGAGAATCGAGCCGCTGGCGATAAGCCGGCGACCGCTAGAAGTTAGGTCTTGGGCCTCGTGCTCGAGCCTTAAGTTCTGGTGGTATTAGCGCGATGGCCCCACCCGTTCCCATTCCGAACACGGAAGTGAAACATCGCAGCCCCGATGGTAGTGCTTCTCTAGGTTGTGCGAGAGTAGGAAGTCGCCAGAAATATGAACCCCGGTTGCCGAAAGGCGGCCGGGGTTCCTTCTTTTCCGGGGGGCGGGATTAACACAGAGGGCACAGAGGAAAAGCGCACAGAGGTGGAGGAGGAAAGGCCAAGGTTTTTTCTCTGTGCTCTCGGTGCGATTTAACTCTGTGTCCTCTGTGTTGAGTCCAGACGTTGACTCTCCCGGCTGACGGCCGCTAGACTCCAGCTACGTTATGCGCGAAGAAATTGAAGCTTTGTTGGTTCTGCAGGACCGGGATCAGAAAATCCGGGCGGTCCAACAACAGCAAGCCGCTCTCCCGCGAGAGAAAAAGAGCCTGGAGGACAAGCTCGCCAGCGCCCGCGCCGCAATGGAACAGGCGAAATTGCGTTTTAAAGAGAACGAAGTGGAGCGCCGCAAGCTCGAAGTCGAGGTCCAGGCCAAGCAGACTTCCATCGCCCGATTCAAAACTCAGCAGCAGGCGACCCGCAAGAACGAAGAATTTCAGGCGCTCAACCATGAGATCGCTCACTTCAACGGAGAAATCTCCGCGCTCGAAGATAAGGAGCTCGCGCTGATGGAAGAAGCCGAGGGTCTTAAGAAGGCGACCGTCGAAGCGGAGCAGGAGTTTGCGCGGATGCAGGCATCCATTAAGGACCAGTTGACGCGCCTCGAAGCGGGCGCCGTCACGTTGGGGGAGCGTCTGAAGGAACTGCAAAGCGATCACGCAAGTTTGAAGGCGAACATCCCGGAAGAACCGCTCGCGCTTTACCAACGGCTCATCGTTCGCAAAGGCGACTCGGCGATTTCTCCGCTCGATCACGAAATCTGCGGCGGGTGCCACATGAAAGTGCCGACGCAGGTGGCGGTCCAGGTGCGGATGAGCCAGGGCGTGCCGCAGTGCCCGAACTGCGGGCGCATTCTTTATCGCGTCCTGTAAGCGCGAATCCTTCGCATGAATCGCATTGCCGGCATCGAGACGGAATACGGGTGCCTCGTCTCGGACGAACAGGCCGGCGGCGGCTCGGACGCGTGGCCGATCCGGGTGAAGAACCATCTCTTCCGCAAATCGAAGGTCGGCGCCGTCGATCAGCATTACCGCGATTACGAGGAGCCTCCGGGCAACGGGGGGTTTTTGCTCAATGGCGGGCGCATCTACCTCGACATGGGGCATCTCGAATACTCGTCGCCCGAGTGCCTCGACCTGCGCGACATGGTGGCTTACGACCTCGCGGGCGATCAGCTGTTGCAACAGGCGCTCGACGAAATGGGGGTGGCCGACCAGGTCTCGTTCCTCAAGAACAATATCGACCACTGCACGGGCGCGACGTTCGGCTGCCATGAGAACTACCTCATGAAACGCGAGGCGCAGTTCACGCCGGGCAGCGTGGGCGCCCTCCTGGCGTTCCTGGCCACGCGCCAGGTGTTCACCGGGTCGGGGCGGGTGGGGCAGGCGAACGCGTTGTCGTTCGACTTCGAATCACCGGATGCCGAGGCGCCGGTCGATTTCCAGATCAGCCAGCGGGCGGATCACATCGTCAACGACATTTACCAGTGGGTGCAATTTAACCGGGCCATCATCAACGCACGGGACGAGCCGCTGGCCGATTATCGCAAGTACCGGCGGCTGCATCTGCTGATCGGCGACTCCAACATGAGTCCGTTCGCGACGGCGCTGAAGGTGGGGACCACCGCGTGCGTATTGACGTTGCTCGAAGAGGGGCTCATGCCGGAAACGATGACCCTCCGGGACGCGGTGCAGAGCACTCGGGAAATCTCGCGCGATCAGACGCAGCAGTGGATCGTCCAACGCGAGGATGGCTCGACCTGCGACGCGCTCGACGTGCAATATGCGTTCCTCGCGCTCGCGCAGCAGCACCTCGCCGGTCGCGATGACGAGACGGATTGGCTGATCGGCCGCTGGGCATTCACCTTGGAGGCGATCCGCGGGAACCCGGAAGCGCTCATCGGCGGCGTGGACTGGATTTCAAAGCGGTGGCTGCTCGACGCGTTCCGCCAGGAGCAAAATCTGACCTGGCAGGATCCGTGGCTGCAGAGCCTGGATCTGGAGTATCACAACATCAACCCGCAGAAGGGCCTCTTCTTCGCGCTGACGCCGGCGAAATCGATCGGCGAGTTCAACGACAGCGTCCGCAATCCCGAAGCCGCGCGGAGGGCTCCGGCAAATACCCGCGCGCACGCCCGCGGCATCGCGGTGGAGCACTTCCAAACTTCCGAAGTGGCCTACGTGATCAACTGGGACTCGATCTCGTGCGAAAATCAGATTCACCTGCCGATGTCCGACCCGTTCGAGACGTATGACCCAGCGGTGCGGCGGTTCATGCAGCGGGCCGAGCGCCTGCGGGAAGCGGGGCCGAAGCGCGCAGAGTGATCAGCGCGATCTCCGGCCGGCACCTGAACCGCACCGGCGGCGCGATCACGCCGACCCCGCGAGTGACGAACACCGGTGCAAATGGCGCCTGCACCAACCCGCAGCGGTACTTTTGGCCATACTTCGACGGCACCATCGGCGCGCCGATGAATGGAAGCACGACCTGCCCGCCGTGCGTATGGCCGCTGAGGATCAGGCTCACCCGCCGGTCTCGCATCGTCTGCGCGAAGTCGGGGTTGTGCGCGATCAACACGACGGCGTCCGATGCCGTGCTGTCGCCCAGAGCGGCGCGGAGGTTTGGCCGGCCAAAGCGGAAGTCGTCCACGCCGCAAAGTCGAAGTCGCGCGCCATCGCGGGTGAGCCAGACACCGGCATTGGTCAGCTCGGTGATGCCGCAGTCCGCCAGCGCGCGAGACGTTTCCTTGCGGCTGACCCGGATGTCGTGATTGCCAAGCACCGCGAATCGTCCGAGCCGCGCCTGGAGACCATCGAGCACGTCGATGCCGGGGCGGATGTACTTTTTGCCCCCGGAGCGATGGATGTAGTCGCCGCCGAGCGCGACGAGGTCGGGCTCAAGCACATTGGTCATCGCGACGACGCGCCGCAGATAACTTAACGGCATGCTCGGCCCGTGGTGGGTATCCGCCAGGAACGCGATCGTGAGGCCGTCGAACGCCGCCGGCAAGCGGGGCAGCGGGACGTCGATCCGGGTGACCCGGCAGAGTCGAGGTTCGACCAATGACCAAATCCCGAGACCGGCAAGCGCCGCCACGCCGAGTTTCAGCCCAGAACGCCAGTTCATCGAGACACTAGCGTTTGTCGTGCTCTTTCGGCTCGCGGCCGCGCATTTTCAGCAGGATGGGCAACCCGGGGAAGGGGAACGCCTCGCGCATGCGGGCCTCCAGGTATTTGCGGTAGGTCGGAGTCAGCAGCGTGGGATCGTTGACGAACAGCAGGAATGACGGCGCGGGGATCGCGCCGAAGCTGCCCTTGATCTGTGTCGCGTAGAGGACCTTGAAACGCTTGTTCTGCGTGAGCGGCGGCGGGCGTTGCTCCATCGCGGCCTGGAAGAAGCGGTTGAGCGGCCCAGTGCCCATCTTGCGATTGGCCGCTTCGCGGGTTTCTTCGATGTTCTTGAAGAGGCGGACGACCTGCTTGTTTTTGAGCGCCGACACGGTCGCCATCGACACATAAGGAAGGAAGAACAGCTCGGCCTTTGCGGTCTCGAGCCACTGTTCGCGATGCTCGCGCACGCCGGTGCGGGAGTCGTCCTCGGGGACCAGGAGGTCCCATTTGTTGACGGCGACAATGCAGGGTTTGTTCGCCTTCTGGATGAGCCCGGCGATCTGGCGGTCCTGCTGGGTCACGCCGGCGCTGGCGTCGATCACCAGCACGCAGAGATCCGCGCGTTTGATGCTTTCTTCAGACCGCATCACGCTGAAAATCTCGGCGGAATTGTCGCGTCGTCCGCGCGGGCGGATGCCGGCGGTGTCGATCAGCGTGTAGGGGCGGCCCTCAAACGTGCAGTGGATATCCACCGCGTCTCGCGTCGTGCCGGCGGTTTCGCTGACGATGGTGCGATTGCCGCCGAGGATGGCGTTGGTCAGCGAGCTTTTGCCGACATTCGGCCGGCCGACGATCGCCAACCGGGGAACTTGCGCCGACTCGACCGCTTCGGGCTCCGGTTCCTCTTGCGGCGGCAGCAGCTCGCGCACGGAATTCACGAGCTCCGCGACCCCGCGCCCGTGCTCCGCGCTGACGGCGTGCACCGCGGGAAAACCCAGCCGCGTGAACTCGCCCTCGAGCGGCGCGTGTTTCTCCTCGTCGATCTTGTTGACCACGAGCAGCACGGTCTTCTCCGCGCGGCGCAGGCGGCGGGCGAGCTCGGCGTCGATGGGGGTCAATCCCGCGCGGCCGTCGACCACGAAGAGGACGACCTCCGCCGCAGCCAGCGCAATCTCCGCCTCGACGTGCACTCGCGCGGAGAAATCGCCATCCACATCGGTGCCGATGCCGCCGGTGTCGACGATCTCGAACGGCGCGCCCTTGCCCATCTTGCACTCGGTCACGAGGCGGTCGCGGGTGATCCCCGGTTGATCGTGCACGATGGCGATCTTGCGGCCGGCCATCCGGTTGAAGAGCGCGGATTTGCCGACGTTTGGCCGGCCCACGATCGCGACGGTCGGAAGGGCGGCGGGAGGGCGTTTCATGATGACGAGGCGGGCCGGCTATGCTCGGAGCCTCCAAGCTGGCGGATGCCGTCCATCACGTATTGCACGCCGGAGATCAAGGTAAAGATGCCTGCGAGCGCCACCGGCCACCGCAATGGGAGCACGTTGATTTGCAGCATCACCCAACTGATGGCGACCATTTGGAATACGGTCGCGATTTTGCCCGACCAGCGCGGGTGCACCTGCACTTCGCCATTGATATAGTGCAACCCGAGGCTGCCCGCGACGATCACGATGTCGCGCGTGATGACCAGCACCGGGAACCACAGTGGGAAGTGGTCGCCCCAATTGATGAAGGTGAGCGTCAGAAGCGCCGCAAGGAGCAGGCCCTTGTCCGCGATGGGATCGAGGATTGCGCCGAGTTTGCTGCGCTGGTTGTACCGACGGGCGACGTAGCCATCGAGTCCATCGCTTATGGCCGCCAGAAGAAACACCATGATCGCCGCAAAGCGCAGGTTTTCCTGGGGCTGACCGTCTTGCAAGCTCTGGCCGTAGTAGACCGCCAGGAGCACAAACACCGGGATCAGGAGGATCCGGACCACGGTGATTTTGTTGGCGGTCGTCATCGAGAGAGGGGGGAAATCGATTAACGCCGCCGTGGCAGCGAATTGCAAGCCCCCGCAAAGCCGGAGACGGCTCTTTTGGTGTCGCCACGGTTGCATTCAACGGGTGAAAAGGTTTTCATTCCCTAGCCATGAGTGCACTGCCCAAACGGTTCTTTACGCCCGAGGAATACCTCGAACTTGAAAACCGGGCGGACTACAAAAGCCAGTATATCGCCGGCGAGATCTTCGCCATGGCCGGAACGCAAATCGAGCATTGGCAGGTGCTCAAAAATCTGATCGCGCAGTTTCAAACCAAATTTCGCGGCCGCCCCTGTGATTTCTTCGCTCAAGACATCCGTCTGCGCGTGGCCGCCGGCGATATGTACACCTATCCCGACCTCATGGCGCTTTGCGGCGAGCCGAAGTTTGAAGGCAAAGCTCAGGAGCCGCCCAGCCTGCTGAATCCGCAGGTCATCTTCGAAATCCTCTCCCGCAGCACTGAAGACTTCGACCGGCGGGATAAGTTTGCGCGTTATCGCCGGCTCGACACCCTGCGCGAATACGTCCTGGTCACCCCGTGGACGCGTCGCGTCGAGCGCCACTGGCTGCGCGACGACGGGGTTTGGGAGTACGAAGACTTGCGCGACCCATCCCAAGTCCTCCGGCTCGACAGCGTGGAGGTTGAACTTCCGCTGGAGGAAATCTACGAAGGCGTGACGTTTCCGACCCCTGAAAAGTAAGAAAGGGAGCGCAATTATAAAGGAGGGCGCGCTTTACCCGGATCGGCGACCCGGCCTACAACAATTGGAGCGGGTCGACGTCCACCGTGGCGATCACGTCCGTGGGCAACTGGAGCTTTGCCAGCACGGTGCGCACGATCCGGCTCAGCTTGAGCGGGGAGGGGGTGCGCAGGAGGAGTTGGAAGCGGAACTGACCCTTGAGCCGCTCCAGCGGCGCGGTCGCGGGTTCACCCATGCTGGCGTTCTCCGGCAAGACCTCGCGCAGGCGGCGCGCTAGTGTCTCCGCGGAAAACTTCGCGCGCTCCTGATGGGCGCCGCGCACTGTGATCAACATCAGATGCACGAACGGCGGGAAGACGCACTTCTGCCGAAAATCGATCTCTTGTTGCCAGTACCCATCGAAGTCGTGGTGCCGCGCGAACTGGATCGACGGGCTGAACGGCGTGAAACTCTGCACGAACACCTCGCCCTCCGTCTCTCCGCGCCCGGCCCGCCCTGCAACCTGGGTGAGCAGTTGGAACGTCCGCTCGCCCGCGCGGAAATCCGGCAGGTGCAACGCGAGATCGGCGTTGATGATGCCCACCAGGGTCACGTTGGGAAAATGCAGCCCCTTGGCGATCATCTGCGTGCCGAGCAGGATGTCGATCTTGCCGGTGCGGAACGCTCCGAGCGCTTCGCGGAAGGCGTCCTTGCGGGTCATCGTGTCGGCGTCCATCCGGCGCACCCGCGCCGTGGGGAATACTTTTTTGACTACCTCCTCCACGCGCTCCGTGCCGAGGCCGGCCTGGCGGATGGCGGGGTCGTTGCACTCCGGGCAACGGCGCGGGACGGCGGCTTGGTGCCCGCACAAATGGCACACCAGCCGGTCGGCCGATTGGTGGAACGTGAGCGACACGCTGCAGTTGATGCATTGGCAGACATGCCCGCACGCGGGGCAGAGGAGCGAGGTGGCAAACCCGCGCCGGTTGAGGAACAGGATGGTCTGCTCCGACTTCGCGAGCCGGGCCTCGATAGCGGTGCGCAACTTTTCGGAGAGAACAAGCGGCGATTGCTTCTGCCGCAGCCGCTCCTGGCGCAGATCGATCACGCGGATGTGCGGCATGCGGCGGTCATCGATCCGCAGGGTGAGAACGGAAAGCGCGTATTTGTCGGTCGTGGCATTGTAGTAACTCTCGATCGATGGCGTGGCGCTCCCCAGAATCACCGCGCAGCCTTCCAGCCGCGCGCGCAACACGGCGATGTCGCGCGCGTGATAGCGCGGCGCTTCCTCCTGTTTGTACGAGGTCTCGTGTTCCTCGTCGACGACGATCAACCCCAGCCGCGCCAGCGGGGCAAACACGGCCGAGCGCGCGCCGATCACGATCCGCGCCTTGCCGCGATTGATCTTGTGCCATTCATCGTGGCGCTCTCCCGCCGAGAGATGGCTATGCAACACGGCAACCGCATCCTGCGACTCCGAGAACCGGCTCTTGAAACGCTCGACCGTCTGCGGCGTGAGCGAAATCTCCGGCACGAGCACGAGCGCGGTTTCGCCCCGCGCGAGGGTCAGCGCGATGGATTGCAAATAAATCTCCGTCTTGCCGCTGCCGGTCACACCATGCAACAGGATCGGCTTCCGCTCCGCCGGCGGCGCGGCCAGCGCAGTCTTGACGATCTCCATGGCGACCGCCTGCTCGGGCGTGAGCGTCTCCGGGGCGTTCGCGAGGAATTTTTCGTTCTCGTACGGATCGCGCTCGACCTCTTCATTTGCCGTGGTGACCAACCCGGTTTTGGCCAACGCGGCGAGCGTCTGGTGCGAGGCGCCGCAGCGCTGCGAAAGCTCGGCGACGGCGAGCGGGGCGCCGGTTTCCTGCAACGCGGCGAGGACATCCGCCTGCCGCGGCGCTTTCTTGCGCACAGCGGCGATTTCATCAGGCGAAACGGTGCGGGCGAGCCGGGCGAAAAGGCGTTTCTTGTGTTCGAGATCGGCGTCCCGAATGACCTGCGGCAGCACACTGCGCATCGCCGCCTCGACCGGGCAGCAGTAGTAATCGGCCATCCAGCGCGCGAGTTCGATCAACGTCGGGCTGACGACCGGCCGATCGCCGACTAGCGCCGTCAACGGGCGCAGGCTGGCGGTGGGAACAGCGCTCGTTTCCGGCAGATCGACCACGGTGCCGAGCGCGGCGCGGTTGCGAAAAGGGAGGCGCACCCGGCTGCCGACCACCACTTTGGATTGGAGCTCCTCCGGGATCGTGTAGTCGAAATCCTGGTCCGCCGAGCGGTCGACGATTACGCGGGCGATGGTGGGCGGCGAGGTCAAGGGAGAGACTATATGGGCGTCCCGGTGGCCACACAATTGCGTGCGCGGGCGGGCATGTTAGTTTCCTGCCTATGTTGCGCCTGGTGATCAGAATCTGCGCCTGCCTCGCGCTCGCGGTGATCCTGGCGGCGGGCTGGGTGTTCGCGACGGCTTCGGACCCTGAGTACACGGCGTACGAACTGGTGTTCAACCAGCGGTTCCACCGGTACGACGACATCATTCGCGAAGTCGCCGCCCGGCAGGGGATCGACCCGATGTTGGTCAAAGCGGTCGTCTGGCGCGAGAGCCGTTTCCATCCCGAAAAAGCGGGGCTCGACGGCGAACGCGGGTTGATGCAGGTGACGCTGGCGGCGGCTTCGGAGTGGATCAAGAGCGCGAAAGTGGAGGGGTTCAAGCCCGAGGATCTGTATGACCCCAAGACGAACATCGAAGCCGGCTCGTGGTTGCTCGCGCGTTCCCTGAAGCGTTACTGCGGGAAGGATAACCCGCTGCCATTTGCCCTAGCCGAGTACAACGCCGGCCGCAGCCGGGTCAAGCGCTGGACGGATAAAGTCGATGGCGAGCCGCAGGCGACGAGCCATGATTTACAGGAGCGCATCGACATCCCCAGCACGCGCAATTACGTGGAGACGGTGCAGGACCGGGTGGATTTTTACCACCAGCGCGGCCGGCTCTGAAACCCCCTGGAGGGGCACGCTCCGTCGTGCCCCATTTGTGGATTGGTTCGCGGGGCGCCCCATGCGGCGATCCAATATGGGGCACGACGGAGCGTGCCCCTCCAGTGGGTTACGTATCCAGATAACGGCTGAGGCGTAAGCGGAGTTCCGTGCGGGCGCGAAACAGGAGACTCTTCACCGCGGGCACGGTCAGCTTGAGCACGGCGCCGATTTCTTCGTACGAGAGTTCCTCGTACCGCCGCAGCACGATCGCCAGCCGTTGCGTCTCGGGCAGCGCGGCGATGGCTTCCGCGATAGCGGCCTGCAGTTCGCCGGCCAGTAGGTTAACGTCCGGCGCCTCCACGCTCGCATCGCGGAACTGCATCTCGCCTGACTCGCCCACCGCATCCAGGCTGGACGTCGGCCGCAGCTTGCGCCGCCGCAGTTCGTTGAACACCAGGTTGCGCGTGATTGTGTAAAGCCACGTTGTGAATTTTGCCGTGGCCTCGTAGCGCCCCGCCGACTTCCACACGCGCAGGAACACCTGCTGGCCGATGTCTTCCGCGTCGGCCGCGTCGCCACCGAGCATGCGCGCGACCGTGCCGACCACCCGCGCTTGATGGCACTCCACGAGCGCCGCAAACGCCTCCCGGTCGCCGTCGCGCACGCGGCGCATCCACGCGACGTCCTGTTCATCCCCGCCGGGAAGAGGCGCGGGAGAGCGGCTGGAGTCCATGGGGGGAGACGCACGGCAATTTTCAAATCTACGGTTGCGGCGAAGCTGTCGCCGAGCCGTCGGGCAGCGGCTTCCGGGCAGCCGGCTTCGTCCCGCCGCCGACGATCCGCGCCAACCCGCACTTGTGCGCCGCCGTCTCCACGAGGTCGGAGACGCGCAGCTTGAGTTGAAACGCCCGGTAGTAGATGAACAACAAAAACGCCCCGTACGCCGCAAGCGCCCAATGATCGTGCAGCGGCGTGTGCGCGAAGACCTGCCGGTACGCGAGGATCATCAACAGGATGATGTTCGTGAGCACGGTGGTCACCACCGGCGAATAGCTGGCCCGAACGCGGGTCAGGCACTTGGGGCCGCCGTGGTATTCGGTCACCGTTTTTAACCGGATGTTCCACCACAGGTTGCCGTAGATCTGGATGTCCCAATCCTTCCAGCCGGTATCCGTCGAGTAGCGCCAGTTTTCCGTCTCCAGCGCTTTCACCACCTCCTCGATGAGCGCCTCGCGGCCCACGCCGGTCTCGTTCCAGTAGCGGCGGTTGGTCAGTGAAATCCAGCGGTTGGCCGAATGCTCGTAATCGTGCGGCGCGGCGATGACTGACCCCGGCGTGCGCTTGAATTTAAGCCACGTGTAATATCGCGCCCATCCGCGCACGAGCGGCTGGGTAAACGCCAGGATCATGACCAGGATGCGCGCCGGGATGGTGTCGAACTTTGCCTCCAGCCGCGCGTGGATCATGTACGAGAGCGCCACCAGGAACGTCGCGCCGAACATCAAATACGGCACGATCCGCAGCTTCTCGATCGGGAAGGCCACCGCGAAGACGAAGAGCGTCAACGCGAACCACTCGACGCTGCTCACGTAGTCGGCGACGACCGAGCGCGGGGTGGGGTAGATCGATTGAAAGAGCCCGTGGCCGAAGACGCCGTGGTAGACGATCGGCTTGTTGACCAGCCACGTGAACCGCGGCGCGCCGTAGATATTGCCCTTCCACTGGGCGGTGCCGGTGGGGCCGAAGAAGATGAGGTGGTTAAAGCGCAGCATGCTCTCGGCCTCGCCGTAGCCTTCCTGCTGCCGTTTGAACGCCGTGAGCGTGAACCGCCGGTAGTGCCACACGATGGCCGCGGCGCTGAACGCGATCACCTGCCCGGCGTTTTGCAATCGCCAGCAGAAGTCGACGTCGTCGCCGGCCTTGCGGTACTCCGGGTCGAAGCCGCCGACCATTTCAAACGCCCAGCGGTGAAACGCCATGTTGCACCCGGGGATGTGCTCGGCGACGACATCGGTGAGGAGCACGTGGCTCGGGCCGCCCGGCGCCGCAGAGACGCAGGCTTGCACCCAGTTGGCCGCGGGCGGCGAGATGTTGGGCCCTCCAACCCCCGCGTACGGGCCGCTGAGCAGCGTGCCGACAAGATAATAGAGCCAGTCCGGATCGGCCATGCAATCACCGTCGGTGTAGGCAAAGATGTCTCCCGTGGCGGTCTTCGCGCCGACGTTGCGGGCGTAGGAAAGCCCCATGTTTGGCTGGCGCACGGGGACGAGCTTGGGGTTATGGGCAAAGCTCGCCACGATCTCCGGGGTGCGGTCCTTCGAGCCGTCGTCGACCAGTACGATCTCGTAATTCGGGTAGTCGATTTCCAGGAGCGAGGCGAGACACGTCTCGAGCGTTTGCGCGCCGTTGTAGGAGCAGACGATCACCGAGACCTTCGGGTAGCTCGGCAGCTTGACGCGCCGGGTGACGTGCTCGTCGTCTCCGCCGCCCCATTTGTCCTTCAGGGCGTAGAACGCCTTCTTCGGCTGACGCTCGCGCGTGACCACGCCGAAGGCCCAATCGGTGATTTCCATCCCGCCGGTGAACCACTCGTCGGTCCAGGCGTAGATGATCGTCCCGGCGAGCCCGCACCGCACCACGCTTTCGACGTGCCAGGTGAGCATCTCGGCGTGTTCTTGCTCCGAGTGGCGGATCGTGTCCATGCCGAACTCGCCCATGATGCAGGGCTTCTCGTCGGCGAGGTTTTGCAGGCGCAGGAGGTAGTTTTCAAAGTCGCGCTGGTTGTGCAGGTAGACGTTGAACGTGCAAAAATCGACGTTTTGCGGCAGCAGGTACTCCGTCGGCGGATAACTCGCGTAGGAATAGAGTGCCAGCGGATCGACCGCGCGGGCGACGTTGATGAGTTTTTCCAGGAACTCGGTGACCTGCCGCACCCCGAGCCAGCGCACCATGGTGGTGGGGATTTCGTTGCCCACGAGGTAACCGAAGATGGCCGAGTGCCCCTTATGGCGGCCCACCGCCTCGCGGATCGTCTTAATGATCCCGGCGCGAATCTTGCGTTGGTTGAGGAATTCGACGTGTTCCGCCCACGGGATGGAGATGAGGGCGAGCATCCCGAATTCTGCGGCGATGTCGAGAAACCAGCGGGGCGGCACGTGGTAAATGCGCAGGAGATTGACGCCGAGTTCGCGCATTTGGGTAAGGTCGCGCCGGAGCTGCTCGGGCGTGCCGACGAAGTCGCCCTCGGCGTCTGGTTTGAAGGGGCCGTAGGTGATTCCTTTGAGGAAGACTTTGTGATTTCCCCGGGAGAAGAACTTGGCGCGAACGCGGATGCGTTCGAGTGGGGGAGGGGTGACAGTCATCAAGGGCATTTACGACGGGAGATCGGGCGCGAGTATTCAGTGGGGGAGCCGTCTTTGGCAAGGGGCATCAAGGATGGACTATGGACAGAATGGACGCGATGGACGCGATGGACGCGATGGACGCGATGGACCTGACGCTGAAAGAAGAAAAGGCTCCGCGCTCCCATTCTGTCCATCCCGTCCATCCTGTCCATCCTGTCCATAGCGTCCATAGCGTCCATCTTCGATGCCCAGAGAGGACAGTGTTTCTGCGACGCGCCCGCGCTTCTCCTTTTCCACAGACTGCGTTTGAGTATTGAACGCCCATTTGGTAGCTTGGACAGATGAGCGCAGGCACCGAGGAAATCATCGCGACATGTGAAGCCCTTCCGGCCGATAAACGTTCGGAAGTCGCTGATTTCGCCCAATTTCTTCTGGCCAAAGAGGGAGATCGGCGTTGGGAAGAAATTCTGTCCAACTCCAACGGGTATCCTAAGCTGGATGCGTTTGTGAAGGCCGCCCTGGACGAGGGATCGGAGCCGCTGGACCTTAAATCGCTGTGAACTCGCGGGCGACCGCGAGCTTCTGGCGTTGCCACGCGAAGCTTCGTCCTGAAGAACGAGCCGCCGCCCTTCGGGCCTTCGGTCTGTTCAGCGAAGATCCAAGCCATGCTTCACTGCGTTTCAAAAAACTCGCTGGACACGCCCACCTTTACTCTGCACGCGTCACACTCGATCTCCGCGCGGTAGGGGAGCGCCGCGGTGATACTGTCACATGGGTCTGGATCGGTCCGCACGGTCAATTTGACCATCTTTTCGGCTGAAATCGAAACGCGCGCCCATTTTTTTTCGGCTCCCATTGGGAATATCGATCGCGTTTGTCCATCAGGATAAGAAAACGAACCCCGTTTCCCCCTTCTCTTCCCTTATGACGAACCTGCCTTCCCTCTCGCTTCGCGCGGCTCTTCGAGTTGGTTCCCTGCTGATCGTTGCCGCCGTCGGCGCTCACGCCGCCACGCCTCCGGGGCGCATCGTGTTCTACCAAAGTTCCACCGAAGGCACCGATCACCAGCAGCACTACCAGATCTTCTCCGTCAGTCCGAACGGCGGCGGTCTCACCCAACTCACCCGCGAACCGGCCGACTGCCTCCTCCCCGACCTCTCTCCCGACGGCACGAAGATCGCCTTCTACGGCGGAGTCAACAACACGATTTACGTGATGAACTCCGACGGCGCCAATCTCGTGCCGCTCAGTGGATTAACGCAAGTCTACCGCGTCGCCTGGTCGCCCGATGGCACAAAACTCGCCTGCGCCGGCACGAACATCGGCGTGTGCAATGCCGACGGCACCGGCTACGTGCAGCTCAGCTCCAACTACTACCCCAACGGGTCCTCTCATCCCACCTGGTCGCCTGACGGCACGAAGATCGCCGTCTCCGGTTACGATTACACCGGCGCGAATTATAACTATGGCATCTACGTCGTGCCCATCGACGGTTCGGCGCCCATCCAGCGAATCACCGGCTACGACCTCGACCTGCATGACCCTGCCTGGTCGCCCGATGGCACAAAAATCGCCTGCACGGGGCAAAGCTCCAGCTACGGGTTCTACACCGTCGATCCCGTCACCGTTACGCCAACTTTGGTGTATACGTTTCCCAGCAGCAGCGCTTTCTCCAGTGTGTCCTGGTCGCCGGACGGCACGAGACTCTGCGCCCAAGCTTCGGGCAGCAGCGGGGTGGGCGTTGCCATTATCAACCCCGACGGCACCGGCGAGATCGACCTCCCGACCGGCCAGGCCATCGAGCCGCGCTGGAGCAATGCGGGCGGGGTCAGCGGAGATACCATCACGATCTCCGGTTACGCCAATGTCTACAACGCGGACGTTGACCAGATCGACCCCGCGGCCGCCGCCAGCCTCGACGTCGGCACGCAACCGGTTTCCATCGACGTGTATGACAAAGCGGGCACGGGTTCGATCAGCTTCCCGAGCGTCACCGGCGGCGTGTTCATCGACGAGAACAGCTCCAACGGCGGCCAGGGCGCGAACCTTCCCGACGGCGGCGCGTACTTCGCGCCCGAGTACGTCAGCGCGCTCAACGGCATTTCCGGCTACGCGCTGCCGAAGACCGGCGCGCTCATCGGCGTCTACCTGGCATCGGATAACTCGCAGACCGGCCAGACCGCTCCCACCAGCCTCGACTTCACCGCGAACGGCCTCGGCACGGACTTCACCGCCCTCTCGCCCGCTCTCGGGCAGGTGTTCTTCATCGGGGATGGCAAGGCGGCCGACGGCACGGTGCAGAAATTCAACGTGCCCACGGGCGCAGGCGTGCTGCTCCTGGGCATCGCGGACGGCGGCAATGCCAGCACCACCCCCCAGCCGGCTCACGGCTACACCGATAACAGCGGCTCGTTCAACGCCACCTACGCCTTCGGCGACAGCGTGGTCGTGACCCCCGGCGGCGGCGGGACGACTTCGGCGGATCTGGTGCTGGCGATCACGTCCAGCGCGAACATGGTTTCCGTCGGGCGGCAGGTCACCTACACGCTGACTTTGACCAATAACGACGGCCCCGACACGGCCACCGGAATCAAGGGGCAGTTCGTCAAACCGGATTCCTTCACGCTGGTTTCCAGCACCAACACGGGCCCCATCGTGACGGACGGCAACACCCTCTCCTTCTCGGCGGCCGATCTGGCCAAGAACACCAACGAATCGTTCACGTTTACGTTCCTCGCCAACACGGCGGGCCAGTACACGCTCACCGGCGGGTTCACCGCCGCGAGCGCCGATCCTACGACTTACAACCGCAACGGCTCAATCACGACCACCGTGCAGGATGCCGCGGTAGCGGGCACGGCGGATCTGGGCCTCACCGTGGTCGACAGCCCTGACCCGGTGGTCGTCGGCCAGCGGATCACGTACACCTTCACCCTGACCAACAACAAGGCGGGGTCGGTGACGGCCACGAACATCCAGGGGTATTTCGTGAAAGATTCCAAGATGACGCTGGTTGCCTCGGCCAGCACGCCGGGGATCGTGGCGAACGGCAACGTATTGAACTTCCCGCTGGCCGATCTCCCGGCAGGCACGACGCCGGAGACTTTCGTCCTGGTCTTCACGGCCGACAGCCCCGGGATCGACACGATCGGCGCCGGGGTGCAGGCCGACCAGAGCGACCCGCACACGGCCGATAACGGTCTCCTCGCCACCACGGCGGCCAACGCGGGTACGACGGCTGCCCATGCGCCGGTCATCATCGCGTCGGCGGGCGGGGTGATCGTCGCGGGAGACGGCGTCAATTACATTGTCGCGACCGATGGCACGGTCGCCGTGGATTCCATCACGGCGAGCGGTTTGCCCGACGGCCTGAGCGTGGAAACAAAAACTGGCGCGATCGTCGGCGCGACGCCGGTTGACGTGGTGCTGGGGGATTATCAGGTGACCTTCCGCGCGACCAATGGCGCCGGCACGAGCACCGCGACGCGGACATTCACGGTGACGGCGCCGCCGACGGGTCCTTCCGTGGATCTGGCAGGCGCCCTGACAGATACTTCGGTGGCGTTGGATGATTCCGGGATCTATCAAGCTTCCGGCTCGTACACGATCACCAACCTGGGCGACGCGAAGGCGAAGGGGGTGGAGGTGGGGGTTTATCTCTCGACGAGCCCGACTGTTCTCACGCCGGTGACGGCAGGCGATTCGACGTTGCTGCCCCTGCCGCTGAAGCTGGCGAAAGGCGCGCCCACCCTGAATAATCCATCGGGTTATAAATTGAAGATCGATGTGACGAAACTCGGCTCGGCGGTGTCACCGCTCATGTTGCCGATCAAGATTAAACAGGCAGGCAAGACGGCCGCGACTTTGGGCGTGAAGTACAAGTTTCCGGTGCCCGCCGCATTGCTGGCGGCGGCCAGCACCAAATATCGCTACGTGGTGGTGGTGATCGACCCGGCGAACAAGTTCGCGGAAACCGATGAGACCAACAACACGGTGTTCGTTGACCTGCAAAGCGTCGTGGCGCCGTAGCAGACCGTCGGAAAATGCCCGATCACAGCCGCGGCTCGATGAGATCCTTTAACCGGATCATCCCTCGCCGAATCCGCGCCTTAACCGTCCCGAGCGGCTCGTCCAACCGCTGCGCAATCTCGTTTTGCGTCAGCCCGCCGAAGAACGCCATTTCGATTGCCTCCCGCTGCTCCCGCGAGAGCTGCAGCACCGCGCTGCGAATGATCTTCCCCTTCTCCAGCGCGTACACCTGATCGGAAGAGTCGCCCCCGGCAGCCTGCAAACTGCCCGGCGTCTGCAGCGCGACGGTTTCCTTCTCGATTTCGTCCTTGAGCCGGCGCCGACGCTGGGCGGAGCGCAGCCGGTCGATCGCCTTGTTGCGCGTGAGCGTCATCGCCCACGTCAACGGCTTGCCGCGACTGCGGTCGTAAAGTTTGGCCTTGTCCCAGATCTGCACAAACACGTCCTGCAAAACGTCTTCGGCATCGGCTTGATCGTTGAGAACTTGGTAGGCGGTGGAAAAAAGCACTCCCGCATACCGGGCGTGCAATTCCTGGAAGCTCGCCCGATCGCCGCGTCCTGTGGCTTCGAGAAGCTCGGTCTCGAGAATCTCGTCTCGGGTGATGGGGGCGGTCTTCATTGCAAAATTGGGAAGGTCTTCTTTCTCAATCGCCCGCCGACCGTTGCTTGCTTGTGCCAGCCATTAACTATTCAAAGCGGCGGCATTCGTGCTTTCTAAGTCGCGCGCCGGCGGTTAAGGTCGATGCTCCATCCCACGTTCCTGCTACCGCGACTCGAGTGAGCGACGATTCTTCTCCCCCTTCCGAATCATCTGTCCCGCTGGTGCAGCCTGGACCGCCGTCCCCGGCTCCCGGGACGGAGCCGGCGTCGGAAATTGCCAAATTCCTCAAGCCGAAGACTCGTTATCGACGGCAGGAGGGGGGCGACGAAGAGGAGTCCAGCGAGATCGACGAAGTCGCACTCCTCAGTTCGGCGCTCGAGATGGCGATGCGGCGCAGGCAAACCGGTGAACCAGCGCGGTCCGCGAGTCCGGTCAACCGTTTCATGCCTGTGGCCGAGGCGCCGCCGGCCATTGCCGAGGAGGCGCCGGTCCCGCGCTCTGCCGAGGCGAAGGCGACTCCCATCCTGCCCAAATTCAAGGCGGTCCCCTCTGAACTGCGGTGGCGCACCGGCGAACGCGAGCGCGGGGGGTCGCGCTGGATCATCCTGGGGCTGCTCACCGCCGCGGGCCTCGTGCTGCTCGGGTATGTCGCCGGCCGGGGCAATGTTGTGGCCGCCGACGGGAGCCAGGCCTCGGAAGCTGCCGTTGCCAATTCCTGGCGGGACGGGGATGCCGCGCAACTCCGCAAGGCGCACGCCGCCGAGCGCGCCGGCGATCTCCCGGCCGCCTTGCGGCTGCTCAACGATCTCTCCAAGACCACCGCGCTCGACCCCTTGGTGCAGGCGTTCCGCGGCTCTCTGAACAGCCGCCTTGGTTCCTTTAATGACGCCGAGTCGGACCTCGCCCGGTCGGTGAGCGCCTCGTCTCCCCCGGGGGCCCGGGCCACGATCGAAGCGGCGCGCGCGTTCAACTTCGTGCGCTGGCGCCGTTTTACTTCCGCTGTTCCCTGCTTCCAGGCCGTGGCGCAGGTCGATCCGGCCAACGTGCCAAACCTCCTGAACTGGGCGGAAACCCTGCGCCGCATCGGGAGCCTCACCGAGGCGATCGATAAATTCAGCGAGGCGATTGCCCGGCTGGACGTCAACGCAACGGCCTACGCCGAGCCCCAGCGCGAATACATCGACTTCGCCCGGCGCCTGAGCCTCATCGAGGTCGGCCGCGGCGGAGAACTCCAGGCGGAGATCAACGGGCGCCTGGCCGCTCCCGCGCCGTCCGGGTACTGGCTGTTGACGGCCGCGGCGCAGGCTTTGCAAAAAGGGGATGTGCCGGCGGCGGCGGACGCGTTGGGCAAAGCGCGCGCCGTGCTGGCGCCGGAGCAGTTCCGGTCGCTGCTGGGCGACTATTTCTTCCGCTCGTTCTCGCAACATGCCGAGATAGACCCTTTCCTGTATTCCTCCACCCCCGAGGAACGCAAGGCTCGCGCCATGAGCATGAATTACTTCCTCGACCCCTGAACGCACTCCGCGGGGATCTGCAGACTGCGCCCTTGCGCGGACGCAGCGATGTGCTAGGATAGAAGCTCCTTGTTTTCCGTAACTGGGCAAACGGGGGCGCACTGGTTTCGACTGACGGTCGGAAGCTTGGGCGGCATGCCGAGGATGATTCGTTGGCCTCGTTAAAACCTCGGATCAAAAACAAATAAACGCAGATCGCAACGATCTCGCTCTTGCGGCTTAATTGACTGCAAGCGTTTCCGGTTCGACGCCCGCTGGGGCCGGAGACGATGACAGTGGGCTAGCTCTTTTGGTGGAGTGGCCGCGCCAGGAGTGAAACATATTACGTGGTCGCTCGGAGGGAGGTACCGTGCCGGCGCCAATCGTCTCTCTTAAACCAATCACCGGCTACGCATGTAGATGTTCAGGCAGACGGTTGTCAGGACAGGGGTTCGACTCCCCTCGCCTCCACTCCGGGCTTTCGCCGGCAGAACTAAAAGACTGGCTGGCGTCTTAATCGGCTGGCAGTCCTGCCGACGCCCCTCTATTTCACCTCGCTGGCTGTGTACCCGGTGACGGAAATCCGGCCGATTAACGCTTTGACGTTTATCCGCGCCGGATCGTAACGCACCGTAATGCGGTTATTCAGGACATCCAGATCCGCGGACTGCACTCCGCGCGCCGTTACCAGCACGTGTTTGATGCCGTCTTCGCACGCGGGACAATCGATCTCGGGGTCCAGCGTGAGGACGCATTTTGCGTTTTGCGACTTTGGCGGTTCGGCCCGCCCCGCCGCAGGCGCGAGCGCGATGGCGAAGATGACAATCGCCAGCCATCCGGAGGATAAAAGTCTCATGAAAAAACATCACGCGCGGCTCGCGGGAAGCAACCGCCAACTTCCCGGAGGGATGCCCTCCGTGGCGTCCCCCAATGGATGGCCGCGGGGTGCCGCCTCCAATCCAAAATAGGGACGGGACGGAGCCCATCCCTCCAAAGGGGGGCCATCCCTTAAGCCGCCATCGGCGCGACCCGCGCCTGAAGCAGGAGCGCCTCCAACTCCCTCGGGCAGGAACGGCTTGATGAGATGGCTCATGAACGGGCGCGTTCGTCTTCGAGGCGTTTGCGGTCGGAAAGGTCGCGGCCGAATTTGGCGTAGGCAATGAGTTGGCCGTCCTCGCCGCGGAGGGCTACGAGGAGTTCGTCGGCCCAGTAGCGTTCGCCGTTCTTGCGCAACCGCCAGATTTCCCTCCTGCCAGCGGCCTTCGCGCGCGGCGGTCGCGAGTTCCTGCGCGGGCTTGCCGGCGGCGAGGCACTCCGGCGTCGAGCAAAAGGAGGTGTGCCGTCCGATCACCTCCTCGGCGGTGTATCCCTTGATCTTCTCGGCGCCCTTGTTCCAAGTGGTGACGCGCCTTGTGCATCCAGCATGTAGATTGCGTAATCCTGGATGGATTGAACCACGAGCGAGAAGCGATCCTCCGATTCGCGGTGGGCCTGCTCGATGTCCGTGGAGGTCCCGTACCACTTGGATGGTCTCCCCGGTTGCCGGGTCGCGCTGCGGCTCGGCGCGGACCAAAAACCAGCGGTATTCACCGGAGGCCGAACGGAGCCGGTGTTCATTGAAAGACGGCGGGAAAAGGTCACGCGGGAAGGACGAGTGTTTCCATCTTCCGCAATGATCTGGCTGGCCATTTAAAGCCGTTATGTTGAGGTCCCTTCATTCGCGCGGCGCGAGTGGAAGAGGGAGTGATGAACCAGGCGTCGCTCCAACCGGTTTGGAGGGATGGCCTCCGTGCCGTCCCATGATTGATTGCCTCTCGGGCAGCTCGCTTGCTCGCTTCGACACCCACGCGGTTCATGAGCAGCGACGCTCGCAAGCTCGCTGCTCAGGAGAACCGGTTTGGAGGCGGTCCTTTTTCAATATCCAGATGATTTCTGAAGTTGGTATAAAGTCGCGTGGCCGATATGAAGCGCTAGCGCCGGAGTAAAAAGAGACCGGCGATGGCAAGAGAGACGCCTAGAATTCGCTGCCAGGAAGCGGGCTCATGGAAAAAGAGAATGCCTGCAATCGCCATGATCGCCGCGCCACCGGCTAAAATGACCGGTACGGATGAAAGCGGACCCCCGCGCTGAAAAAGCAGAAAAAACGCGACGGTGCCGGCGCCGACGCAAATGCCGGTGAGGACGGAATAATAAAAACCCTCGCGGTCGAACTTCTGGTTCCAGCGTCCGGTGAAGTAAAGAAAACCCAGATAGCAAAGGATGCTGAGAGCGGCCACGCCTTCGACGACGAATCCGCCCGCTCCCTCGCCGATGTGATCGGAGGCGAGGCGGGTGAAGATCTGATGCGCGCCATAGAGGACGGCGGCGGCGACTGCGTACCAGAACCAAAGGGCCATGCGAATAGACATAGCAGGAGCGCAGACGAAAGGAAGCATGCTTGGAAGAGGCCCAAATTGGATTATCAAAGAACCGCTTCTTGCGATGAACGGCCCCTTCAATCCTTCCCGGCGGGAAATCTTCGCGGCGGCGCTCAAGTTGGGCTGCACTTCGTTTGGCGGTCCGGTGGCGCATCTGGGTTACTTTCACCAGGAATACGTCGGGCGGCGGCGCTGGCTTTCGGAGGCCGCTTACGCCGATCTCGTCGCGCTCTGCCAGTTCTTGCCGGGCCCGGCCAGCAGCCAGTTGGGCTTTTCCATCGGGCTGCTGCGCGGCGGGTTGCCGGGCGGGCTGCTGGCGTGGCTCGGGTTCACCTTGCCCTCCGCCGTGTTGATGACGCTCTGCGGCTATGGCATCGCCGCCATCGGCGATGTCGGCCACGCCGGCTGGCTCAAGGGGTTGAAACTGGCCGCCGTCGCCGTGGTGGCACAGGCGGTCTGGGCCATGGCTGCCCGGCTATGTCCCGACCGCGTGCGTGCGTCGGTCGCGTTGATCGCGGCGGGGATGGCGCTTGCTCTCTCGACCCACGCTTGGGGACAGGCAGCCGTCCTGACGGCCGGCGCGCTTTTCGGATGGGCGCTCTTGCGGGTGGACCCAAGCGGCGAAAGCCCGGCGCCCGACGTTGGGCTGGCGGCGCCGGGACTCGGGCGCCGGAGCGCGCTGGTTTTCCTTGCCATGTTCTTTGTCCTGCTCTTGGGTCTGCCACTGTTGCGGTCGGCGACGGGAAATCCTGCGGTGACTGTTTTCGATAGTTTCTATCGTTCGGGCGCTTTGGTCTTCGGCGGCGGCCATGTCGTTCTCCCTCTGCTGCAAGCGGAAACCGTGGCGCCTGGCTGGATCGCCAATGATCGATTCCTGGCCGGGTACGGTTTGGCTCAAGCGCTCCCTGGCCCGCTGTTTACGTTTGCCGCCTACCTCGGGTCGTCGCTGACGCCGCCGCGGCCGGGCGGCTGGGCGGGAGGCGCGTTGTGTCTGGGCGCCATCTTTTTGCCGACGGGCTTGCTCGTCCTGGGGGTGCTCCCGTTCTGGGAGAATTTGCGTCGGCTTCCCGGCGCTCAAGGCGCTCTGCGCGGGGCGAACGCAACCGTCGTCGGGCTGCTCCTGGCGGCGCTCTGCCATCCGGTTTGGACTGGCGCCGTTCACGCGCCCGCGGACGTAGCGGTGGCTCTGGGCGCCTACGGATTACTGGTGTTCGGGCGCTGCCCGCCATGGCTGGTCGTAGGACTGGCGGCCGCCGCGGGCGCGGTGTTTTTGCAAGGTTGAAAGTCTGCAGCGAACAGAGGCTGGCGTCTGGATCTTTTGTATTTATCATGTTTCTTCTCGGGTGAGGTAGGCCGCTACACCCAATCTTTATGAACGTCACTACCGAACAGATCGACGAATTTATACTTGCTAAGTGCAATAGCCGCTTTTCCAAAGTAGCAATGGTGATTGCCACCACTGCGGACGATTTAAACGTTTCGACAGACGAACCAATATCACGATGGCAGCAAGGACTTGGCCCTAACCTCCAAATACCGTGCGTTGATGACCGGGCGGTCATCCGATGCCGGCTTCCAGAATAAACGCGCCGACCCCGGACTGGCTTTACAACAACGGCTCCGGCGAGCGCCATGCTTCAAACGGGTTCTGCGCGCGGCAAGTCCGGCAGCCCGTCAGCGAGTGCAGGGTCCCGCAGTTCGGACACACGGCGTTGTGCTCGAACGTGTCAAACTGCAATCCGCACGCGGAGCAAACCCACCACGCCCCTTCTGCCGGCGACGCGTTGCAGGCCGGGCACGCAAAGCCCGTCCGCTTCGGCGCGCTCTCCCGGATCGACAGCGCGCCCGCCATCTTGAAGCTGCTCCAGCAACGCACCCCCATGTACAACGCAATCACGCCGATCCACAAGGATTGCGCCCAGATCGCCACCGCGACCAGCCCCGCCGCCCCCACCAAACCCAGAATGCTTGCCACTTTCAGGCTGCGCGCCTCCCCCAGCCAATACCACAAGAGCGCCCGCAGGATCTGCCCGCCATCGAGCGGGTAGATCGGCAGCAGATTAAAGATCAGCAGCGCATAGTTGATCACGCTTAAATGACCCAGCAATCGGTAACCATCCTCCGGGAGGGCGGCGAGGTTGAGCGCGTCGACCCCGTGGCCCACGAGATAAATGACCGGGATGAGCGCGACATTGACCAGCGGCCCGGCGGCGATCGCCCACAGCAACGCGCCCGGACGCGGCGGCGGACTGACGTACGCCACGCCGCCCAGCGGCCACAGCACGATCTCGTGGGCCTCGCCGCCTACTTGCCGGCAAGCGAGCGCATGGCCAAACTCGTGCATGAGCACCATGCCGAAGAGCGCCAGGTACTCGATCGCGCCGAACACCGGCGATTGGTAGCCGCGGTTCTGGAATTGCCAGATCGCCACCAGGAACCACAGCCAATGCAGCCGGACATCGATGTCAAAAAGCCGGAAGAGCCGAAAAGATCGGTCGGACCGCGTATTCGTAGATAAGTTGGGACGCAAAGTCCCCCAAGTTGAACCTTGCCGCCCATTTTCTCCAGCCGTGAATTTTAATTCTGTTCGCCGCGCGTTTAAAAACCGCGCGGGACTGGGCGCCTTTTTCCTTTTCTTCGCCGGCGATCTGGGCGCGCAGACTCCCACGCGTGTGGTCGTGAGCGCAAAGGGGGTGGGCCCGTCGCTGTATGAAATCGTGCTCAAGGCGGTGGCCAACGATGAGCTTCGGCACGAGCACCGCCTCGGGCTCGAGTGCGACCAGATCATCACCACCGAGCGCCTGCGTGAGACGGGCGAGGTGTTCAAGAGCAAGATTGCCCGGATCGTTCATCGCGAAAAGCCGGAGTCGCTTTCCACGCCGGAGAGCCAGGCGGCGTCCGAGCAAAGCGGCGAATGGCAGGACGGCGACACGGTGAAGGCCGAGCATCGGGTGGCCGTGATGAACCTGCGCCGGCTTGCGCCGCGTTTCCAGTACACCCAGACGGCGGACGCCACGGTGCGCGGGCGCGTCTGCTACGTGATTGAATACTCGCCGCGTCCCAATCAGCCGGCGGCTACGCGCGAGGAAAAAGTGGTCAATCAACTGCATGGCCGATTCATGATCGACAAGAAGACGTACGAAATCGTCGAAGGCGAAGGCTCGCTGGTCGCGCCGGTGGGCGTGGCGTTATTCACGTCGGTCGCGAAGCTGGATTTCACCTTCCACACGCAGTTGATCCCCGGCGGCGAAGTGGGTCCGGCGGAGATCGACATGGATCTGAGCATCACCTCGCCGTTCCACTTTTACCGTCAGCATCAGATCAGCCGCCTGGAGAACTGGCGGCCGGGAAGCTAGAGCGTATTAAATTGAATTGTAGCCGTCAGCAACTCACGGGGACGGCCATTAAAAAGTATACGGGGCGGAGCCCATCCCTCCAAATATTTGGAGGGACGACCTCTGTGTCGTCCCTGACTTCGGATGGTCGAGCGGCTATAGCTTTACTTTATATGCTCTGGCAGCAGTGTAACACTGAGATCGGCCCCGCGATCCAACCCTGAGTTGATCGTGTGGTCAATCTCCCGTGTCACATTGCGCCGCTACAGATGGAAGCTGCAGTCGGTCACGGACGCCCCGCTCCAACAGCATCACGCAAACGTCGCTGCCACCGGCGCATGGTCGCTCGTCCCCACCGTCGCCTCCACCGGACACGACACCGCCCGGGCTGCCAGGCCGGCGCTGGCCAACACGTAATCGAGGCGCCAACCGATGTTGCGCGCGCGCATCTCGCGCCACGGCGCCCACCAGGTAAACAGGCGCTCGTCGTCCGGCGCCAGCGCGCGCCCCACGTCGGTCAATCCCGCGGCAAGGATTTGCTCGAAGAGTACGCGCTCTTCTGGCAGTTGACCGATCACCTCCTTGCGTTGGGTGGGATGCACGTCAATCGGGGTCCGGGCGATGTTCACGTCGCCGCAGATGATCAACTCCCCGCCTTCCTGCCGCCGCGCCTCCGCGTAAGCGGCCAACGCCTCGAGGAAGCGCAGTTTGGCTGGGTAATCCTTCCCGCCGTTAGGCACGTAGACCGATGCGACATGCAGGTCGCCCAGCCGGGCAACCACGATCCGATTCTCCAGATCGAACGCTGGATGCGAGAACTCCGGGCGGTCGGCGGCAAATTCCTGGCGCACATGCAGGCTGACGCCCGAATATCCCTTCGGGCCGCCGTGCCAGTAGTTCCAATAGCCGTCGATCTCGCGCAGCGGCGCTGGGACTTGGGTGGGTAGGGCCTTAAGTTCCTGCAGGCAGACAACGTCCGGGCGCTCCGACTCCATCCAGGCGTGCACTTCCAACTGCCGCGCCCGGATGCCGTTGACGTTCCAGGTCGCAATTTTCATGGGCGGTCGCGGAGTTTCGCACGGCTGGCGAGACACAGCAACGAAGGGCGCCCCCTTTGGAGGGATGGGCTCCGTCCCGTCCCGTTTTGATCGGGGACGCCACGGAGGGCATCCCTCCATGAACGTCCCGCTCCGTCTACCTCGACTGGACCTGACTCCTAGTCGTTATCCAGAATGGACAGCGTCGCCTTCTTGGCGGAGCCGCTCGCGACGATGTAGGCGCCGGTCGGGCTCGCCAGCAACTTGAGGGTGACCGTGCGCGTGCCGTCCGACGCCTGATTGTCGATTGGCTTGATCTTCACCTTCGCATCCGCGCTGCCCGCCGGGATCGTCACCGAACCCGAAACTTCCTGGTAGTCGACGCCATCCTGCGCGGAGCCTTTCAGCTTGAAGAGGACAGTCAGACCTCCCGAAAGATCCGCCCCGGCGCGGGAGACGACGAACTTCCCTTTCATCCCGTCTTCTGAAGCCGTCGGGCTGCCTTTCACCGACACGGAAACCGTCGGCGCGCTGACGGGCGGGGGAACCGGAGTCGGCGTGGGCGTGCTGGTGGGCGCTGCCACGTGCAGGGAAAGCGCCGCCGAGACGCTCTGGTTCACCGTGATGAACAGCCGCTGGCCCGCCGCGTCGACGGACGCAAAATAGTTTACCCCGGGCTGACTCACCCCGTTGATCGAGATCGAGTCGGGCAACACCGGCGAGGTGTACCCTTTGATGACGATCACCGGATGATCGAGCGGCGCACCCGCGGCTGGGTTCAACGACGCCTGGACCGCGTTGTTCGCCGCGTTGATTTCCCACGTCGCATACGTGGGATTATAACCCGCTGGAACCTACGAGATCGTCGCATTCCCCGCCGGGCCGCTGGTCACCACTGTGCCGATCGTCGCCGACAACGTCGCCTGCGCGGCGTTTTCCATCTGCGAGACGGTCTGCCCGACCGCCCCGAGCGCGTAATTGCCCGCATGCGGTCCGAGCACGATGAACGTCGAGTACGCCATGAGCAGCCCGTCGGCGCGGGTCCCCGCCAGCGGCTGGTTGAGGGGATCGTCGGAATGACGTGAATACTGGGTGACATCCAACCCCGGCGATCCGAAGTTGTCGAATCCGCCGACGCGCCCAAACGTCGCGCCCCAGGCCAGCCGCTTGCTGTTGGTGGGACCGGCCGCGCCCAGGCTGTACTCGATGGTCTGGAAAGCGTACGCCTGGATAGGCGGCAGCGGCCCGCCGGGCACGGACTGCGACCGCGGATCGAAGAGAGTGGGCGGAGTCGTGTACGCGCTGGTGCGCGTGTCGCTCCCCTGATCGGAAAGGCTGATGGGCCACGTGGCGACATGTCCCATCTCGGCGTCCACGGTGGCCGGTTCGGCCCACTGCATCGCGTAAGGGATGGTGTTGGACTGCGTCGCGCTCCAGCCCGAGGCGGGTGCGTGTCTGCCCGTTGAATTGATAGGTGTAACGGCGCAGGTAGCCCGTGTACGGCCCGGCGCCGATGGAATTTTGATCCACCAGCACCGCGGAGCGCGGCAGGCCGGCGGCATCCGTCCAATCGACGCGATGCGCGGGGTAGCCGTTGTCGGAGGTCACGACGCTCACGGTCAACGCGCGGGCGTTCCCGGCGAGGAGCGTCAACGTGGTGGAGACGCAAAGAAGCGGGGTTTTCATGGTGGAATCCTACTTGTATCTCCGCAGGGAGCCCGGGAAAGTTTCGCGCTTTTCTCTTGGGCAGGCAGCCCATCCCGCGCAAAATCGCAAGTGCAACCTTCGCAAGCGCGCGTACAATCCCGCAAAACGATCATGACTCGCCTTCTGACCGCCCTTGCCCTGCTCGCCGCGTCCTCCGTCGCGCTCGCCGACCCGCCTGACCCAAAGGCCGCCGACAAGAAACCCGACGCGAAGGAAAACGAGGCGCCGGCCCCGGTCGTCACCCATCACACCCTCACGCTGCCTGGCGGACGCGTCCTCAATTACCAGGCCACCGCCGGCTACCTGACCCTGCGCGACCTCACCGAGCCCAAGGATTCCCGGCCGAAGAGCGACAAGGACGATTCGGTCGACCCCTTGAAGGGCAAGCCAAAGGCGCAGGTGTTCTTCGTCGCGTACACGCTCGACGGCACGAGCGACCCCGCCGCGCGGCCGGTCACTTTTTCCTTTAACGGCGGCCCCGGCTCGTCGTCGGTGTGGCTGCACTTGGGCGCGCTCGGTCCGCGCCGCGCGGAATTGACGCCCTTGGGCGAGGCGCCCCCGCCGCCGTACAAGGTGGTCGACAACGAATCCACCTGGCTCGACCGCACGGATCTCGTCTTCATCGACCCCGTCTCGACCGGCTACAGCCGCCCCGCGGCCGGGGAGGGCGCCAACCAGTTCCACGGGTACAAGGAAGACCTCGCGAGCGTCGGCGAGTTCATCCGGCTCTACCTGACGCATAATGCCCGCTGGGCCTCCCCGAAGTTCATCGTCGGCGAGAGCTATGGCACCACGCGGGCGGCGGCGCTCAGCGATTATCTGCAGGAGAAGCACGGCATTTATCTCAACGGCATCGCGCTGGTCTCCTCCGTGCTGAATTTTGCGACGCTCTCCTTTGGTCCGGGCAACGATCTCCCGTACACGCTTTACCTGCCCACCTACGCCGCCGCGGCCTGGTACCACAAACGGCTGCCGGCCGATCTCCAGGCCAAATCGCTGACCGAAGTCACCAAGGCGGCGGAGACTTTCGCGGCGGGCGAGTACGCGCTCGCCCTGGCCCAGGGCAGCGCCCTGCCCGACGCCGAGCGCCAGCGCATCGCCGGGCAACTCGCGCGCTACACCGGCCTCCCGGCGGCCTACCTCGCGCAGGTCAATCTCCGCGAGCCGGACGACCATTTCTTCTTCGACCTGCTCAAGGATTCCAACCGCAACATCGGTCGCTACGACGCGCGCTACTCCGGCCTCCGGTACACGCCCGGGATGACCGATTACGACTTCGATCCGAGCTACGAGGCGGTCAACGGGACGTTCACCGCGGCGTTCAACGACTACGTGCGCCGCGAGCTCAAATACGAGAGCGACCTCCCGTACAACATCCTCACCGACGTGCAGCCCTGGAGCTGGTCCACGTCGCAGAACGCGTTCCTCAACGTCGCCGACGATCTGCGCAAGGCCATCATCCGCCACCCTTACTTGAAGGTGTGGGTGTGCTGCGGCTACTTCGATCTCGCCACGCCGTACTTCGCGGCGGAACACACGATCAACTCGATGAATCTCGACCCGTCCCTGCGCGGGAACATCCATCTCACTTATTACGAAGCCGGCCACATGGTCTACGTGCACCAGCCTTCGCGCGAGAAGATGAAGACCGATTTCGAGGCGTTTATCGACTCGGCCTTGCACGTCGCGCCTATTTCCAGCGCCCAACCTTGAACGGACCCGGCCCTTCCGGCGTCTGACGGCAACGTGCGATCCATCGACTTCCACGCCTTGAACCGCCGCGACTTCCTGCGCGGCTCCGCTTTGCTCGCGGCTGGCGGGTGGGCCGCCGGTCGGGCTAACGCAGCCGAGGCGCCGGGCCCATTGCGCGTCGTCTTTGCCACGGACATCCACCTGCTGCTCGACGACGCCCTCGGCTCGGCGCGCGGGCTGGCGCAGTGTCTTCAGGCGATCGACGCCCTGCGGCCCGCGCCCGAGTTTATCCTTTGCGGCGGCGATCTCACCCAGGAACTGCCCGCCCTCGGCCTCGATGCGGCCGGCAAGCACCTCGATCATTTCTTAAGTCTCTGGAAGGCCCACACGAGCCTCCCGACCCGGTGGATGCTCGGCAATCACGACATCGCCGGCACCAAGGTTGCGGGCGCGCCGCGGGACGATCCGCGGTTCGGGGAAGGGCTCTTCCGGCAGCGGCTGGGCTTGACGCACAGCTATTACTCCTTCGACGCGGGCGGCTGGCACTTCGTGGTGCTCGACGACGTGGTGTTCGACGCAGAGGGCGGTTACGTGGGCAATTTCAACCCTAAGCAGATCGCGTTTTTGCGCGACGATCTCGCCGCGAATCGGGACAAGCCAACGGTGATCGGCTGCCACATCCCGGCGGTGTCGGTGGTGCCGGCGATGGCGTCATTGGCCAAGAAATTCGTCGGCAGCTTCCACCTCCCCACTTCGATCGTCACGCAGGACACGAAGTTGTTTCTGGACACAATCAAGAGTTCCGGCGCGCAGGTGAAGCTGGTCTTAAGCGGCCACCTCCATCATCTGGAGCAGACGGACGTCGACGGCATCCGTTTCATCAACAGCGGGGCGGTCTGCGGGAATTGGTGGAAGGGCGCGGAGGCCGGCTGCGCGGAAGGTTTCACCGTGCTGGACCTGCATCCGGACGGCGCCTTCGAGGCCAATTACCAGACCTACGGCTGGCAGGCCGTGAGTAGCTGACGTTCCCCCTGGAGGGTCATGCTCCGTCATGACCCATATTGGATTGCCGTTCGGGGCGCCCCTTGCGGCAATCCGACAAATGGGGCACGACGGAGCGTGCCCCTCCAATAAATTAAAACGGCCGGGTGGGGCGTCCTTGCGGACCCTCCCTCCCGACCGTCAAATCCATCACTCGGAAAGCGCCCGTCTCCCTTGACCCTCAACCCCTAACCCAGCCCTCGCTCTTCGTGATGTTCCCCTGTTTCCCCCTAGATCTTGCGTTCGCGCCCCTTGTTGCCCTTGCGAACAATGGCATCCCTCTAGCAGCCGCCGCGCCAGCCTAAGAAATCCTTTCCTAAGTCGTTAAGGAGCCGGCAATTAAAAACTTCCAGCTTCCTCTGCGTGAGCTGCTGGTCATTAGAGAATGGCTGATGATGAACATCGCGCACGCGCTTTTTGTTCGCGATGGATCGAAAACGCCACCGCCGAAACGCCAAAAAACAAGCGGTGAAGATTCCTCTCCACCGCTTGCCTTTGAGCATTGACTAATCGATCGCTGCCTTAAGAGATCGACGACACCTGCTCCGGATACGCGTGACCCCCATGTTCGTGGAGGTCGAGGCCCTCGAGTTCGCCCTCGCGGGAAACCCGGAGCGTGCCGGTGAGGTTCACCGCGTACATGAGGATCATGGCCACAATGAACACACCGATGCCGATCGAGGCATTGCCGATCAACTGCGCCTCGAACTGGTGCCAGCCGCCGCCGTAAAACACGCCGGTTACCGGAACCGAATTGTCGGCCCCCAGCGGCGTGGGCGCGCCGAACTCTCCGGTGGCAAAGAGCCCCAGGCTCAGCGTGCCCCAGATGCCCGCCAGCCCGTGCACCGGCCACGCGCCGCAAGGATCGTCGATGCGCAGGTATTCTAAGAGATCGGTGCCGAGCACCACCAGCACGCCGGCGACGGCGCCGAGCGCAATGGCCCCCGTCGGAGACACCCAGTAACAGGGGCATGTGATCGCCACCAACCCCGCCAGGAGCCCGTTGAGGCACATGCCGCAATCCCACTTCTTGGAGCGCGGGTAAACGAAGAACAGCGCGGCCAGACCGCCCGAACAGGCGGCGAGCGTTGTGTTCACCGACACGCGGGCGATGCCTTGGATATCCATTGCCGAGAGCGTGCTGCCCGGGTTGAACCCGTACCAGCCAAACCACAGGATGATCGCGCCCACCGAAGCGATGAGCATGTTGTGGCCGGGCATCGGTCCGCCGCCGTCGCGGGCGAATTTGCGGCCGATGCGCGGTCCGAGCACGATCGCTCCCGCCAGCGCAATCGTGCCGCCGATCGTATGCACGACGGTCGAGCCGGCGAAGTCATGGAAGGGCACCCCGATCGAGGCGAACGGATGGCCCGCGCTGCCGATGGTCGTCAACCAGCCGTCCGGACCCCACGCCCAGTGACCGAAGATGGGATAGATAAATCCGCTCACGCCGAAGGAGTAGAACAGGTCGCCCCAGAAGCCGGTGCGGCCCACCATCGCGCCCGAAGTGATCGTCGAGCAGGTATCCGCAAACGCGAATTGGAACAGGAAGATCGCCAGCGTGGCGACCCCCGTCGACTCGTAGGTCTCCGGCAGGTTTTGCAGGAAATACCAACTCTTGCCGGCCGCATCGCCGTGGCCGATCCAGCCATTTCCGTGGCCGAACATCCACGCAAAGCCCCAGGCGTAAAACAAGAGGCCGCAAAGCATGGTGTCGACCACGCCCTCGATCATGACGTTGATCGATTCCCGGCTGCGCGAGAACCCGGCCTCGAGAAACATGAACCCCGCCTGCATGAAGAACACGAGGAACGCCGCCACGAGCACCCACATCGTGTTGATGGGATTGACGTACGGGGGATTGGGC
>CAXUAZ010000017.1:0-31486 GCA_964249195.1 uncultured Chthoniobacterales bacterium
CGCCCTCTCCGCCCAACAAACCAACGACGACGTGCTCGACCTCGACGACATCCTGGGCAAACGCATCGTGACCACCCGCCTGCGGAGCAACATCACCGTGCGCGAGGAGAACGCGACGGCGGCGCTGGAGATCATGAGTCGGTTCGCGGCCGATCCCAGATGGCTCATCTATCTGCCGCCCACGATGTCGCCGTGCGAGACGAGCAGCGCGGAGGGTTTGCTCGAACATCCGGCCGAAGCGTTCGCCTATTACCGGGACCGCGGCCTGCCGCGCGTCATCTGCCAGGAGAAACACATGGGCTCGCGCGCGGTCGTCATCATCTGCCGCGACGCCGGAGCGGCCCAGCGGCGGTTCGGCGCGACGCGGGAAGAGACGGGCATTATCTACACGCGGACGGGCCGGCGGTTTTTCAACGAAGAGCACGCCGCGCAGGAGACGGCGCTCCTGGAGCGCACGCGCGCCGCCGTCACCGCGGCGGGTCTATGGGAGGAGCTGGGGACCGATTGGCTGTGCCTGGATTGCGAGTTGATGCCGTGGTCCGCCAAGTCGCAATCCCTGATCGAGAGCCAGTACGCGCCGGTGGGCAGCGCGGCGAGCGCGAGCATGGCCGCGACGGTGCGCGCGCTGGAGCAGGCGGCCGCCAACGGCGCGGACGTCGCCCCGCTGCTCGCCGCCGCGCGCGAACGGCTAGAGGCCGCCGCCCGTTACGTGGCGGCGTACCGAACCTACTGCTGGCCGGTGCAAGGCGTGGACGACCTGAAGCTCGCCCCCTTTCACCTGCTGGCCAGTGAAGGCAAAACGCACTTCACCAAAGATCACCCCTGGCACATGGAAACCCTCGCGAGGGTGGCCAACGGCGACCCGGTGTTGCTTGCGACGCCTTATCGCATCGTCGATCTCACGGATGCCGCCAGCGTGCAGGCGGCGGCCGGTTGGTGGGAGGATCTCACCGCGCGCGGCGGCGAGGGGATGGTGGTCAAGCCGCTGGATTTCATCGCGCGCGGATCCGGTCGCAACGACCTGCTGCAACCGGCGATAAAATGCCGCGGCAAGGAGTACCTGCGGATCATCTACGGCCCCGAGTACGACCGGCCGGAAAACCTAACTCGGCTGCGGGCGCGCGGGTTGGCGGGCAAGCGATCCCTGGCGCTGCGGGAGTTCGCGCTGGGCGTGGAGGGCCTGGAACGTTTTGCGACGCAACGCGAGCCGTTGCGGCGGGTGCACGAGTGCGTCTTCGGGGTGCTGGCGCTCGAGAGCGAACCGGTCGATCCGCGGCTGTAGACAACCGGATTTTTTAGACAGAATTAACAGAATTTAACAGAATTGGCAGAGACAGAATTTCGGATGAAAAGCTCGACTCCAGGATTTCTAATTCTGTTAAATTCTGTTAATTCTGTCCAAAATTCAGGGAGCGCGCCGCAGGTGTTTGCACACGGCGTCGGCGAAGGCGTCGAGGTCGGCGGCGGGGGATTCAAGGTCAACCTTCAGGCCGGCGTCGCGCAGCGTTTTGGCCGTGATCGGACCGAGGCAGGCCACCTGGGCGCCCGGCGGCAGCGGCAGCTTGAGGGCCAGGAAGTTCTCCACGCTCGACGAGCTGGCGAAAGTGATCATATCCGCGCCCTCCGTGCGGAATCGCTCGATCGCGCCGGTGCGTTCGTCGTCGGGATCGGCGGGGAGCGTGCGGTAGGCAATCGCTTCGTCGACGATCGCGCCGCGGTTGGTCAGGTCGGCGGCGATCACGTCGCGCGTCGTCTCGGGGCGAATGAGCAGCATGTTGACGTTCTCCACGCTCGTCTCGGCCAGGAGCGCCTCGACCAAGGCTTCGGCGACGGCTTTCTTGGGCTGCACGTCCACTTTGAGCCGGAAGTCACGCAGCCGCGCGGCGGTGGCGGGACCGACCGCGGCGATGCGGCAGCCGCCGATCTCGCGGGCGTCGTCGTAGAGTTTGTCGAACATCTCGAAAAACGCCTCTACCCCGTTCGGACTCGTGAAAATGAGCCACTCGTAAATGTGGGCGTCGCGCACCAGCTCGGCAAACGCGCGCAGGTTCGTCGGCGGGGCAGTCTGGATCGTGGGAATTTCGATGATGTCCGCCCCGAGCGCGGTGAGGCGGGCGGACAACGCGCCGGCTTGCTTGCGGGTGCGCGTGACGACAATGCGCCGCCCGAAAAGCGGACGCGTCTCGAACCAGTTCAGCTTACTCCGCAACGCCGCCACCTCACCGAACACCGCCACCGCCGGCGGCTCGAAGTGCGCCGCCTTCGCGGCGATGTCGTCCAGCCGGCCAATGAGCGTTTGTTGACGGCCCGTCGTCGCCCAACGCACCAGCGCCACGGGCAGTGCGGGATCGGCGCCGCGGGCGAGCAATTCGCGGGTGACCGCGTCAAGGCGTTCGATGCCCATGAGCATCACGCGCGTGCCGGGCGCCTTGGCAAGTTGCTCGAAATCGACAGAGTTCTCCGGCTTGGTGGGATCCTCGTGCGCGGTGAAGAACGTCACTTGGGTGGCGATGCCGCGGTGGGTCACGGGGATGCCCGCGTAGGCCGGCCCCGCGATGGCCGAGCTCACCCCCGGCACGATCTGAAACGCGCACCCTGCTTCCGCCAGGGCCAGCGCCTCCTCCCCGCCCCGGCCGAAGACAAATGGATCGCCGCCCTTGAGCCGCACGACGCGTTTGCCGGCTTTCGTGTGCTTAACAAGAAGGGCGTTGATCTCCTCCTGCTTGAGCGTGTGCGCGCCCGCCTTCTTGCCCGCGTAAATGATCTCCGCGCCCGCCGGCGTCCAGCCAAGCATGGCGGGGTTGCACAGGTAATCGTAGACAATGACCTCGGCCCGTTCGCAGCATTCGCGGGCGCGGAGCGTCACGAGCCCGAGGTCCCCGGGACCGGCGCCCACGAGATAACAGATGCCAGCGGCGGCACGCTTGGTTTTCTCAGCCATGGGCACCTATCGCCTCTTTCCTCCACCCAGCGCCATGACAAATATCCCTCCCGCCACACACACAACGCCCACCACCGACAACGCCGGCCGCACCTCGCGCGTGCCCGCCATTTGTTCAATGGAGCCCGTCAGCACGTCCACACGGCTGGCGCGTTGGGCGCGTTCGCTGTAAAGCGCGGCTGCCTGATAGACAAAGATCGCCACTCCAACCGCGATCAGGATCGGCCCAATGCGGCGCGCCATCAGGATGCCTTGCGCCCGCCCGCCACCAACAGAACAATCCCCCCGCCCACGCAGAGATACCCGGCGATGGGCGAGATGGGCACGCTTTCGCGCTTGTTGGCGTTGATCTCGAGCGGCCCCGCCTTCACCACCTGCTCCTGGTGGGTAAACGAGAAGCCGCCGAAGACCAGGATGAGGACTCCGGCAATGATGAGGATGACGCCGATCAGGCTGAGGGATTTCATAGAAGTGATTTCAAATGCTGGCGCCGAGCTTGCGCATGATGGTATCAGCGAGGGTCTTATCGTCGACCCGCCCGGCGGCGAGTTTGCTGGCTTCCTGCTGCAGCAGGGTCAACGCCTCCAGGTCGCCGCTGGAATAACGCTTCACCAGGTTGGGATGCTCTTCCATCACCTGCACGGCGATGGATTCCGGAGTCAGCGTTTCGCTTTCGTTGTCGGGAGGCACGTGAACAAATCGTGCCGGAGCAGGGAATTGGACGGGGCGATGCTCCAAAACCCCCTGGAGGGGCACGCTCCGTCGTGCCCCATACTGGATTGCCGCTGGGGGCGCCTATCCAATAATGGGGCATGACGGAGCATGCCCCTCCAGGGTCCGGTCACTCTACGCTCAGCGCGTTCAGATACGCGGCCAGCTCCGCCGCCTGCGCGTCGAGCTTCGCGCGCAAGGCGTCCGACTCCGTACGCAGTTTTTCGAGTTGGCTCTCCTGGTCGTCGAGCTTCTTGAGCAGCCGCGCCGCGTATGCGCCCGTGCGATCCACCGTCTTCAAGTTCTCGCGAATCCGCCCCTGCTCGGCCGTGATCCCCTGGGCCTGCGAATCGCGATCCGCGATTTGCCGCTGGGTCTCCGCCGCGGCTTGCTTGAGCCCCGCCGCCTTGCTCAACGCGTCGCGCACCGGCCCGCTGATCTCCCCCATGCGGCTGTAAATCAGCACGTCATCCGGGCTCGACGACAACAGCGCCACCTCCTGGCTGATCACGTTCTCCTCTTTAACCGTCAACTTCGCCGCCTTGCCCGCCGCGATCGTTTCCTCGAAACGGTAGACCTTTTCCGTCGTCTCCGCGGGCTTGGGCGTGTCGGCCAGCTTCCAGCCGGGGCGAAGTGGGTGCTCGATCACGAGCCGTTTGTCGTGGTCCGCCTTGTTCTCCGCGCCATACTCACGGGCCGACACCGACTTGTGGCTGACCAGCAGCACGCCTTTGACGATCTTCCCGCTTTGCACCGTCTGCTGGCCGGCGAGTTCCTTGACGGTCACGAGCGTTTGCAGGTCGACGCCGTAGGTCAGCAGCCGTTCCTGGCCGGGGGAAACGTCGTCGAGGCGCGCGTCGCCCGCATAACGGCCGTCGTCGTACACGGTGACCGGCCCTTGCAGGAGGTTAATCTTCGCGGGCGAATTGTTCTTGAGCCGCGCGCCGTTGAGCGGGTGTTTGTCGAGGACCGCCTGGTTGAACACGGAGACCTTCTGCACGTCGAACGCCTCGTTGAGGATCGGGATCATCGCCGAGCGCTGCCGGGCGAGACTCACGCCGGGGACCGTGTATTGAAACAGCTCGCCCACCGCCCCGGCGTCGGCGAGCGGCGCGACGCTCCCGGCGGGATTCATCGGCTTCTCCGCCCGGAGAGCGGGCACGGGAGCCGAGGCGGGCGAGGCCATCATGCGCCGCATGGTGTCGACTTTTCCGCCCACGCTGGCCGACCCCACACCGGCGATTTTCTCGTCCTTCGCCCCTTCTTCATACTCCTGCGGCTGGAGAGACGAATACAACTCCGGCGCGACCGTCGCCCGGGGGACATACAAGGGTTGATACAGATCCTGGATGAACGAAATCGGACGCCCGCTCACCAGACTTAAGCGCACGTCTTTCCAATCGTTATCCGTCTGGTTCTCGACGATCGCCCACCCCTGCAACGTCGCTCCGGGGCCGTCGCCGAAGATCAACCGGTAGCTCGCTTTCCAGACCGGCGTCTCGACCACGTACCCGATCCGCACCCGGCGTTCGCCCGGCCCGTCGAACCGCAAATCGACCGGCTTCTTGTCCTGATCGCGCGCTCCGGCCACGGCGGCGAGCGCGCGGTTGAGCTCCTCCTGCAAGCCGGCGTCTTCGAGCTTGAGCGCCGCGATCCTGTCGAGCTCCAGCGAGCGAATGCCCTTCTCCGTGATCAGATTGACCCACGACCGCTCCACCGGCGCGCCCTCCTTGCCGCCGGGCGCCGGGCGCTTCTCAACGCCGAGGATCGTCCCCGGGAAATTCTCCGCCCCGTTTGCCCCCGAGTACCCGACCGACACGCGCGCCCCGCGCAACTTGTTGAGCAGGTCGCCCAACGAAGGATTATCGCTGATGTCCACCTGGAAGCTCCCCAGCGTCTTCTCCAGCGGGTCCTGCGACGGATAGGTCACCACGCCCGCGCGGCCGCCGTCGAGATCCTGCAGGACAAGGCTCTTGAGCACATCGTTGATTTGCGCGGTCTTGAAATGCAGCTCGGCGTCCGCGTTGCCCTGCACCTTGCCCTCGTGCTGGAAATAGCCGACGCCGCTGGAAAACAACACTGCTTCGCGGATCGGCACGTCGGCCGGCTCGGCCCGGAGGTTGACGCCGCCCGCCGCAAGCGCGAGGATGGATGCCGCGCAAATGGCCGCGCGACGGGGGTTTGATGCACGGTTCATAAAGATCGTTAATCGGGATAACGCGCGAGGTCGAACGTTTCTTAGACCCCAAACATACTCTCATGCCCTTCTCGCAACTTCAGGATACGCGGATCATTTCCAACACGCGGCTGATCGCGCCCGAGACCCTGAAGGCGCGCGTGCCGTTGCCGGCCGCGACGGCGGAGATCGTGCGCGCGGGGCGCCTCGCGGTCGAAGACATCCTCGCGCGCCGCGACGACCGCCTGCTGGTGATCGTCGGGCCGTGCTCGATCCACGATCCCGCCGGCGCGATGGATTACGCGGGGCGCCTGGTCGAGTTGCGCCGGGAATTGGCCGGTCAGTTGGAGATCCTCATGCGGGTTTACTTTGAAAAGCCGCGCACCACGGTGGGCTGGAAGGGGCTCATCAACGATCCGTTTCTCGACGACTCGTGCGACATCGAGGCGGGATTGCAGATCGGGCGCCGGCTGTTGCTCGAGGTGGCGGCGCTGGGGCTGCCGACGGCCACGGAGTTTCTCGACCCGATCGTCCCCCAATACCTCGCCGACGCCGTGAGCTGGGCGGCCATCGGCGCGCGGACGACCGAGAGCCAGACGCACCGCGAGATGGCCAGCGGGCTGTCGATGCCGGTGGGGTTCAAGAACGGCACGGACGGCGATTGCCAGACGGCCATCGACGCGATGCGCTCGGCCCGGCACGCGCACAGTTTCCTCGGGATCGACCAGCAAGGGATGACGAGCCTGGTCAAGACGACGGGCAACGCGTACGGCCACGTGGTGTTGCGCGGCGGCCGGCAGCGGATCAACTACGATCCGGCGAGCATTGCCGAGGCGGGGGAGGCATTGGAACGGGCGGGATTGCCGCCGGCGCTGATGGTCGATTGCAGCCACGCCAATTCGGGCAAGCACCACGCGCGGCAGGAGTTGGTGTGGCAGAGCATCCTTGAACAACGCCGGGCCGCCGGGGCGGTCCCGAGCCCGATCATCGGGGCGATGCTGGAGAGCAACCTGGAGGCGGGCAAACAATCCATCCCCAAACGCCGCGAGGACCTCGTTTACGGCCAGTCGATCACCGATGCGTGCATCGGCTGGGCGCAGACGGAGACGCTCCTGCGTTCCGCCGCCGCCGATCACGCGGAGAGGGAACCGGCCCTTGCCGGGGCGCGGTAGGTGGATCGTGCTCTCCGAGCGCGATGTCAAACCGACAGCGGCGCAGCCGCTCTCGAAGAAAGAAGTGAGCAGCGTGCCGCTGCAATTGGCGCCCATCGCGCTCGGAGAGCACGATCCACCTTGCGGTTCAACCTTGCTCCGCGGGCGTTGATCTGTTGAAATGATGATAACCCCCTCCCTCATGAAATTACCCGCTCTGCTCGTTCTTCTGGTCGGGATCGCGCCGTGGTGTCAGGCGCAAGAAACGAAGACGCCTGACTCGAAAGCCAGGGCGATGCGCGAGTTTACCCAGATCACCGCTCCGGAAATCGAGGGTTGGGGCAAGGTGACCGATCCGGATGGCGACTGCCGATTTTTCCTGTCGCGCAAGACGCTGCTCATCAACGTCCCGGCCGCGGAGACTCCGCACGATTTCTCGCCCGAACTCAAGTCGGTGAACGCCCCGCGCGTCCTCCAGTCGATCACGGCGGATTTCGACTATCAGGTGAGGGTGGAGGACCGGTTCGTTCTCTCCGACGAATCCACGCAACCGGGCCGCTTCGGCTACCATGGGGCGGGCCTTCTGGCGATGGCCGATGCCCAGAACGCCGTGACCTTTGTGCGCGGGGTGGTCAAGCAACCCGGCAAAGACTCCTTCTCGTATGCGAATTTCGAGTTTCGCATCGGCGGCGTGGTTCAGCGCATCGGCGAGACGGTCGACTTGCCGTTGCCCAAGACCGGCCCCGTCTTCCTGCGCCTTGCGCGCCGGGGCCAGCAGATTTTTGGCTCGGTCAGCACCGATGGAAAAGACTGGAAGGTCGTCGGCACGGAGGATCTTCCCGCCGATTGGGCCCCAGAGTTGCAGGTGGGCGTGGATGTCATCAACACCACGAAAGAGGATTACAGTCCTCAGTTTTCGCGGCTGCAGATGACGAAGTAGCTTTGAACGGGGGACGCCGTTTGCCCCCGCTTGCCCCAACATGAATAAGCTCCCCCTTGCCCTCCTCTGCCTTGCTCCCGCGCTGGCAGCGCATGCCGACGTGAAAATGCCCGCCATCTTCGGCGACCACATGGTCCTGCAACAGGATGTCAAACTGCCCGTCTATGGCACGGCCGACCCCGGCGAAAAAGTCACCGTCGCTATCGCCGGCCGCTCCGCCAGCGCCGTTGCCGACCCGGCCGGCAAATGGACCGTCCGCCTCGACTCCGTCCCCGTGACCCGCAAAGGGGTTGAGTTGACCGTCGCGGGCGCGAACCGGCTCGTTTTCACCGACGTGCTCGTCGGCGACGTGTGGATCTGCTCGGGCCAGTCCAACATGGAATTTGGCGTCGGCGCCGCTTACAACGCGCCCGCCGCGCTCGCCGCCGCCAATAACCCGCAGATCCGGCTCTTCGTCGTGAGCCACCGGACCGCGCTCGCACCGCAGGCCGACGTCGAAGGCAAGTGGGCCGTCTGCACTCCCGAAAGCCTGGGCCGCGGCGGCTGGAACGGCTTCTCGGCCGTCGGCTATTACTTCGGCAAGGAAATCCAGGAGACGCGCCGGATCCCCGTGGGCTTGATCGGCACGCATTGGGGCGGCACCCCCGCGCAGGCGTGGACCAGCATCGAGGCGCTGCGCGCTAACCCAGCTTTGGGGCGTCACGTCCAGCGGTTCGACCAGGCGCTCAGCCAGCTGGCCGAGCACATCGATACGCAGACGCCTAGCGTGCTGTTCAACGCCATGATCGCCCCGCTCATTCCCTACGGGATCAAGGGCGTGGCGTGGTACCAGGGCGAGTCCAACGGCGACCGCGACTCCGACGCGCTCGAATACCCGGCCGTTTTCTCGACGATGATCAACGATTGGCGGGCGCGCTGGGGGTTGGGCGATTTTCCCTTTCTCTTCGTGCAACTGTCTGCCTTTCCGCCCGGAAAATCGTGGCCGATCGTGCGCGATGGGCAGCGCCAGACCCTCGCCCTGCCCAACACCGGCATGGCCGTTTCGCTCGACATCGGCTACGACAAGGACGCCCACCCCAGGGATAAGTCAGACGTGGGTCACCGGCTTGCTTTGGTGGCTCGTCACGTGGCGTACGGGGAGAAGCTCGTCGACTCCGGGCCGATCTTCGCCCGCGCGGAAAAAGACGGCAACCGCCTGCGCGTGACGTTCACCTCGGTCGGCGGCGGGCTCATCATTGGGTCGGCGCCGACCGGCCGGCCCGAGGTCGCGCCCGACGCGCCGCTCGATCACCTGGAAGGCTTCGAGATCGCCGGCGCGGACGGCCGGTACGTCCCGGCCAAGGCGCAGATCGACGAGACATCGGTCATCGTCTCAGCCGACGATGTGCCCGCGCCGGAGAGCGTGCGTTACGGCTGGGGGGCTTACCCGAGGGTGAACCTGTACAACAAGGAAGGCTTGCCGGCCGGGCCGTTCACCTCGCAATAACCCCTGGAGGGGCACGCTCCGTCGTGACCCTGACTGGATTGCCGCTCGGTGCGCTCCGTGCATCAATCCGACAAATGGGGCACGACGGAGCGCGCCCCTCCAAGGGTTTGATGTCACACCGTCACCAACGCAAACTGCGGATGCCCCTCAATCGCCGCTTCGAACGACGCCTGCTCCTCCGGCTTCACCCAGGCCGGAATGCGCGCGCCGGAACGCTGCCATTTTGCCAGCCAATCGGCCCCGAGCAATTCGTGCCGACCCGCAAACGGGCCGGCGAGCGCCTCGGGGGTGAACGCCACGGTGGTTTCCGATTTCTCCCCGATGCTCCGCCCCCGCGCCACGTAGAACCCCGCCGCCAGCAGGGCCGCGCGCGCCGCGGTCGAGCAGGTGTAGGTGAACAGCTCCGCGCCGTGCGGGCCGCACGCGGCGCGGAGTTGGCGGAAGGCGTCGAGCGCCCACGGGCCGCCTTCGTGATTGCCCGAAAACATGTCGTAGAAGATCACCTCCGGGGCGGCGGGCGCGGCGGCGATCGTGCCCGGGTAATCGCCCGGGACGAGCACCCAACTCACGCCGGGAAAGCGGCGCGATTCCCAACGGCCCGTTTCCAGCAGCCCCGCCGGCGCATTGTGGCGCAGGTAGGCGAAGTACTCGCGGTTGAACTTGAAGGCGAGCCGCAGGGAATCGAGATCGTTTTCAAAACTGACGATCTGCATCGGGCGCACCGGGCCGGCGGCGGCCTGCGTCTCGTAGACGCCGATGGCGGCCATGGCGTTGGCGGCGGCGCCGAGGCCCACGTCCCAGATCACGAGTGGGTCGGTCGAAACGGTGAGCCGCTCCGCGAGGTGCGCGGGCTCGGTGTAGAGCAGCCGCGCCTCGTCCATGGGCGGCGTGCGCGAGTGCATGATCTCGCCCGACGCCGTGTGCCGGATGCTGGAGAACCCTTCCCACGCCCGATGAATGTCGTAGGCGCCGAGCACGTGATGTTTGATCGTCGCGGGCGCGGGGCGGTTGACCGGGTTGTCGATGTCGTCCTCGTGCAGGAGCGGGCGTTTGTCGTGGTACAACTCGAGAAAAGTCCCCTCCAGAATGCTCGCGCGGATCTCGCGCATGAGCCGGTGGTAGAAGTGGATGTTGTGCTTGCCGAGGAGTTGCCAGCCGAGCGTTTCCTTGGCCTTGGTGAGATGGTGCAGGTACGCCCGCGAGTACCGCGCGCAGGTGGGGCAGGCGCACGTGGGGTCGAGCGGCTCGGGCGAGAATTTGTACACGCTGCGCCGCATCTGCAGGTAACCCCGCGAGGTGAAAACGCCGCCGCGCTGCGCGACCTGCGTCGGGATGATGCAATCGAACATGTCGACCCCGCGATGGACCGCCTCCAGCACATCGAGCGGCGTGCCGACGCCCATCAGGTAACGCGGCCGGTCGGCGGGCAACAGGCCGGCGGTGTATTCGCAGGTGTCTTCGCGCTCGGATTTCCCCTCGCCCACCGCGAGACCGCCGATCGCCAGGCCGTCGAACTCCATCGCGCGCAGGGTCTCCGCGCTCTGGCGGCGGAGATCGTGATGCAACGCGCCCTGCACGATCCCAAACATTGCCTGCGCCGAATCGCCGTGCGCCGCCAGGCTCCGAGCCGCCCAGCGGTGGGTCAGCTCCATGGCGGTTTTGGCCGTGGCGTGATCGGCGGTGGAAGGCACGCATTGGTCGAGCGCCATCATGATGTCGCTGCCAATGGCGCGCTGCGTCTCGATGCTCAACTCCGGGCTGAGCAGCACCATGTCGCCATCGATGTAACTCTGGAACATCGCGCCGGCCTCGGTCATGGAGCGCGAGTGGGGCAGCGAGAAGATCTGATACCCTCCGGAGTCGGTGAGCACGGAACGTTTCCAACTCATGAACCCATGGATGCCGCCCATCCGTTTGAACACTTCGGGCCCGGGCCGAAGCAGGAGGTGGTACGTGTTTGCGAGGAGGATTTGCGAGCCGGCGTCCTCGAGGGATTGGGGGAGCTGCGCCTTGACCGTGGCCTGCGTGCCGACCGGCATGAAGAGGGGGGTGAGCACCTCGTTATGCAGCGTGCGAAAGACGCCCGCCCGCGCCTTGGAGCCCGCCGCGGTCGCTTCGACGCGGAAGTTAAGTCGGTTCATGAGAGCAATTCGCCGTTTCCCTTTTTACAATCAAGCTTCGGCAAAGTACTCCGCTTTCACCCACGTGAGCGCTTCTTCCCGATCCGCGAACGCCCCTTCCAATTGCCGCGTCTGTGCGGCCTCCAGGATCTCGCCGATGCGGGGCCCCGGCGCGAGGCCAAACGCGATCAGGTCGCGGCCGTTGACGAACGGCTTGGGGATCAATGGCTCGTGGGAAAACTCCTCCTGCTTGGCGCGCAAGAAGACATGGTTGTCGATCATCCCGTGACTGCCCAGGCAATCGACGCGGTGAAGTTCCATCTCGTCCTCGAAACCCGGTCGCGCCATGAAACGCTTGAGTTTCGCCACGCGCATTTTCTTCACGTCCTTGAAGGCCATGTGCTGGCGGACGGCTTCCACCGTCGCGCCGATCTCGGCGCGGGCAAAACGCAGGCGTTCCATCAACTGCTCGGTCATCGCGGCGCCGACGTGCTCATGGCCGCTGAAGCGGATGCGGCCCTCCGCCGGGTCAAAGCTAAAAGTGCGCGGCTTGCCGATGTCGTGCAACAACACCGAAAACACGAGCGGCACGGTGACCTGCTCGGGCAGCAACGAAAGCATCAGGCGCGTGTGCACGAACACGTCGCCCTCCGGGTGAAACTGCGGCGGTTGTTCGCAGCCTTTGCACGCGTCCAGTTCCGGGAGGACCACCCGCATCAACCCGCTGGTGTCCAGCAGATCGAAGGCGGCGACCCGCGTCGGGGCCAGGAAGATTTTGACGAGTTCATCCCGGATCCGTTCCGCGCTCACGGCGCCGATCCCGCCCGCCTGCGCGCGGACCGCGTCCCAGGTGGCGGGTTCGATGTGGAATCCGAGCCCGGCGCCGAAACGGATGGCGCGCAGCAGCCGCAGCTTATCCTCGGCAAAGCGCGCGGCCGGGTCGCCGATCGCGCGCAGCACACCGGCGGCGAGATCCGCGCGGCCGCCGACGAAATCGATTGTCTCACCCGCGACCGGGTCGAGGAACATGCCGTTAACGGTGAAGTCGCGCCGTTCCGCGTCGCCGCGTGGGGTGGTGAAGGTGACGCCTTCCGGGCGGCGCCCGTCGAGGTACACGCCATCGGCGCGGAAGCTGGCGACTTCGAACTGGAAGTCGCCCTCAATCACGCAGATGACCCCGAAATGGGCGCCCACCGCAACCGTGCGGCGGAAGAGTTTTTGGACCTGGTCAGGGTGGGCGTCGGTGGCGATGTCATAGTCCTTGGGCGCGACCCCGCGCAGGGCGTCGCGCACGCAGCCGCCGGCATAGTACGCGGTGAATCCTGCGCGTTGCAGACGCTCGACGACTGAGCGGGCGATGGGTTCCATTTCGTTCACGATGGCAGCAGCCACTATAGCACGCTCACCGCCCGGAATTATCTCACGCAGAGGCGCAGAGACGCAGAGGAAGAAAAAATCAGAGGGTCGGAGGAGATTCGGGAAGGCCGTTGACGACCCGGTGAATGCCATCTTTCAAACGGAAAGCTCCGAAGTTGATCAATAGACCGAGGCGAAGATTCATCAGCTTCAAATAGGTGAGCAACTGTTTGCCGTGTACGCGGGACAATGCTTCCACGGACTTCAGTTCCACGATGATCAAGTTGTCCACGATGAGATCTGCGCGGAAGCCTTCTTCGAATCTCACCCCGTCGAAGACGATGGGGACCGGCGTCTGGCGTTGCACGCTCATCCCCCGCTTCTGCAACGCATGAGCAAGCAACACTTCGTACACAGTTTCCAGCAACCCCGGTCCGAGTTGCGAATGAATCTGAAATGCGGCGTCTACCACCGCCCCGCTGATTTCATTCTCTCGCATTCTGCTTCTCCTTCCTCTGCGCCTCTGCGGCTCTGCGTGAGCCAATTTCTGCCGTCTTTATCCACGCCATCGTCAACGCAGTACAACAGACCCAGTAAACCACCGGGACCACCGGCATCAGATAGCGATCCAGCGGCCGGCCGACGGTTGAGAGCAGCACCAAATAGTAAAACCACAGCACCCCCACCCCTACCCAATAAATCCGCTCCCCTCTCCGCGTGAGATAAACCAACAGCGGCAACAACACCCCGCACAAAAAGACCGGCGAAATCACCCGCGCGTAACGCCAAAAACCGTTCCAATGATCGAACCCTCGTAACGACCGCCCCTCCAACATCGCGTGCACCTCGCCATTCATCGCCGGCAGGATAAACGCCCGCTCCGGGACTTCGTCCCTATCACGGTAGTTCGCCGCAAAATACGCGCTCGCGTCCCGCGCGGCGGCTTTGACTTCGTTGGGTCGGAACTCCTCGAAACGATGCGCCGTGATGAAGTTCAAGTAACAAAAATCGCGCACCATCTGCCACAGGTACGTGCCCGGATGCCGCAACGCCGCCTCCGCGCCCAGATGCCAGCAGAAACGGTTCAAATCGCTCGGGGTCGAGCCCGGGCGCTCCTTTTCCAGGATTGTCTTCAAGGCCGGCACCACCGTGCGTTTGATGATCTCGTTGTTGTCCAGCTTACCGGTCTTGCGATAACGCTCGATGTACTTCTCCACCAACGGCCGCACCTGCGCCTTGATGCCGGGCTCGGATCCGCCGTCGAGCACCGTCCACTGCGCGGTGCGGCCGTAGAACATGATGCCGTCCTCCGGCTCCGGCAGCCGTCCCGTGCCGCTGGCGCGATCGTAATACTTCGAGGCCGCCTTGGGCGCAAAGAACGGCAGAACGAAACACAAGGACAAGACCGCCGCCAACGCCGGTCGGCGCCGGTTTTGCCACACAAAGGTGGCGATCACTAACAACGGCAGGATCGGAAAGATCCCTTTAATCAGGTGCATGAACCCGCCGGCGATGCCGCCCGCCAGACTCCAGGCTACCCTCTCGCGGGGCAGGGCGTTATCCCCGAGCGCCAGGCGCCACGAGCCGAAGCAGACGGTCGCAAAGAAGATGAGGAGCGTCTCGTTGCGAATCAGCCGTTCCAGATAGATCGGCATCGGGTACGCCACGTAGAACAGCGAGCAGATCGCCACCGGCCAGAACGCCCCGCGCCCCAGCCGGACGCGGGCGAACGCGACCGTCAACGCCGCGGTGACGACGCCGAGCATCGCTTGCAGATTGACCAGCGTCAGAAAGCTCCCGCCCATTTTCAACACCCAGGCGATGACCAGGGAATAGACCGGCCCCCGGCGCGGGTTGGTGATCCAGCGGCCCATCTCGAGCCAATCGATGGCGGGCGCGACGTATGAGCCGCTGTCGCGTGTCCAAAGGTAGGTGGGTAGATGCAGCGCGACGTAGAGCCGCACCCCGATGGCAATCGCGGCGAGCCCAAGCCATACCACGGTTTCCACGAGCGGCGAAGGCGGCGGCGGGAGACGGCGGGGGAAGGTCATGGCGCAGCCGCAAGGTTCAGGGAAGGCGGGCGGAGGTTCAAGCCGGGAAAACACGCCGGCGTTGACCCCTCCCCGCGCCTCCGCTATCCAAGGACCCATGCCGCTTCCTTCGCTCGCTCGCGCCGCGAAGGCCCTCCCAATTGCCGTCCTCCTGACGTGGGCGGCATGGGAACGGTTCCGCCTGCCGCTGACCCCCTGCGGGGACGGCGACATCCGCGCCTATCTCGGGCCGGCGTTGAGCCAACTCACGGGCTTTGGCTTCACCCATGTCTACGGGCAATGCTTTCTGTATCCGGCCATTCTTTGGGCGATCCTGGGAATCACCGGCGACTTTCGCTGGATCACGGTCTTTCAATATGGGAGCGGCCTCGCGACGGGCGCGTTGCTCTTTGCCTGCTGGCGGCAACTGCGGTCGTCCGTGCTGCACGATCTGGCAGGCGTGGCGCTCGCGGGGCTATATCTGTTCTCGACGCCTACGATCCATTTTGAGCGGGCGATTCGGCCAGAAGCGTTCTTCGCTTTCTCCGCGACACTGAACATCTACCTCAACCTGCGATTCATCCGGGATCGGTTCATCGATCCCCGTCCACGCCGCGCGGTGGCTCTCGGCGCGGCGGCGGCGTTCGTGTCGGTGGCGGCGTGGTTGTTGAAGCCGAGTTTTGCGATTATGCTCGTCTTGGCGAACCTGCCGATCCTCATCGGCCTGCTGCATACTGGGCAGACCCGGGGCCAGAAACTCGCGCTGGCGCTCCTGCCCGCCGTGGCGGCGACTGCCTTGCTGATCCTCCCCGAGGCCCGACTGCGCGCCTCCGACCCCTGGAAGGATCTCTACATTTCCCAATCGCTCTTTTCCATCCACGCCGACATCATCAACGACCAGTTAGCGGCCGATGCCGTGCGGCCCTCGCCGGACGTTCCCTATCCCGCCATGTTCATCGCCGCGGCGCATGCGAAGCTGACCGAAACGTTGGCGGAAGATCGCGCGTCCCAAAGCAAGTACTGGCCCGTGCTCGGGTTTAACCCCGACTACCTCGTCAATCCTCCCGACGGCTTCAGCCATTGGTTGATCGAGGTGTTGGGACAGAAACGCGAGACGGAGTTTTGCCGGTTCTACTATTGGCGCGCGGTGCGTCTGCGGCCCTGGCAGATGGCGGCCAAGGTGGCGCGCCAGCTCGGCGCCTTCTATGGCGTTGGCCGATGCCCCGCTTATGCATCCATGTATCGGCCGGTGCTCTCCGCTGATTATCAGCAGAGTGAAGATTCCTTCAGCGGATTGCCGGAGCTGGCGCCTTACGCGGGAGGCAATGCTTTCAAAGCGCGCACCGCTTTGCTGAAATCCTCCCCTTTGCAGATCGGTCCCTTCCCGAAAGCGGAGGCCGCCGGCCGGGTCTTGAGCGCGGTGTACTTCGCTGGGTTGGCGATCAGCGCACTCCTGTTGTTCTCGCGAGCCATGCGTCCCGGAGCGATTGTGACGTTGTTCCTCTTTAGCTATAACTTCGGCACCGTCCTGGCGCTGGCCATCGGGCATACCCTCGATGTCGGGCGGTACAGCCAATATCAACTCTCCTATACCTTACTGGCCGAGTTTGCATCGCTCTGGCTGGTCGTCGAATGGATGCGTTCCCGCTCATAAATGTCTCTCCTCGAAGTCGACGGCCTCTCGGTCAGCTTTGCCCAGCACGGCAGCGTCACGCCGGCGGTGCGGGACATCAGCTTCACGCTCAAGAAAGGCGAAGGGCTGGCGATCGTCGGGGAAAGCGGGAGCGGCAAAAGTGTGACCGCGATGGCGCTTACGCGTCTCCTGCCGGCGCGATACGACGGGGGCCGCGTTTTGCTCGATGGCCGGGATCTGCTCACGCTGCGCGGAGAGGAATTACGGGCGGTGCGCGGACGGCGCATCGGCTACGTTTTTCAGGATGCGTCCACCGCGCTCAATCCCGTCTTCACGATCCGCAGCCAGTTCGCGGAAACGCTCGCACTTCACCGGCCGGAGGTCGCCCGCCGCGCCATCGACGCGGAGATCGTCCGCTGGCTCGACCTGGTGGGCATTGTCGATCCCGGCAACCGGCTGGGCGCTTATCCTCACCAACTCAGCGGCGGGATGCAGCAGCGCGCCATGATCGCGATGGCGCTCTGCGCGCAACCGGACATCCTCGTCGCCGACGAGCCGACGACGGCGCTGGACGTCAGCATCCAGGCGCAGATCATCGCGCTCCTGGCCGACCTGAAGGCGCGGCTCGGCATGAGCATCATCCTCATCACGCACAACTTCGGGATCATCGGCGGCGTGGCGGATCGCGTGGCGGTGATGTTCCGCGGGCGGATTGTGGAAACGGGCGCCGCGGCCCGAGTCCTCCATGCGCCGGAGCATCCGTACACCCGCGCGTTGATCGATTGCATCCCGCGTCTCGGGGCGCATCGGCGGCGGCTGGCGACCATCGATCACGCGGCGCTCGCGGAAAGTTGAAACCGCCCGTATTCTCCCCCGGTGGATTACCTCTGGTGGACGCTGACTTTTCTCCTGATGGCGCTCGGCCTGGCGGGCTCGGTGTTCCCAGTGCTGCCGGACAGTCTGCTTATCCTTTGCGGCGCGTACTTGAGCCACTTCACCGTGCCGCCCCAACACCGGGTGGGCTGGTGGACGCTGGGGATTTTAACGGCGCTTTCTATCCTCGCGCACATCGTCGACTTCACGGCGGGCGCGGTGGGCGCGAAGAAATTCGGGGCCAGCAAATGGGGAGCGCTCGGCGGGTTCATCGGCGCGATTGTGGGACTCTTTTTCTTCCCGATCGGCATCTTCCTGGGGCCGGTGATCGGCGTCTTGTGCGCGGAGATTCTGCTGGCGCGGCGCGCGCTCGGGCCGGCGGCCAAGTCGAGCTGGGGGACACTCCTGGGGACCACGGCGGGGTTGATCGGCAAGTTTGTGATCGACGTTTCAATGATCGCCATCTTTTTGGCCGCGGCGTTCGTCATAAAATAATGAGGGTCGAGGTCATCAACACGGGCACCGAGATCCTGCTCGGCAACGTCATCAATACCCACCTAGGATTCATCGGGCAGGAGTTGTTCCCGCTCGGGCTGCGCGTCGCCTGGCAGACATGCGTGCCGGACGGGCCGGCGATTCGCGAAGCGTTGGAGCAGGCGTTCCCGCGCGCGGAGATCGTGGTAGTCACGGGTGGGTTGGGGCCGACCTCGGATGACCTCACGCGCGACATCGCGGCGGAGTTGCTCGGGCGGACGCTTGAGACCGACCCGGCCGCGCTGGAAGCGCTCGAGGCGTACTTCGCTGGGATCGGGCGGACGCTGAATGATCGCATCCGCCGCCAGGCGCTCGCGCCGGCGGGCGCAACCGTGTTGTTGAACGACTTCGGGACCGCGCCCGGATTGTACCTGCCCGCCGCCGACAAGACGCCGCACTTTTTTCTGCTTCCGGGACCGCCGCGCGAGTTGCGGCCGATGTTTGCTAAGCAGGTCCTGCCGATCATTAACAACCTGCTGCCGGCGGATCACGAGCGGCCGGGCTGCCGCATTTACCGGACGGTCGGCCTGGGTGAGTCCGCTGTCGAGGCGTTGGTCGGGTCCGAGTTGGAAGCCATCGAAGGATTGGAACTCGGCTACTGCGCGCGGATAGGCGAAGTGGACGTGCGCTGCATCGGACTCACGCCGGCCTTAGCGGCGGCGGAGGCGATCATCCTGCCGGCCTTGGGCGGACACATCCTGCCGCCGGCGGACGATTCGCTGGAGATCGCGGTGGTGCGTTTGTTGACCGCCGTCGGCAAGACCCTGGCGGTCGCGGAGAGTTGCACCGGCGGACTGCTTGCGAGCTTGATCACGGATGTTCCTGGGGCGAGCGCCGTGCTGCGGGCCGGGTTTGTCACGTATGCCGAGGCTGCCAAGACGGCGATCCTCGGGGTGGACCGCGAGTTGATGGTGCGGTGTGATGCAGTGAGTGAACCGGTGGCTGCAGCCATGGCAGCCGGCGCGCGACGGGTCACGGGCGCGGATTACGCGCTGGCGACAACGGGCTTTGCGGGGCCGACGGGGGGAGCGGAGGGACGGCCGGTAGGAACGGTGTTCATCGCGTTGGCCGGGCCGGAAGGGGACCCGGTGGTGGAGCAACGGTTATTCAAGGTGGACCGGAAGGCGTTCAAGGACCTGGCGGCCAATGCGGCGCTGGATCTGCTGCGGCGCCGTCTGGCTTAGCGTCTGTACTTGGCGGCGGCGGTTGCTGGAAGGGGCAGGCGGAGTTCAACGCAAAGGCGCAAAGACGCAAAGAAAGGCACGCAAAGAGGGGAGGAGCAGAGGTGGTTTGTGATGCCACATTCTTCTTCCTCTCTGCGAGCCCTTTGCGTCTTTGCGCCTTTGCGTTGAACTCCGCTCCCGATCCCCCGAGCATCTTAACCCCCGATGGCCGCCATGATCGCGTCCCTTTCCGCCGGGACCGATGGCGCCATGACGTTGCCGCGCCGCATGATGGCATCCGGGTCTTTGAGCCCGTGGCCGGTCACCGTGCACACGACCGTCGCGCCGTCAGTTAACCGCGCCAACGCCTCCCCGTTGTCCACCCAGTTGATCAACCCCGCCACGCCCGCCGCGCTGGCCGGCTCGACGAAGATGCCTTCATTCATCGCCAGCCAGGATTGCGCGGCGAGAATCTCGTCGTCCGTCACGATGTCCACCTTTCCGCCCGACTCCTTTAACGCCGCCGTCGCCAACGACCAGCTTGCCGGGTTGCCAATCCGAATGGCGCTCGCGAGCGTCTCCGGCTGCTCCACGACGCGGCCATGGAAAATCGGGGCGGCGCCGGCGGCCTGGAAGCCATCCATCTGGGGCAAACGGCTCGAGCGGCCGAGCGCGTGCCATTCGCGATACCCCATCCAATGCGCCGAGATATTGCCCGCGTTGCCCAAAGGCATGAAGTGCGCGTCGGGCGCGTCGCCGAGCTCCTCGATGATCTCGAACGACGCCGTCTTCTGCCCCTGAAGCCGGTGCGGATTGATGGAATTGACGATCGCCACCCCCGCCGCCGGGTCGCCGCCGATATCGCGCACGAGGCGCAGGGCGTCGTCGAAGTTCCCGTCGATCTGCACCACGCGCGCGCCGTGGGCGACCGCCTGCACGAGCTTGCCGAGCGCGATCTTGCCCGCGGGCAACAGCACCCCACAACGGATCCCCGCCCGCGCCGCGTACGCCGCCGCCGAAGCCGAGGTGGTGCCCGTCGACGCGCAGATGACCGCCCGCGCGCCGTCTTCGACCGCCTTCGAAATGGCCACGGTCATCCCACGGTCCTTGAACGAACCCGTGGGATTGAGGCCCTCATACTTCAGGAAGACGCGGCAGTCGCGCCCCAACCGCTCGCTCAGGCGAGGCGAAAAAATCAGCGGCGTCGACCCTTCGTTGAGGGAGATCACCGGCATGGCGCCGGTGACAGGCAGGAACTCCCGCCAACGCGCGATGACGCCGCGGTCGTTGGTGAAAGAGGGACGTTGCATGGAGGGTAACAGAAGGGTTCAAGGCTCAAGTTTCAAGTACAGAGACCTTGAACCCTCCCGCGAGAGCGAGCCCTACTTCCCTAGCAGTTGCGTCAGAGCCGCTTCCGCGTCGATCAACCCGAAGCCGTCCACCGGCGAATAACCGTTGCCGCGAGAGTTGACGAACGTGCCCGTGCCTTTGGACACTGCGCCGGATGCGTCCTTGGTCTTGATCTTGAGCGTGGCGCCGGCGAGCAGGTCGGCGGAGTTGCCGCCGGAGTTCGCCGTGGCGTCATCGCGGTCGACGCCGAACTCGATGGTCACGCCGGGCTTCAGCGCGCCTTGAGGGAACTTGACCGCAAGCACCGTGTCGTCGGCGCCGCTGAAATTTGCGACAATGCCCGCGCCGATCCCGTGACCCTTGCCGACCGTAAACGGAAAACCGAGATCCGCGCTGGGGTCGAACTTGAGCCCGCTCGGGCCGAGGTCGATGATCGCCTTGTGCAGGAGACGGCCGGCGGAATCCTGAAACGTCAGGCGGAAGAAAAGCGGGTCGGACGCCGAGTTGTTGCTGGCGTCGCCGACCGCGACCAGCGTGGCCGAAGAGCCCTCCGGCGTGGAAGCCGCCGCCTGCGACGTGAACGGGTCGAGATCATGCCCGTGCGCGGTCGTTTCGAGGAGGCTGCGCATCTGCGCGGCGCTGAGTTTGCCCGGGCCGCCCGCCGCCTGGAGCAACAGCGCCGCGACCCCCGCCGCATGGGGCGCGGCGGCGCTGGTGCCGGAGAAATTCGGGAAGCCGTCGCCGTCGCTGTCCTGACCCGACCCGCCGGGAAAAAAGCTCGTATCGACGTTGTCCGGCGCGGCGATCGTCGGTTGCTGGCGGATCTCCGGCGCGGAGAGGCGGTTTCCGTTGCGATCGAAATAAATCGTCACGGGGCCCAGCGAGTCGAACGGCTCCGGCACACTCAGCGCGCTGTAATCGTAGGCTGCAACGGCATCCGCGCCGGGCGCGGCCGTGTGACCGTAGATGCTGGGAGTGAGGTACGTCGTGAAATTGGCCTCGTAGGTGCCGGTCGTGGTCACCACGTAACGGAGGTGAATGGCCTGCTGTGTGCCGACGTTGCGGCGGGCAATCACCAGTTGATAGACGGTGTCGCTGCCGTCCTTGGCGAGCGGCAGATCCAGAATTTCGATGGGATCGCCGGTGGCTTGGTTGACATCCGTGCCGCCGTCGATGTTCGTCAGATAATTGCCGTCGGCGTCGAAGACGAGGAGGTTGTAATCGGTCGTGGGAATCAGGCCCTTGGTGAACGGATCATCCCATTGCAGGCTCACGGTGGCGATATCGCCGCTGACCGTGACCGTCTGCGCGATCTGGAGTTTGCCGGCGCGGCTGTCGAAGTTGTGAAATCCGGCGCCGGTGAGGCTCTGGGGGACGGCGGCCAGCTTGAGGTTGTTGTTGAAGACCGCCGTGCGCGCGGTGGAGTCCGGCACGGGTCGGAAATCGTCGGCCCAGGCGGCGCCTCCGTCATTGCCGGAGGCGGAATAGAAAAGCGCCTTCTTGCCGGAGAGCGCCGAGCCATTGACCACATCGTCCACCGCCTGGGCGACTGGGCCGTCGGAGAAGAACGGCTCGTCGGCGAACGCGATGTCGTCGACGATCACGTCGCAGGCGGCATTGGGATCGGTGCGCAGCGCGCGGATGTGCTGGGCAAAGGTCTCCTGGGTGTCGCCGGCCGTGGCAAAGGCGAGGCGGGCGCCCGGCGCGACGTCGTGGACGATCTGGAGCATGGCGCGACCTTCGTCGGTGTTGTCATCGGCCGCGTTGCCCTCCGCCAGCACGTAGACGGGCTGGTTGTACCCATCCGGGTTGCCCGGGCCGGGAAGATCGCCCGCGGCCACATCGGCAGCGGCGGCAGGCGTCGTTTCGTTGTAGCTGTCGGAGAGGACGCCCACCGTGATGCCGGCGCCGGTGTAACCCCGGGCGTTGACGGCGTCGCTGTTGATCAACGCGGCGCCTTGGGAGGTGACCTTGCCCACGCGCCGGATCGGCCGGTGCGCGAGCGAGATGGAAAAAACACCGGGCGCCTTGGCCATCTCGCGCACCCGCGACATCGGCAACCGCGCGCTGATGACGCCGCCGCCCGCCTCCTCCCGCACCGCGCTGACGGTCGCGCCGATGGCTTCGAGCCGCGCCCGCACGGCGGCGGCCGGCTGCGTGCCGTCGAGCTTGACGTTGACGATCGCGCGGTTGGCCTGCGAATCGGTGACCACCGAGCGAGAGGCCGCGGCGTAGCTCGCCTCGAGCTGGACCTTGCGTTGCGCCGGGGTGGCCGTCGCCGGCTGGGCTTCGTGCAGGGCAAGCAGCTCCCGCAGGCCGCGGCCGAGATTCTCAGGAAGATCGTCGGCCCGCGCGAGCGGAACCGCCGCCGCGGCCAGCAGAAGGAAAAGAAAGCGGAGGTGCATGGGTGCGGGGGATGAGGAAGCAAGCGGCGAGCCTGAAGCCGCGGCAACCTACGGTTGACCCCTCCCCACCTCAAAGTAGGGAATTGTAATGCGTTGGTAAAAAAGTCCTCAATGCCGCGCGTAGGGGAGGAAGATCGCGGCGCACGCCAGGAAATAGATGATCAATCCCGTCACGTCCACCAGCGTGGCCACGAACGGCGCGGAACTGGTGGCCGGGTCGATGCGGCAAAGCCGCAGCACAAACGGCAGCATGGAGCCGGCCAGACTGCCCCAGCCGACGATGCCGATCAACGCCGTGCCCACCGCCAGCGCCAGGATGTACGGGTGCGGCCCGTAATCAGCAAAGTGAAAAGCCGCCCAAGTGGCAATGCGGATGAACCCGACCACCCCCAGCAACACCCCCAGGGATAACCCGCTGACGATCTCCCGGCCCGCCACGCGCCACCATTGCCCCAAGCTCACCTCGCCCAGCGCCATCGCGCGGATGACCAGGGTCGAAGATTGCGACCCGGAGTTGCCGCCGCTGCTGATGACCAGCGGCAGGAACAAGGCGAGCACCGTAGCCGCATCGATCTCCTTTTGAAAGGATTGCATCGCGGTGGCGGTGAGCATTTCCCCTAGGAAGAGAACTACCAGACACGAGCCGCGCTTGCGGAACATTTCCCAAAGCCCGCTGCTCATGTAGGGCAGGTCGAGGGGCGCCTCGAGACCGCCGAACTTGTGCGCGTCGGCGGTGGCTTCCTCCTCGGCGACATCGAGCACGTCGTCGACGGTCACCACCCCCAGCAGACAGCCGCCGCCATCGACCACGGGGAGCACCGTGCGATCGTATTTGCGAAACAGGCCGACCGCGCTCTCCTGGCTGTCGGTGGCCGATAGGGTCACGAAGGCGTCATTCATCAGGTCGCCGACTTTGGCGTCGAGCGGCCGGGTCAGGAACTCGCGGATGCGCAGGTCGTCGATCAAGCGGCCGTTGTCGTCGAGGACGTAGAGCACGTTGAGGGTCTCGCTGTCGCGACCCCGCGCGCGGATGTAATCGAACACATGGGAAACCGTCCATTCCGGTTTAATCGCGACAAAATCGGGCGTCATCAACCGGCCCACGCTGCGCTCCGGATAACCCAGGAGGGTTTGCGCGACGGAACGCTCGGCGGGCGAGAGCGAGGCGACGAGCTTCTTGACGGCCTCGGGGGGCAGTTCCTCGAGGAGCGTGGTGCGGTCGTCGGGCGACATCTCGTTGAGGATTCGCACGGCCTGCTCCTGGCCCATGGCGTGCAGGAGCGCCTGTTGATCCTCGGCCTTCAGGTATTCGAACACCTCCGCGGCCTGCCCCTGGGGCAGCACCCGGAACATGACGACCTGATCGTGCTGCGGCAGGTCCGCGATGACCTCTGCGACATCAGCCGGGCTCCAATCCGTAAAGACCTCGCGCAACTGCCCAAAGTCGCGGGCGCGGATGAGGATCTCGATTTCGGGTTGGACGAGTTTGCCGAGCATGGGAAAAGAAGGCTGAGTTAGGAAGAGGGCGGCGAGACCGGCTCGGCGGGATCCTGCGCGGCCATCACGATGACGGCGTAAAGCCACCCGATCGCCAGCGGGGGGAGGAGCAGCAGCCAATCGTACCGGGTGGTCAACCGCGGCGGCATTGAAACCGAGCAGAGCCAATAGAGCAGCGTCGCCGGGAAGACGAACGCGAAGATCCATTCGAGCTCCCAGCCATCGGCCTGCCGCCCGCGGACAAATGGGTAGATGAAGGCAGCGGCGAGAAACAATACTTCTCCGTAGCCGGCGTACCCGCTGATCCAGCCCGCGTTGAACCACGCCGAATTAGGATCGACGAGAAGCAGCAAGGCCAGCGTCACGAGGCAGACGCTTCCCGCGACGACGATGAGCAGGGTTTTCATGGGCCGAGGCTTTGCCAGTGAGCGTCAGAGGCTGGAGGAAGTCAAGCGGCGGTCATACCGCAAAGTGGTGCTAGGCTTGGGGCGGCTCGCGTTATGTTACTTCCGTCTACTCTTTGCTGCATCGTTGTCCTGCTGGGTCCGCTTCTGGCGTGGGCGGGTCCGTTAGAAGAACTCGGCAAGACGGCGGGGCTTGGGAGCGTGGATGCGGCCCGCCTCAAAAATGGGGAAGTCATCAGCGCGCGCGGCGCGCAGGGAGGCTTTGCGCGTGGGGTTTACATCGAGTCGTGCTACTTCGTGAAGGCGCCGCCGGAAGCGGTGGAGACGGCGTTGTTGCATTGGGATCCTTCGAAGCATCCGGAAGATGAGGTGTCGATCTACGAGACGTTCCGCGCCGGGGAAAACGTCGATTTCACTCTCCTAGCCTCGCTTACCCCAAAGCGGCCGGCGAATCGTTGGCTGCTGGAACAATCCCGGGCGGTCTCCGAAGGCAAGGCCAACGAACTGCACCTATCCCCCGCCGACGCCGCGATCTTCCGCCGCGAGGCGGACGCCTCGCCGGCTTGGAAACGCGTCTTGGAGCGACGCGCCAGCGTCGGACTGGCGGCCGCCGCGAGATACCTGGCCGGCGATCTCGAGATCGAGCCGCCGCTCGAATATCGAAGCCTGATCGGCATGACGCCCAAGATCGCCGCGCGTTTTGCCGGAGCGGAAAGCTCGAACGTCACCGGCTACGCGGAACAGGGTCTCACGCAAGGTCACACGAGCTTTTGCCTGGGGACGCTCTCGTCGCGCAAGACGGAGCAATCCTGGCAGATCGTCGATTGCACTTATTACACGTCGGACACCTATCTGCTCTCGGCCAATCTTTACGAAATCTGGTCCTGGGAAGGCGGCGCGCTGGTTTGGCAGGTGGATTATGTAAGCGCGGCGTTTCGAGCCTACGCGCGCGGCCTGGACAAGATGTTCGCGGGACGGGAGATGATGAAGGAAACGGCGAAGTCGATCGAGATGTTCCGCCGCAGCGTCGCACGCTAAAATTTTTAGAAGCAAGGGGCTCCAGAGGACCGTCGGGCGGAGTTGCAACGCAGAGGCGCAGAGATCGCAGAGGAAAACGCAAAGATGAAGCAGAATGCGGGAAGCGCCAGAAAAGTGGTTTTTTGAACCTCGGCTCTTCCTCCCTTCCTCATCTCTGCGTTTCCTCTGCGGTCTCTGCGCCTTTGCGTTAAAATTTTCGCTCACTCGCAAGGAACAGCGTGGCGGTTCGATCTCGCTCCAGGCGCGCGTAGAGTTTTCGCGGGGACCTTTTTTTAATCCTGCATCCGTCGCAGCAGCAGCGCGGCGCCGGCGAAGGTCGCCACGGCGCCCAAGAGCATCACGCTCAAATCGCCGACGACATAAGACGCCGGCGCCTGATAAAGATTGATCAGCCGGAAGGCGCGGCAGAAGTGGGTGAGCGGGAAACATTCGGACAGGTAACGCACCGCCTGCGGCAATTGATCCAACGGCGCGAACGCTCCCGACAACACGAACACCGGCAGCAGGAAAAACACCGAAAGCTGGATCGCCTGCGTCTGTGTCTGGCTAAACGCCGAGATGAGAAGCCCCAACCCCAACGAGCACAGCAGGAACAGGAGGCAGATCACTGTCAGCACGCCCCACGAGTGGAACTGCACGCCGAAATGCCAGCCGGCCAGCGCCACGATCACCAGGATCAAGACCGCTGAAATCGCCAGGTAAGGCAGCATCTTGCCGATGACGATCTCGCTGCGGCGCAATGACGTCACCATCAATTGGTAGAGGGTCCCTGCTTCGCGTTCACGGGCGATGGTGCAGGCGGTCAGGGTGACCGTGAGGAGTTGAAGAATGAGGCCGATGATCCCGGGCACCACATAGTCGATGAAACGCTCCTTGGGGTTGTAGAGAATCTTGTTCGTGACGGTCCACGGCGACATCGAGGAGACGAAGCGTTCGCGCACTTCCACGGGAAGTTTCTTTCCCATCTCGATGACTTGCTCAGGCAGCGAATCGATCATGCCTTCGCGTTCCTTGAGTTGGAAATCGCCGACGCTTTCCTGCACGTGGCCGCCGAGCTCGCTGGCGGTGTTGGTGTCGCTGCCGTCGAGATAAAGCAGAAGCGGGAGCGGGTTGCCATTGGCCAGGCTCGCGCCCCAACCCGCGGGAATGACCAGCGCCGCCTGCACGCCGTTGCTTAGGAGGTCGGGATCGCGGCCGGCGGCGGGTTGCTGGCGCCAGGCAAAGGTCTTGTTTTGGAGGATGAGATCGACAAAGCGCTGCGAACGCTCGCTGTGGTCCGCGTCGGAGAGGATCGCCGGGGCGTCGGTGGTCTCCAACGTTTCGAAGGCGTGGCCGAAGATTAACGTGAACACCGGCGGCAGGAGCAGCAGCAGGATCAGGATCCGCCAATCGCGCACAATGTGGAGAAACTCCTTGTGCGCCACGCTGGCGATGGCCTGGAGGGTGAACGCGCGCGTCATGGAAAGGCGGCTGATTTTAGCACAGAGGACACGGAGGGGAATCGCACAGAGAACACAGAGAAGGGAACCGGGCGGAGAACAGAAGAGAAAAACGCTGGTTTCCTCTCCCTCTCTGTGTTCTCTGTGCGATTCCCCTCCGTGTCCTCTGTGGATAATCTGGTCGCGTGACGAGAGGTCATGCGTGCGCCTCCAATCGGTTTAGCACCGCGTCGTAGCCCTGGCTGTAGGCGGTGAAGACATCTTCCATGTCGGCAGCGACCCACCGGTGGGCGGTCCAACGCAGATCCGGGAAGGGCCATTGGATTTCCCACGATTTCAGCAATTCCTCCGGATCGGCCGCGTATAACCGCAGGCTCCCGCTGCGCAACGACACGCCCAGGATGCCCGGCGTTTCCCGCAGGCGGACTAAGGCAGGCATTACCGGCTCGGCGTCGATCTCCAGCAGGCGCGCCTTGAAGCTCTCTTTGAGCGCGCGCGGAGAGGCTTGGGCGAGGAGGCGCCCACTCTGGAGGAAGCCCACTTCCGTGCAACGCTCGGCCTCGTCCATGTAATGCGTGCTGACGAAGATGGTCATCCCGGCGTTGCTCAAGTCGTAGAGCAGGTTCCACATGTGCTGGCGATGGACGGGGTCCAACCCGGAAGTGGGTTCATCGAGGAACAACACGGGCGGGGAATGCACGAGCGCGCAGCCGAGGGCGAGGAGTTGTTTCATGCCGCCGGAGAGGCTGCCCGCGGGAGCGTTGCGTTTTGCCTCGAGATCCATCTGGCGAAGGATTTGCTCGGCGCGCGGCCCGAGTTCGGATGCCGGCACGCGGCAGGCGCCACCGAAGAAACGCAGGTTTTCGAGCACGGTGAGGTCGGGGTAGAGCGAAAATTTTTGCGCCATGTAGCCGAACTTGGAGCGCACCGCGTGGCGTTCGCGCCAGGTGTCGGCGCCGTCGATGGTCGCGTGGCCGGAGGTAGGTCGCGTGAGGCCGCAGAGCATCCGCATGGTGGTCGTCTTGCCGGCGCCGTTGGCCCCGAGGAATCCGAAAATCGCCCCGGCCGGGATGCGCAGGCTCAAGCTCGCCACGGCCGGCGTGCGGCCATAGGTTTTTTCCAACTGATCGAGCACGATGACCGCGGCAGGCATGAGAGGCATAGAGACTGAGCGGAAGGCGACGCGTTTGCAAACGCTTGCTGCCGCTGGAAGTCATGATAGCATCTGGCTATCATGAAAACTGCCACCGTCGCTGACTTGCGAAACCATTTCCGCCGGGTGTTGTCGTGGATCGAAAGCGGAGAAACCGTGCAGATCCTCAAGCGCGGGCAGCCGTTCGCGCAGCTTTCTGCCGCCGGTCCGTCGAAGTGGAAAGGCAATCCTTCCGCAGAAGAAACCATGGCACGGCTCAAGGAGATTTGGGGCGACCGCATGTTCACCGAGGACGAGGTCAGAGAAATGCGCGAACTGGAGCGCGAAAACGATTTGGGATGATTGCTTACCCTGACACCTCTTTCCTTTACGCCAGCTACCGTCTTCAGGACAATTCTGCCAGGGCGGCTCACCATCTCGCGGGGATGCTTGAACCGTTACATGTGGCTTCTCCGTTAATCTTTGAATTCAGGCAGTCAGCGCGCTGGCAGGTTTTCCTTCACGCCAAGGACCCGACCAAGGGCTTTGATCTCGCCACCGCACAGCGCGCGTTCGCCTCGCTGCAATCCGATATGGCCAGGGAGATCGTTATCGTGCTGCCGGTAGATTGGGCGCAGGTTGCAAGTATCGCCGAAGGTCTCTCCAATAAACACACTTGGACTCGAGGTTACCGTGCCTTCGACCTTCTTCACGTGGCGACCGCGCTGCATCTGGGCGCCGAGGAGTTCCTGACGTTTGACGTTAAACAATCTCAACTGGCCGCGCTAGAGGGCTTGAGGTTGCCGCTGTAGCGCGCGCGTTCTTTGACAGCCTCTCGGCTCGCTGGCAGCTTTCCTGATGCGCCTCCCGCTTTGCCTTGCTCTCATCTCGTTCGCCCTTCCCGCGCTCGCGGCGGACCCGGCGGCGGAGCTGGCGGCGTTTTCCGTCTTCCCGCAAATTGACGCGGCGACGCTGCTCAAAGGCGACCCCAAGGGAGCGCGCGGGCCGGCGATGAGCAACTCCCGCGATCTCTCCGTGCAAACCTGCTACGTGGTCCCGGGCTCGCCCGCCAAGGCGCTCGAAGCCCTGCGCGCCTGGAACCCCACCGGCCACAGCGAACTCAAAATTTATCTGCATTCCGACCTGCCCGCTTCACCAAACCCGGGCAGCTTCGAGAAACTCCGCTCGACGCCCAGCAACGGAGCCGTCCGCGCCCTCGTCGCCAACACTGAGAAAGGCAGCAACGAACTTCAGCTCAGCGCGGAGGAGGCCAAAGCGCTCCCCAAGGAAGCCGCCAGCGACGGCTCGATGCCCGAGGCGGTCAGCGCGTTTTGGGCCGGGGTCTTGAACGAACGCGCGCAGGCCTTCATTAATGGCGGCGCCGCCCGGCAACCGGCCTACGATTTCGTCAGCGGCGGCGCGCGGCCGGGTGAAGCGCTTGCGGGCTTGGTGCGCCAGCAGGAGAAAATCCGCAAGCAATTCGCCTCCTTCCTGGGCGAGAGCGGCGTGACCGGCGGCAAACCTTCCCTCAAGCCGGAACTCTACTTCGAACTCGTCGGCGTGGAAGACGACGGCGTGTTGACCCTCGGCGCCTTCACCAGCCGCCCGGCCGGGGCGGGTTTCCAGGCCGCGGATATCCTCTACTACGCCAGCGGCGGGTATGACGTCGCGCTGACCCTCTACCAAATGTGGCCCATCAACGTCGGCGGGCAGCCTGCTACCCTCGTCTGGCGCGGCGACCTCATCTCGGCGGCCGCGCTCGCCTCCCTCCATGGCGTGGAGAAAATCGCTTCCGAATCCGCCACCATCAAGGACATCACGAGGACCGTCTCCATTTTCAAGCGTGACACGGCGGGGGGCCGTTAGCCAACTTCCCAGCATGCAAGCGCCCTTTCGTCTGTTGCTCATCCTCGCCGCGCTGTCCCCGCTGGCGGCGCGCGCCGGCGCCGGAGCGGCGCCATTCCACCTGAGCGGCGAGTACGACGCGGAGGAATCCTATGTGGGCGACGGCAACGTCCGCCGGGATGGCGCCAGCCATACGTTGGATGAAAACGCCACGCTCGCCCGGTTCGTCCTTACCCCGGCCATCGGCAGCGATTACCTGCGGCTGGGCCTGGAATGGGAGCGTTATTCCTTCGGCCTGGACCGCCATTCGCCGCTGCCGAACACTCTCCAATCGCTCAACGCCGTGCTGGGGCTCGACACCAGGTTCGGCGACTCAATCGTCGCGCGTTTCGAGATTCAGCCCGGCTTCTACGGATCCTCGTTCGACCACATTTCGAGCGGCGACTTCAACGTGCCGTTTTCCGCCGGCGGGACGTATCTCTTCAGCCCGGATTTCCAGTTGATCCTCGGGGTTAGCGTCGATCTCAATCGCAAATACCCCGTGCTGCCGGCGGCCGGCGTGCGCTGGAAATTCGCTCCCCACCTCGTGCTCGACGCCATCCTGCCGGCCCCCCGGATCGAGTACGAAGTCAGCCACGATTTGACCGTTTACGCCGGCGCCGAACTCAAAGGCGGGTCGTACCGGGTGGACCGCGATTTCGGCGTGGCCAACGGTGACCTCAACCTGAACGGGGCGGTGGTCACCTACAGCGAAGTCCGCACCGGCGCCGGCCTGACCTGGAAGGTCTCGCCCACGATGACGCTCACCGGCGAAGGCGGCGCCCAGGTGGAGCGGGAATTCGATTTCTTCCGCACCCAAGCCCGGTATCACTCGGACGGCGTGGCGCTCTACGGGATGCTATCGTTGCACGGCACGTTCTAACCTTTGCTCTTCCATGCCCGTCCAGTTCCGCGATTACTACGAGACGCTCGGCGTTCCCAAGACCGCCGCCGCCGATGACATTCGCAAGGCGTTCCGCAAGCTCGCCCGCCAATGGCACCCCGACGTGGCCAAGGACAAGAAGAACGCCGAAGAGAAATTCAAGCAGATCAACGAGGCGTATGAGATTCTGAGCGACACCGCCAAGCGCGAGAAGTACGACCGGCTCGGCGCGGGCTGGCAACAGTACGAGCAGGCCGGCGGCGCGGGGCCGCGTCCGGGGGGCCGGCGGCGGCCGGGTGGCGGCGTGGAGTTCGATTTCGGGGGGACGGGTTACAGCGAC
>CAXUAZ010000018.1:0-30991 GCA_964249195.1 uncultured Chthoniobacterales bacterium
GCCTTCTGCCTTCTGCCTTCTGCCTTCTGCCTTCTGCCTTCTGCCTTCTGCCTTCCTTACTCCCACTCGATGGTGCTCGGCGGTTTGCTCGAAATGTCGTAGCAGACGCGGTTGACGCCTTTGACCTCGTTGCAGATGCGCGAGGAGATGCGCGCCAGCAGTTCGTACGGCACGCGCACCCAGTCGGCCGTCATGCCGTCCTGGCTCTCCACGATCCGCAGCGCCACCGTGTAATCATAGGTGCGCTCGTCGCCCATCACGCCCACCGATCGCACCGGCAGCAACACCGCAAACGATTGCCAGACCTTGTAATACCAACCGGCCGCCTTCATCTCGTTGACGACCACCGTGTCCGCATCGCGCAAGATCCGCAGCCGTTCGGGCGTCACCTCGCCCAGGATGCGCACCGCCAATCCCGGCCCGGGAAACGGCTGCCGGTGCGTCACCTCCTGCGGCAAGCCGAGTTGTTGCCCGACCTGGCGCACCTCATCCTTAAAGAGCTGCCGCAGCGGTTCGATCAACTCGAACTTCATGTCCGCCGGAAGACCGCCGACATTGTGGTGACTCTTGATCAACGCCGCCGGATTGCCCGAAATCGAGACGCTCTCGATCACGTCCGGATACAGCGTCCCTTGGGCGAGGAATTTGTGCCCCACCCCATCGCTGCCCTTGAGCAACTCCACTGCCGCCTCCTCAAACACCCGCACAAACTCGTTGCCGATCACCTTCCGCTTCTGCTCCGGATCGGTGACGCCGGCGAGCTTCGCGAGGAACCGCTCCGATGCGTCCACCGTTTTAAGCTTGAGGTGGAAATTGTCGCCAAAGAGCCGCTCCACCGCCTCCGCCTCGTTCTCGCGCAGGAGCCCGTTGTTGACGAAGATACACGTGAGCTGATCCCCGATCGCTTGGTGCAACAACATCGCCGCCACCGACGAATCCACCCCGCCGCTCAACCCCAAAATGACGCCATCCGCGCCCACCTTCGCCCGGATTTCCGCGCAGGTCTGCTCGATGAACGACCCCATCGTCCAATCGCGCTCACACCCGCACACGCCGTAGACAAAGTTCTCGATGATGTCCTTCCCGCGCGGCGTATGAGCGACCTCGGGATGAAATTGCAATCCGTACAGCCGCCGCGGCGCGTGCTCGACCGCCGCGAAGTCCGAGTTTTCCGTGCTCGCCACCGCGCGGAATCCCGGCGGCAGCGAGTTCACCTTATCCCCGTGGCTATTCCAGACGTCGAGTTTCTCCGGCAACCCATGGAACAACGCGCAATCGGGCGCCTCCACCTGCAAGGTCCCCGCCCCGTATTCCCGCTTGGCGCTGGCCTCCACCTTGCCGCCCAGGTGGAAGAACATCAGTTGGAGCCCATAGCAAATGCCCAATACCGGCACGCCGAGATCGAACAACGCCGGGTCGGGTTGCGGCGCGTTCTCCGCGTACACGCTGGCCGGGCCGCCCGAGAGAATGATCCCCCGCGCCCCGAGGGCCGCGATCTCCGCAGCCGGCGCGTCGAAACGCACGATCTGCGAATACACGTGGCATTCCCGCACCCGCCGGGCAATGACCTGCGTGTACTGCGAGCCGAAATCCAGGATCGCGATCTTCGACCCGGTGAACGGTTCTGCCGCCGGCGCGCTCACGCTGGAGGATTAAGAACGCCCGCTACTTCTTGACGATGAACATCGAGAGCGGATCGCCGCGCTTGATCTTGTCGCCAATCTCCATGCCCTTATCGAGCACCTGGCCAAAGACCGTGTACTGCATGTCGAGATGCGGGGCGTCCTTGAGCACGATGTAAAACTGGCTGTTGGCCGAATGCGGATCGTTCGTGCGCGCCATCGCGAGACTGCCGCGGACGTTCTTGTACGCGGCATTCACCTCGAGCGGCAGGTTCCCGTACTTGGAACCGCCCGAGCCGACGCCCGGCGCTTCGACGCCGTCCTTGCTCTTGGGGTCGCCGACTTGCGCCACGAAGTCGGGCACGATGCGGTGAAAACGGATTCCGTTATAGAAACCTTCCTCCGCCAGCTTGAGAATGCGCTCGACGTGCTTGGGCGCCGCGTCGGGGAAAAGCGCGCAGTACAAAGAGCCGCCGGGGACGTCAATGCGGAGGATCGGATCCTGACGGCTCGCGTACTTTGCGTCATCAGGTTGGGCGACAGGGGCGGTTTGGCTCATTGCTTGATGTAAGGGCAAAAGGTCAATCAGGCCAATGAAAAACGCGGACGAGTCACCCGGTCATCGATGCATCGCGGTTGCGCGCAACGCGGAACGCGGCTCCAGTATAGGCTCCCGTCATGCACGAAAACACCGAGATCACGCTGAACCGCGACGTTGAAGCCATTCAGATCCCGAGCGGGACGCTGATCACCCTGCCCAAGGGGATGACGGTGGTCATCACCCAATCGTTGGGCGGCAGCTACACCGTCGCTTCTCCCACGGGCCTGTCGCGCATCACCGAGGCGAACGCGGACGCCTTGGGCCTCGGCGCCGACGGCACGATCGAGCATCCTGCGTCGGACGTCGTGCTTGATCCCGCCGCGCAGGAGAAGGCCGCCTGGGATAAATTGAAGACGTGTTTCGACCCGGAAATCCCGGTCAACATCGTTGATCTGGGCCTGGTTTACGATTGCCGGATCGTCCCGCAGCCGGAGCGCGGCGCGAAGGTGGAAGTCAAAATGACGCTGACGGCGCCGGGTTGCGGCATGGGTCCCTCGATCGCGGCGGATGCGGAAGGCAAACTGCGCACGATTCCCGGCATCGCCGAGGCGGAAGTCGCCCTCGTGTGGGATCCGCCGTGGAACCAGCACATGATCACCGAGGCGGGCAAGATGAAGCTCGGCATCCTCTGACCGCAACGCCTCCCGGATTTTTAGACAGAATTAACAGAATTAAGGAGAAGCCTTCGGCGGCAAATCTTTCTGCTCTGCCAATTCTGTTAAATTCCGTTAATTCTGTCTAAAACATTGGCGCCTTGCGGTCCGCTAGATTTTCAGTTGCCAAGTTCGGAAAATCTGAGAGTTTGACCGTCCGCTTTCCGCAACCCTCTTTTCCTTATGTCTCAGCATCGCAGTCTTAAAGGCGCCAGCAAAATCACCGCCAAGCGCAACGTCCTCAAGCGGTTCGAGCGCGTGGAGCTCATGAAGAAACGCGGCGCGTTCAAGGCCGGAACCTCGGTCATCGGCTTGCCCAAGACCAAGCCGGAAGCTTGAACTCCCAACGTCCGGCGAAACCCTTTCGCCGGACCTCTTCGCGTCCGAAAGCGGCCGCCCCCCGCGCCGACGGCGCCCTGCGGCTCAACCGTTTCCTGGCCGGCGCCGGCCTCGGCTCCCGCCGTGCTTGCGACGCCATCATCACCGAAGGCCGCGTCACCTTTAACGGCGAGCCTTGCGTCAATCTCGGCACCGTCGTCGGCCCCGAGGATCGGGTCCTGGTCGACGGCAAACCCGTGCGCGCGCACGCGCCGGTGTACGTGCTGCTCAACAAGCCGGTCGGTTATCTCTCCACCCGCACCGATCCCGATCAGCGGGAGACCGTCTTCGATCTTCTCCCGCCGGAAATGCCGCGCCTCTTCCACGTGGGGCGGCTGGATCAGGACAGCGAAGGTCTCCTCATCCTGACCAATGACGGCGATCTCGCCCTGCGGTTGACCCATCCGCGCTACAAGATCGAAAAGGAATACGAAGTCACCCTCGACCGCGCGTACAACACCGCCGACACCCCGCGCCTGCTCGAGGGCATGTACATCAAGGTGGATGGCGAGGGCGGCCGGCCTCCGACCCGCGCCCGGGCACGGGCGGAATCCGTCTACCGGCTCGGGCCGCAATCGATCAAGATCATCCTGCGCCAGGGCATGAAGCGGCAGATCCGCTTAATGCTTTCCGAGCTCGGCTACCAAGTGCGCCGGCTCCGCCGCACGCGGTTGGGGCCCTTGCCGCTCGGGTCGCTCCCGATCGGGCACTGGCGTTATCTTTTGCCGCGCGAACTGGGGTCGTTGCGCGAACGTTGAGCCATGGAAAACGAACCTTCCCGCTGGTCGGTTGTCCCCGCGATTGCCGCGCTGGCGTTCGCGCAACAAGTCGTCGGGTTTGCGATCACCGAGGGGCTTTCGCCCGTCGTCACCGATCAGCCGCGCAACTGGGGAGTCGTGGCGATTTTCGTGGTGGGCGGCGCGTTGTTGAACACGGCGTTTTACAGCGCCGCTTGGTTTGGGCTGTTGGGCGCGGCGAAGATCGGCGCCCGCAAGAAGCGAATCTACGTGGGCGGGTTGGCGGCTGCGGTGTTCTTCTTCACCCTCGCGAGTTTCCTTCTGGCGCAGGTGGATCCAAAAGGGCCCTTCGGCTCCTACGCGCAGATGGCGATCCTGGTGGCGACGCTGGCCGCCGGGTTCAAGCTCGACGATGCGCGCGGCGCCCTGAAGCCGATGGAAAACGACCCGCTCAAACACGACCTGGATTAACAATCGGGGTGACAGGATTCGAACCTGCGACCTCCTGGTCCCAAACCAGGCGCTCTACCAAGCTAAGCTACACCCCGAACTAACTGTTACACAGGAAGATACACTCCAAATGTAACCTACTCTTCAAACCCTCTGTACGTCTGTTTTGTACGTCTTATGATTTCTGTGCGATGACGACGCCAGAAGCCAACACCGAGAAAACCAGCACGAAGAAGGGGCCCTTCGAGAAGGTGGGCGAGTGCCTTTACAGGTACGTGCCCAACGGGACGTACTATGGTCGGGTCGAGAAGGAAGGCAAGCAGTTCCGGCGTAGCCTTCGCACAAATGATCGCGCGGTGGCCAAACGGAAACTGGCTGACTTCCAACGCGAGGTCGGTCGAACCCTGCCCGGAGCCAACCGGATCACGGTTGCTCAGCTCGCTGACACGTACCTCGCAACCCAACAGCATCTGGAGAAGAGCACGCTGGACGACAAGGCCCGGATCATCCTTCGGATTAAAAAATCGTGGCCGGGCGGGAGCGGGCAGACTCTCGACAAGGTTCGGCCATCTCATGTCGAAGGGTGGCTGTCAGCCCAAGGTGCCGAGCGGGGTGCCAGCAGTCTGAACAGCTTCATTGAGGTAATTCGTGCCGTCTTCGCCCTGGCTGTTCGGGATCGCATGTTGTCGGATTCACCTGCCGGCGCGCTCAAATACCAGAAGCGGAAAAAGCCGATCCGCAAAACCCCGTCGTTCGAAGAATTCAAGGCAGTGGTGACTGACATCCGAGCGCAGATTTACAGCTCGGACTCGGAGGACAGCGCAGATTTTGTAGAGTTCATTGGACTTGCGGGTCTCGGACAGGCGGAAGCGAGCTCACTGCTTTGGGAGGACGTGGACTGGCGAACCAGTCAAATTGCAGCCCTTCGCAGGAAGACCAAGCGCGGATTTATCGTGCCGATTTTTCCGCAACTGCGCCCGCTGCTCGAACGCCTGCGCGACAAGCAAGGGGGCAATCCCCCGAATGACGCCCGAGTGCTGAAGCTCAAAGATGCTAAGAAGGCTATCGCTGGCGCATGCAGGCGCCTCGAGTTACCGCGTTACAGTCATCGCTCATTCCGACGGATGTTCATCACTCGGGCGATTGAGCGAGGTGTCGACGTAAAGGTGATCGCCGAATGGCAGGGCCACCGCGATGGGGGAAAGCTGATCCTCGACACGTACAGTCATGTGCGGCCGAAACACTCTGCGAAAATGGCGGAACTGATGGGTGGGGATGACGAAGAGGACTGAATTTGGCCATTCGGAGGATTTTGACGATGCTTGCTGACGAGGAATGGACTTTCGCGAACGCCTGTCGAGACTGGTCCCTCGAGGAGAAACATGCCTGCATGATCTACGAGTACGCTCGGGAATCAGCAAGCTGCCTCGGAATCGCGGAGAAATTCCGCACTTTGATAGCCACTGCCTTGGGGGCCGATTCACCCACTGAACCGAACTTGGCGCGCGCCAGGTCTGAAGCCGAAAACGTCGCGCAGGCTGGCGATGAGCTCAGCCCGATTTTCTTTGCGAGCGATCACCAAATTCCGCTCACCCTCTTCTGGGATTCTTATTTTCCGGGCACTCCTTGGATGAAGATTGATAAGGCCGAGAGGGACCGACGGATCGTGAAGTCGGCGAAGTCGTCAGAGTCCGTCGTCACAGAGCTTTCTTTTGCCGATCTGGGCGACGCGCTTACCCCAATGTACAACGGGCTGAGGGATGATCTGGAGAAGTGGGAAAAGTTGCACGCTCCCTCCAAGAAAAACGCCCGAGGTAAGAAGGCCCCAAAGCATCCGCGCGCGCAAGAATACCAGGAAAATGTTCCCCGGATCGCATGGGATCAACTTCGCCGCAAAAACAAACTCGGCGGGGATTTTGATTCAGAAATTGTCGTACTGAAGATCGACTGGAAGCAAGGTAAGGACGCGATCCTGATCGCTCTCAGCAATTGGTTAAAACCGGAACGCTGGCCGGCGCGTTATCGCCCGAAGGCCGTTGGTGAAAATTCCGTTGAGGACAAAGCGCTTCGCTGGTTGGCGTGCATGCGCCTCCTCAATGACCAATCGTTTTCTCGGCTCGCACGAGAGAGGACCTCAGGAATGGCCGGGATCGTTCCGCTTGAACGCTCTCACACGGTCAAGCCGCGACGCCAGGCGGCGGCTGTAATGCAGGACCTTTTCTCTGGGATCGTCGAGGCAGGCGAATTGCCACGGTGTTATCCCACTTTTTCGGAGAAGCAGAAGCGAGTCAGATAGTACGAACGGCTCGCTGATAGCGATCCGTAACACGAGTTGATAGCGCGCAGCGGTACGGACTATTCCGGTGCGGTTCTCTGCGGCACGATGTGGGCATGTCCGCTTACACGCATTCGCTTGTTGCTTCCGGCAAACTCGGCAGCGCAGGTCAATCCGACTCTCTTCCGTCTGAGGGAAAACTTCTCCTGAACGGAAAAGAGCTTGCAGCCAAGCTCGGGGTCAGTCGCCGCCTGATCGAAAAATGGTCAACGAACGGTGTGATTCCGAAGTTGGTCGTGTCGAGCAGGCTTGTTCGTTACCAACTGCCCAAGGTCATCGCCGCCCTTGAGCAATATGAAACCGCCACTCTGAAATAAGCCCGCACTTCTAAAAATATGTCTATCGCGTCCCTCGAAAAACCCTCAGTGGCCGCCAGCGTACCGCACGGTGCCCTGAAACTCGCCGATGCAGCGGCGTACCTTAGCCTCAATGAAAAGACCGTCCGCCGGTTAGTGGCAAGGGGTGAACTGAAACCTGTTCGCAGCGTTCGCCATCTGCTTTTTTCGGTCCATCGCCTCGACGATTTTCTCGCCCAATAACACAAACCCCGCAACCCGCCCCAAAGGACAGGCGCGGGGCTGTGAAGGATCGAACGGCAATCCGATCTTCGCGCAACCTCGCTTGTCTGGCAAGGGCTTTCCCAAAAAGCCAACAGACATGACAAGTACATCAAGCAGCTACTCCCGGCGCTCTGCGCGCTGGGCTCAAGAAACCCGGTTCCTTGACGGACCTCTCGGAACCCACGCCCGCCCGCGTCGGCAGGAGCGACTGAGCGGATCAATGGCCGACATTTTGACCGCCGCTCTCAGGAGCGTGGCCCAGCGGCAACAGGAGGCTAAGCAATGACACGCGAGCAACGGAAGTGTCATGACGCGCGGTGCCGACGATGGGTCGAGCAGGACAAGCAGATGGCTGCCTTAGAGCGGACTGTATCACTACTGCTCGATTGCATGCTCGAAGCACGCAACAACGCCGTTCGCTCGGAGCATGAGTTCCTGATCAAAAATCTGCGGGGCTGCTTCACCCTCTCGGGTCGCATTTTTCGCCGGCGGCAGCGCGTCCTACGCGCGTTTGAAATGGAGCATCCATGAGCGTGCCGCGTGTTACTATCGAAGAGGCAAAGGCGCGCTTTGACGTTGCAACGCTCTGGCGGGTCTTGGATCTGCCCGGCAAGCCCGGCCGGAGTTGCCGTTGCCCACTGCACAAGGACCGCAGCGCAAGCTTTTCAGTGTTCGTCGGAACTAACGGCTCCTTGCGATGGAAGTGTCATGCCGGATGCGGCACCGGCGGACCAGTGGAGTTGCTGGCCCGCGCGTTGAACATCGACGAACGCGAAGCTTGCCGTCGAATTGTTGAACTGGCATCGGAGGGCAGCGCAAACCTGCCATGCGCCCAGGCGCCCTTGAGGAAGCATCGCACGCCGCCGGTGAGACAACCTGTCTCTCGATTTGCTTCCTTTTGCGTGCCTGGAGGTCGGCAATCTTCTCGGGCGAGATCGCTGCGGACACTGCACTGGAGGCGGAGATCGCCGACGCGTTGACGTTGACCGTCGTGTCCGCGTTGGGACGCGAGTAATCGTCGGGGAAGAGTTGCGTAAGGACCCACACCGGCGCCTGCCAGCCCTTTTCCATGTGAGGAATCGTGCGCATCAGTCGCTCCGCCAGGGTTGCTCTCGCGCGCGCGACGGCCACAAATAAGTCCCCTTCTTTATCCTTCATCCAGTAGGCCCACGTTTGCTGCCGGATGCCGAGCTTGGCGTAAATCTGAGGGTCCTTGATGCCGCTTTCGGCCAGTTGCTCGATCTGTCCGAACAACTCCGGCGTGAGGAGCGTCGGTCGGCCCATCTTCGACTCGGCAGGCGCAAGCGAACCAGTAGCCGCCAGGAGGATCGTCCAGTTTGCCCGAAGGTACTCCTGCACGGCTTCGAGCGGGCAATAGGCGCCTGGTTGCGTCTCCTCGATAGCATCGAACGCCTGGTCATAGGTCGCGCCGGGTAACGAGCCGCCGCGCACCAAGGGCAGGAGCGGGTCTGCCAGTGCTTCACGCTGCCATGGGCTTGCCGGAAGCTGTACCGTCAAGGGGCAGCCAGTTTGGAGGCGGTTTTCAAGCGATTCAGCCGAGATGATCATCGGGATCGGCAATGCCGTGCTCGCGTTTCACCCTGTCGATGGTTTCCGAAAGCATGGCGGCGAGACTTGGCGAGGTGGTTTCGATGTCCTCAAGTGCTTTTTGCAGCCGGCGGACCTTCTCCCGGTTGAACCAGTCGATGACGCTCAATCCGTCAATGGCCTCAATACCAATCGAGTCGGAGATGCGCTTGCAGAGGAGGAGCATCGTCTCCGAGTCGGCAAGGGCGATCACCAGGCCGGCCCGATGTGAATTGAGCGAGTCATGAACGTCAGCCAGCGCCTTTTCGTCTGCCTTCGTCTTGAGATGGAAGCGACGCTCGATGGAAAGCATTCCCCGGGCGTTTAGCAAAGCTCGGCGGAAGTCAAGCCAGCAGGCGATCTCCGCGCGCGCCCATGGACGGTTGAATCGGTTGAATTTCCCGGAGCAGTTTGGAATTCTCCGATTTGAAATCGGGAAACCTCAAAAAGGGTCCGAGGGTGGTCACCCAGAGAAGTTTCTCTAAGTCCACCCGCCTCTAGTGCATCCACACGCCCTTAATGATTTAGGATATTAAAGTGCAAGGCCCTTGAGGCCAATGAGCTAAGCGAAAGTCAGCGCAAGGAGCTGTTTCGCCGCGGCATGGAGTTGATGTATGGTGAATCCGCCCAATGCCGAAACAGCTAGCGTTCGACAGTAACTTCCGTACGGGTTTAGCGATGTATGAAATACTTCACGCCTAAATCTGCACGCGAAGTTCGGCCTCGGTGCGCAGGCGGACGGGTTGCAATGCGGTGAAGCGGCGAATTACCGCGTCATAGAGATCGCCGGTGAACTTCGGCGCGGAAATCGTCACGGCAGCCGCATAATTGAGCCGGCTCGTTGCCCCATGACGAGGAATAGCGTGTAGAACTAGAAATGGTTCGTGGAGCGAAGCTGCGAACTTCGATTTCGAGCGGCGCACGATGGCCTCCCACTTGTATCGCACGCGGCGCTCACTTTCCGACGGGTACTGGTTGCCCGACCCCGAGACTGGCAGTACCGATTTTTTCCAACCGTCCGCTAGCAAATTCCTGATTTCAGCAACATCATCGCGGACATGAAGGCGCCGTGCTTTGACGCCGATCAAATCGCGCTTGGGAGTGTAGGTAAAGACCAGGCTGTTAGGGTAGAACGTGTCTTCGATGCACATCGCTGTGTAGTCTGAGGGATGATTCGGCGCGACGGGTGGCAGTGCGGCTACCGTCCATTTCACGGTGACCTTGCCGTTCGTTACTACGTTCGGTGGTAGCATAATCGGGAGCTTCACCATTTTCTTTGCAGCAATGTCCCCTTGGAAAATTATCGTGACCGTTTTTTCGTTACAGAGCAGCAGCCCATCGAGATTGGCGGGAACGATGCCGTGTCCGAGGAACTTATCCGGCTCATCGTCGGGGTGCTCAGCTGAGTGAACGAGTAGCGCGCGCGCTAGCAGCGCAGTTCCGCGTTCAAAACTCTCTGCCGCTTGACCGCCGAGCGCCGCCACGATTGGTGAAGCGAAGCTGGTGCCAGCGCTCAAAACCTTGATTCCCGGTGCGGCCGCCACGAGGTGAATCGGCTGCTGATCACAACCGCCAAAAGCCACGACATCCGGCTTGAGCTTAGCGCATTCGCGACCGGGTCCTTGACATGAGTAGGGCGCGTGAACTTTAGCGTTCCTCCGCTCGGTGTAAGCGCCGACGCCAAGGCCGTTCACCAAATCTGCCGGCGCTTGAATCCGATTCATTCCTGCGCCCGCTGCGCCATCATTTCCCACAGCCACGCAAAACGCGACCTTGTGTGCTACCGCAAGTAAATCGAGCGCGAAGGTGAAGCGCGACATCATGTCGTCCAAAATGGGACCGCGGGGGCCGAAGCTTACGTTGAAGACCTTGATGTCTTTGCGCGAGGGCACTGCTGCCTCAATGATGTCAATTGACTCATAGAGGTCGATGTCGCCAAGATTAGAAGTTGGCAGCGCGCGAATGCTCACCACTGACACTGCAGGCGCAGGCAGCGGCGTTTTTGTGTCGTACCCATTCAGCGGCCCATAGAGTAGCGCTCCAGCGACTGCGGTGCCGTGCGCGATGCCATCGAGTGCTGCGGTCGTCTTGATGGATAGACCTTCGTCTTGCTCCGCATGGCCACGAAGCAATGAATGATTCGTATCAATCCCTCCGTCGAACATCCCAACCTTAATTGTCGAGCGCGTGGTCGAGACTGGTGGTGGAGGCGCGGGGAAAGTGGGCGCGCAACGAAGATTTTCGAAGCCCCCGAAAACCAGCGGGTGTGCGGTGCGCAACGGATTCGCACCGGCAAGCGCCTGAAGGGAGTCGCGGCTGAGATGGCACGAAACAAAGAGCGGCCCGTTCTCGTAGAGCGCCACGTTGGGGCGTACCCAAGTCATGCCCGGCTCGCGGAAGAGGTTCTTGAGGAAATGCGTCTGCTCTTCCTCTGAATGGCGCGAAGGATGGAGCACGACTTCCACCCGCCCTTCTTTCCAGCGTGGCTCAAATCCGAGGAGTTGCTCGTCAGCGCCAAGCAGATCGAATTTTTCAATGCTCTGGATCTCCTCGCGAAAGGGCTTGGGAACTTCATTTTCAGAGCGATCAAGAATGTTGAGCAAACGACGAAATCCCGCATCGTTGCTCCTTACGAAAACCATGCGCCCGGTGACATCGCGAATATGCTGCTCCAGTTGCTTCTTGATTCGCTTCGTCTGCGCGACCTCAGTCGTCGGCGAGCTATAGTTGCGCGAACCCACATTTTCCAAATCGCGCACGAGGCCGAAAATGCCCTGAGGGTCATAGGACTTCGCTATCATGTCCGGATGCAGGCGGAGGCAGAGCACCGCCTCGTCCTTAAAACGCTTGCGCGAGGGCAGCGCGGCGAACTTAGTCAATGCTGCGACAATCTCTCGTTTCACAAGGTCGCGGGCCTCGTCATAATAGCGCGGCATTTCAGGGCGCCCGAACCCGGAACGTTTCTCGACCGGGGCAACGTATTTCTCGCCGTTGGCAAGGATGAGTCTGCGCTGTGGGTTAGGCATGTTGGACCTCCATTTTCTTCCCGCCCTTTTGCGGTTGGCCTCTCTTTGTCAGGTGATACTGCACGGTGGATGAACTTTTCCCGAGCATCTCGGCAATTTCGCGCACGCTCATGTCGGTCATCTCCTTTAACGTCCTCGTTAGCAGACCCAGGTCAGCCTTCGATACATCGGGTATTCGATGCATAATGGCTTCGATAAAGGCGAAGCCGAGTGGGACTTGCTCGACCACATGGCGGCGCACCACTCCTTGTGCCAGTGTGTCCAACTCAGAACCGTTGCTGCCGAGAAGGATGCGCCCTACCGCAGCAAGAAAACCCGCAGGCAGCGTGTCTGCAAATCGTCCGCAAGCGCGGGCGAGAATCGCCTCACGTTCTGCCTCCCCGGGCAGCGGCGTCTGCACCAACACGTCAAATCGGCGGTTGATCGCCGGATCGAGCAGTTCCGGGTGATTTGTTGCGGCGATGAGAACCGACTGGAGCGGCCATTCTTCCAGTTCTTTGAGCAATACGTTTACGATGCGCTTTAGCTCGCCGACTTCCGTCGGGTCATCTCGCCGTTTAGCGATAGCATCAAATTCATCGAGCAGCAGCACGCAGGGTGTCGCCCGTGCATAGTCGAGGCTGCGCCGGAGATTCGCGCCGGTCTTCCCGAGAAAGCTGGAGATGGAGGTGGCCAAATCGAGCACCGCCAGCGGCAGATCAAGTTGCAACGCGAGCCACCGAGCCAGCATTGTCTTGCCCGTTCCAGGCTGCCCTTTGAGCAGCAGTGTGCGCGGTGGGGCGAAGCCTTCGCGCAACAACCGCTCGACTTCTGCCCGCTCGCGCAGAAAGCGTGCGACGGTAGCGCGAACTGTCGGCTCCAGAATAGGTTCGAGCGCGTCGTCTGACGGTTGCACGCGGAGCAATGCGAGGCCCGCGTCCGCGTCAACCGGAGGCGGCTCGGCGGAGTGCCAGCGCAGCGAGGCGGGATTGACGGCAAACTTCGAGAGAAGAGTGCCGAGGTCACCGGCGATTTGTGGGTATTCGCCCTTCAGCCTGCGAATCGCAGTCAGTGAGAGCAACTCAAGCCGCTGCCGATTACCGGACAGGCCGGCCTCGACGAGTTGCGGGAGAAGCGCACCAAGACAGACTGTACGAGAGTTAGCCGTTTGTTTCATGTGTTCGCACGCATCAATGAACCATCGGCAGATATTTGCAAGGAGACTGTGCGAAAAGCTTGTTTTATATTGATTCGTTCGCACAGGGGCGCGTGTTGCACGTCATCAAACGTGCGTTGTTGCCAACTTCGCCAGCAAACGTCAGGCGTTAAGGAGCCTGCCCCGAAAAATCTTCGCGATACGCAAATTATTTTAGAAAATACGCATCTTACGTATTGACGAGAATACGTTAGCTGCGTACTTTTGGGCGAAAAGAAGGCCGGTGAGTGTTTGCACCACCCACCGGCCGGATGAACCAGAAACCATCCGTTCAAAGAAAGGACCAAGTTCGCATGTATAATACGCACCATCGTGGATATCAGCAACCAGATAAAGGAGGCTCGGCACAAGCTCGGCCTGACGGCTCCCGAAGCAGCCAAAGCCTGGGGGGTCAACCGTCGAACGCTGGAGAATTGGGAGCAGGGGCGCAGCACGCCGAGAGGCCTCGCGCTGTCGACAATCCTCACAATCCTGGCAACCGCGCATTCGGAGGCCAAGCCGACCTCGGCTTCTTCGGCGTCCCCAGTGGCCTCCCCCGCCAAGCCCAAGTCAAAGCGAGCGCCCAAGGCCAAGAAGGCCAGCGCCGCGCCAGCCAAGCCTCCGCGCAGCCGCAAGCCCTGCGGGTAGCTGCTCCCGCGCCCTACCGCACGTTTAGCCAGCACCGCGCCGTCATCGACGGCTACCGCAACCGCCCGCTCCCGGTTCGCCCGGCAGGCGCCACCGTGGCCGCACCTGAGCGCATTCCAGCGCCAGCGCCCAAGCCGCTGCGCGTGAATGTTCCCGCCGATTACTTCAAGGCGCTTGGTCGCATCGCCGATAACAAGCTCGTGGGCCTCGACGAACTCGTGGCCGATCTGCTGATTCGCTGCGTCAAGCGCATCCACGAGCGCGAGAGCGCCATGCAGGCCAACGCCGCTGCCGCCGATGAACGGGAGCGCTTCGCTCCCGAGCCGCTCGAAGAGTGGGGTCGCCCCGTGCTCTTCGGTCACACCGAGATTGAGCTGGCGATGGTTGGCTAACCCTTCAACCCGAGAAAGGAGAAAATACATTCCCATGAAAACGATCAAATATCAGGGCAAGAAGGTGCGCGTTAAATTGCTCGCGGAGCTTGACGGCTACGAGTCGATGCAATTGGGCCGCGAGGTCACCGGTCACGATCAGCTCTATCGCACCGAAGCCGGTGTTTACTACCTGGAGCGCGAAGAATGGACCCGCGGTTTCAATGAGCCGGCAGATGGCTCAAAGGAGCAAAAGCGCGAAGCGCGCTACTACCATAGCGTTCGGCGGATCAGCTTGACCGCCGCAACCCAGTGGCTGGCGCTGACCTTCGTCGACGGGAGCGAAATGCAGTACGACATCGCGCAAGCGATGATGGACGGCAAGGGGTACTGGCTTAAGTCCGGCGAGACGCAAGAAGAAGCCGGTTCGCCGACGAGCAGCAAAGCGCAAAAGGACGATGGCGAATCATTGATTGATGGCACGCTCTACTATCAAGGCCGCGCGGTTAAAGCGACGTTGGTCAACTACCTGCATGGCGCACTCCCAAACCGGAGTGTCGTCGATTATGACGGCGAAGAGGACCTGTTTCGCGACAGCGAAGGTCATTACTACCTGCGACGCAAGCTCGGCTGGTTTGATGCCGGAACCTGCGAGCGGGAGGCCAGCGGGCGCACCTACGTCCACCGCATCAGCGCGACGGCGGCGATCCTTTGGGCAACCACGCGGCTGAACTCGGAAACGCTTCATTTGCGGAGGAAAGCGGCTGAACTCCTCACGGTTCGGAACGAAGGTTTGGTATCGACCGGCGACGCCGCCACGATGCTCCACGACGAGACCATTCAGAAGGTTCTTCGATTCGCGCGGGCCACAAATTCGGATGTGCGCGACGTGATCGAGGCTGCGGTCTATCACTGCATGGTCGTGAGGACCGAGGACGACGACGGCACGGGCGATGTCAGGCTGAGCGAGGCGTGGACCAGCTTCACCGCAGACGTGCAGGACGAACGCGACCGCCGCCGTGCAGACGAAGCGGAACGGTTGACTCCAATTGGCGTCAGGGCTTCGACCATGAAGTGGAACAGCAGCGAGGATCTTGCCGACGGCAGCATGGTCATCTGTTTGCACCTCAGACCCGAGCCCGCGCGGCTCATGCGGGCGGCATGCTTGCTCGACGAAGGCCGTAGTGAACCCATCAATTTCCTCTACGACTCCTTGCAATCCGTTGCCGTGGCCACCATCCCCGGGCACTACACGGATGAAGCCGAGAATGAGGCAATCTTTGAGGCGAATGCTCCTGGCGTGGATGAAGAGCCTCAGTGGAACGTCACCCTCGACCCGGAAGCGAGCACAATGGTTGAGCGTTACCTCTCGGATGCGAACCCGCGCGGCTACACGGCCCAGCAGATCGTCAATGGCTGCGTGGTTGAGAATCTGAACGCGGCTTTTAGTGATTTGCCAAACGTGATTGAGTTGGGTGAACTCGGAGCCGAGGAGTTCTCTGATAACGGCTGGGGTTACCATCGCCAGGTCATTCGCGAGCACGCCCTTGTCGCCCCCGGCCCCGAGCACGAACGGCATGGCCTCACGGTCTGCCCTGTCCGGGAAGTCCAACCGAATCGAATTGCCTACCTGATTGGCTTTAACTCCAGCGCGGGTTTCGGCGGAGTCAAAAGATGCGGAGATGCGATCCACCGCTGCCGCTTTTTCCTGCGAGGCGTTGATGGTCTCCTTGATCTTGCTGGCCTTTTCTTTAAGTGCATCGACGATGCCCGCGTATCCGGTGGCGGGAGCTGGAGACGCCGCGGCGAGAGAATCGTCACCTCCCTGAGTTATCGGGGTCCGGCTCTGATCCGCCAGGACGCTCTGTGCGGTCTCAGGCCGGATCTTGAACTTGCGCACCAGACTGCCCCACGTCGGCGTCCGGTTTGCGGCGCGTTCATCTGCGAGCCACTGGCGCGCCGCTGCCACTTTATCGCTGTCGCCGGGCTTACGGAGGGACGCGGGCGCTGCGGCATCCGGTTCGCCGCCACGCAGGAAGTTGCGGCTCTCGACCATCTGCTGTAGCATGGCCTGCGCTGTACTCCGGAATGCTTCGGGCGTAGAGAAAGAGGTTGTCTCATGGGCAGCATCGATCGCCGGAGGAGGCGCAACTTTCTTGAACAGCGTAGCGAGGTTGAGCACCTTCCGCCCCTCGCGCACTTCTTCAGCGATAACGTAGTAGCCGTTGTCGCGTTTGGCGCTCAAAATAACGTCCTGTCCGGCCGCATTCTTTCCCGCCGCAATGCTGGCGTCAGGATGCTCCAGAAGAGCGGGCAGTTTCTCAAAGTCGGCATTCGTCAGGGGTGCATTTCCCCGCTCCGCCTCTCGCGCTGCATCGCCATGGTTCTTGAGTACGTGCCGCACCGCGAAGTTGTCGAGATTGCGCCGGTAGCCGCTCAGGTCGAGCCCGGTGTCGGCTTTGAGTTGCACGGCCTGTTCAGGAGACACGGTGCCGTACTGCGTGAACCGCCGGCGAACGTGCGGGGTGCTGGCGTGCCGCCGAAGCGGTTCGCGGCGCTACTGCCGCTCCGCGAAGGCGTCGCTGAACTGCGGCTGAAAGGCGCGTCGTTCGCAACGACCCGCGAACTCCTCGCCATGGCTGGTATCGAGGTTGCCACCGATACGGTGCGGCGGTTCTACCGAAGAAGTGGTCGAAGAGTCACGCCCAGCCGCGAAGCCTTTACGAAAAATCCAAAGACAAGCCGCGTCTCAGCCAGTGAATCGGCCGATCCCAGCAACTCCGCAGTTGACACTGGGCGCCGCGCCCGTTGCTCCCGCACCCGCCGAACCGCCGCGCACCCGCGGCCCAGGCATCGCCGATCCGCGCAACTTCGGACCAATTAGTTTACGTGATCGTGGGATTTAAGGCGCAGGAAGAACGAAGCCCATGACGCCCCTGATCGAGCAGCAGCAGATCCGCCCACAAGCCCTCAAGCTGGCCGACGCGGCACAGTATCTCGGACTCTCCCAGAAGACCGTACGGAGGCTTGTTGAGCGGGGTGAACTGAAGACGGTTCGCAGCGTGCGTCATTTACTTTTTCACATCTGCGCTCTTGACGAATTTCTCTCCCGGGACTGAGCCAAAAATCCGCTGCGCGATCGAACTGCCTCCGCGGATGTAATCCTCCCTACTGCGCTCGGTCTCGACATCCATCACATCCATCAACGGGCCTTTGCCTTCGGACAAAGGGCCCGTTTTGTTTGGTGCACCGCGACGGCCATTCAGAGGGCGTTGTACGGCATTTTGTACGGCGACCGAAGGTAAGTGAGGCCAAATGGGGAGTAAGTGAGTCCGTGCGCGATCTCGGGAAAACGGCCGACCAAGAGCGAAAGGGCACGTGAGTCCACATGAGGGATATGTGGGGGAAAATGCGCCATTTCGTCCCAAACCAGGCGCTCTACCAAGCTAAGCTACACCCCGAACCTAACAGGACGCACTATGCGTGAGTCCAGAAGGAAGGCAAGGAATTCCGTCCAATCGTTAACGCGGTTCAGCCCGCTTCTTCTTGCGCTCCTCGTCCGGGTCATTGTCACTGTCGCCGCCGCCGTATCCCACGACATCCGCGGTGATGATGGACGGCGCCTCCTGCACGGTCGCGGCATCCCGGTTTTGATTCGCGACCCCGCTGGCGGCGTTATTCACGGCGGCGGTGCTGTTGGAGGCGGTCGTCAGCGCGCCGATGTTGGGGGCGGCGACCGTGGGAACGCCGGAACTGGTCCCCCCGGCTGAGATATTTGACGCATTGATGACCTGAACCGCCGCCAGGTTGAGATTGCCGGAAACCCGAATGCCCGCATCGCCCGCGTCAATCGTCCCGGCTGGCGCGATGAGGTCGATATCGGAAGGCGGAACGCCGGCCACGCTTTCCAGCACCCCGATGCCGCCGCCGGTCGCCAACCCCGCCAGATCCGTCTTGATGTCTCCGCTCTGCGGATCGACCAGCACGCGGGTCGGCGGCGCCGCCAACACCGTCTTAGGCGCCGACCCCGCCGCGATGTCGCCGAGGGTCGACCAGATAATTTCATTGCCGCCGCGCAACGTGAAGACGCGCGATGTCCCTACGTTAACGTCCATCGCCGCGAAAACGGAAATGTTCCCGCCGTCCTCGGTCAGGATTCCCTGGTCGACGGCTGCGCCCTTGTCGGAGTTGACGCCCACATCGAGCCGGCCGCCCGGAGCGAAGATGCTGATGTCGCCCCCGTTTTGCGTTTTGATCTCGCGCGAAGTCAGCGAAACATCGCCGCGCCACTTTGCGCCCGGGAAAAGAGCGGCCACGGCGGCCTGGCCATTGGCATAATTGCCGAAGCCGGCGGCGGCGGGATTATTGTGATCCCGGCCCGCGTCGCGGAGCACCCGGTAGTACACCTGGAGCGCGAGCTGGTCCTGCCGTTCCGGGGAGAGCGCTTTAAAGGTGGACCAGATCTGGTTGGCATCGTTGTTGCCCAGCCCGAGGAGTGCCCCCAGATCCGGCAAGTACCGCGAAGCTAGGTCCCCCGCGGCCGGATCCAGAAACTTCCCGATGAAACTGGCGAAGTCGATTTGCGAGCCGGCGAGACCGGAGGAAATGCCAATGCCCGCCCCCGCGACGATATTCGCCCCGGCAAACGGCAGGCTGGGATTGCGCCCGTTGCCGATGCTCGTGATGCCGAGGCCGATGTCGCCATCGGAAGCCGCGCTGATGCCCAATTCCAGGTTGCGCCCGGCGAGAACCTCAAGCGTGCCCGGGCCGCTGATCTGAATATCGCCCGACGCGGGGCTGCTGGCGCCGGTCCCGGCTTCCGCGCGCAGACTGGAATTCAGGTCGAAAGCGATCAGGTCGCGGCCCGCCGCGATGATCGTCATGTCATCCGGCCGCACATTCTGCACGTAAAACCCGATGTCGGTGACATCCTGGCCTGCCAAAATCCGGGCGCTTTTTCCACTGAAGAGCGTGACCCCGGAAAGGTCGCCCGACGCCGCATACAAACGCACCGGCTCGGGATCGTTCGCGTGTAAGAGCCCCGTCGCATGCAGGGTCTGTTTTGCCTGGAGAACCGCGGCATCCCCGGAGGTCGAGCCCGTCTCGAGGAAAAACGCGTTGATCGGATTCAGGAACCCATCATCGCTTTCCTGGTTCTGCCCGGCCGAGAGAGGATTGGCCAGCGTCGCGCGAAACGCGAAGGGCGAGCTAATCCCGGGGATTCTGGCCGGGTCGGCGTCGGAGAGGTTGATCTGCGTCTCATTCCAGGCTTGCACTTCCGAGCCAATGCCGCTCGGCTGCAAACCATTGATCGCGTGCCGGGCCACCAAATTAACGGTCCCGGTCGGCGAGGGCGAGAGCGTCAGATTGCCCACTACATTCACATCGCCATTGATCGAAGTCGCCGACAACGTGCCCGGCAAGACGGTCGCCAGGGTCGTGAACGGCTGCACGTTGACCACATCCAGCCGCAGCCAAGGTTGAAAGTAAGAACGCGACTGCTGCGTCGTGTTCAGTCGCAACACCTGGTCCAGCCAGATCTCGAGCAGCGGAGCAAACCCGCTGCTGGCCAGGGTGGCGCCCTCGCGCAAGTTCACCGCGCCCGTCAGGGAGCTGACGTTGACGGTGTCGCTCTGGTCATAGGTGGAAAAATACGTCCCGTACCAAAAGCTGTTGTTGATGCCTTCGGGCAGGACAAACACGTTCGCCACCGGCCCGAGGAGCACGTCGCCCCTCGCCTGCACGTCGAAACTTCCTTTGCCTAAAAACAAGGCAGTCGGCAGCCAGGTATGTTCGTCCAGCGTGACGGGAGGTGAAACGGCCAGCCCCAGCGACGGCGAGCGCGTCTCGTTGGTGACGATGCTGCGGCCCGCGTCCAACTTGCCGGCGCCGCGCTCCACGTAATACACGCCCCCATCGATATTGCGCCCGGCTTGCACCGTGACATTGCCCCCGCCCAGTTCCACCAGCGCGCCGCTCGCGTCCCGGGCCGGCAAGCGCGCATTGGTCGGGGCGACGGCATCCACGTTGCTCACGTCGCGGCCGGCCGATAGCCGGACATTCCCGCCGCCCAACGCCCCGACGCCCTCGAAGAAGTTGCTGAAGTCCACCCACCACGTCGTCGAACCCACGTCCGTCCCGCCACTGTTGCGCGCGACGACGCCGAATTGCCCGGTCGCCGGGTCGACAAACCCGCGGCGGTACAGCCAGTTGATCGGCAGCTCGGCCGAGGAATCGGCGGTGAGAACGCCGCTGATGACCGTCTCATGCGTGATGTCGTTCTGCGCGCTGATGGAAACATTTCCTCCCGCCATGCTATACTGCGCGGGGTAAGGCTGTTTTTGCTGAATGGCCCCGAGTGCGGCGAGTTGACCGGTGGCGTCGGTGTCGGGCAGGTCAAACGTTCCGCCCAGGGTCGGGTCGGTCACTTGGGCGCCGGCGGTGTAGATCGTGGCGAATTGGTTAAGCAGCTTGACATCCTGGCTCGCGGAAATGTCGATGTCGCCGGAGCCCGTCCGGATGACCTGGAACCGGCTGCCGACCGCCTGCGACGTGCTCGCGGATGGCCCGGAGGCAAATACATTATTGCCGTAGTCCTTGCCGAGGAGCACCGAGCCAACGGCCGTACTGCTCTTGCTGACCGGAACCACCGCGTGGTAGTCGGCCGCGTTGAAATCGGCGCCCGCCGTCAGATGATAGGACCACGACTGTTGGCTGGGCAGCAACTGGCTGTTGGCGGGAAGCAGCGCGGCGGAGTAGGAACTCGAACTAAACCCATCGCTCAACGTGTTGAAAAAAACCAGATCTCCGGCGGCGCGCAGGGTAAGCACGCCGGGGGTCTGCTGCGCTCCGAAGCGGTAAGTGGACAAGTCCCAATCGTCACTGGAAGTCGAGCTCGTTGAACCGAGCGTGACGTTGCCGCTCCGGTTGATGACTTCTGCGCCGGGTTCGATATAGGAAATCGCCTTGAGCGGATCGTTGCCGCTGAAGAGCCGGGCGCCAATTTGCGCCGTGTTGTTGCCAAAGGCGACGCCGTTGGCGGAAATGGAAGACCGGACGTCGCCGGTGATGTTTCCGTCTCCCGTCAGGTCATAGAGCGCGTATCCCTCCACCACGACGGCGGAGGCGCCGCTGATCACGGCTCCCACCGGTTGAATTTGCACGTCGGCGCCGTCCACGGTTTGCGGAGCGCGCAGATGCACCGTGCCGGTGAAGTCTCCTACCTGACCCGAAAACGGAGTGTTGGCCGCGACGGAAACGTCGATCTTCGCCCCCGTCTGCAAGTTCAGGCTCGCGGTCCGGTCGATCACCCCATTTATTTCCGCGCCCGCGCTCAGCGAGACCGTTCCGCCTTTGCCGGCCGCATCAAACTGGTCAGCGGCCGCGGTCAGTATCGACCCCGCTTCGAGGCTGATGCTTCCGCTGGCGGTCAAACGAATGGCGCCGCCCGTGAGGCCGGAACTATCAATGGTCCCCGTGACATCGATGGAGCCATTGTCGGTCGCCACGTTGAATTGGCCGCTCTTGCTCAAGCCGCCGATGGACGTGTCCCCAGTGCGGATGCGGAACGTGCGCGCCGCGGCAAAGCCGGCGCTGTTGAGCTCGGCGTTGAGCGCCGTGAGCGACGGGAGCGAGCCCACATCCAAGGAGAACGTCGCGCCTGCTCCGCCCACCCCGGCAAGGACGCCCGACGAGACGAAGCCTCCCTGCGGCGCCGAGATGGACAGGCTCCCCGCATCCCCGCCGCCGCTCGCGGCAGATACGTTGAAGCTGCTCTGGTCTGCAAGCGTGATCGATCCTTTATCCGCGGTCAGGATGATCGAACCGCCGCTCGTGTACTTCGTGAGGTCGAAGAACGTCTGGGCGGAGCCGCCCACGTCGACCGTTCCCCCGCTCACATCGAGATTGCCCGCCAGGGCGTGCAGCGAGAGGCGTCCGCTCGGAAGCATGAAATTCGCGCTCGAGCTGATGCTGCTTCCAGTAAAGCTCAGCGCGGCTCCCAACGACGCGCCCGGGAGCGCCCCGGCTGGCAGCGCCGCCAGCCGCAGATTGCCCGAAGCCGGCACAGAATAGACGACCCCCGCCGCGCCCGTGAACACGGGCGCGTTCATGGTGAGATCGCCCTGCACCGACAAGCTGCCAGACTTCCCCGCCACGATCTCATCCGCCGCCGTGAGGGTCACAGAACCGAACTGTGCGACCTGCAAAAGATTCGCGCCCAGGCGGATGGTACCCGCGTCAAACGCCAGGGCGCCCGAGCTGGTGGAACCAGCAACCGGAGAAGAAATGTTCGCCGAATTGTCGAGATTGACGACATTAGCCCGGAACGTGACATCCCCGTCGCCGCCGGCGTGCCGGATCGCGGCGGCGTGCAAACTCAACGCATCGACCGCGGTGATCGTGCCGGAACCGTAGATGTCGATCAACGAATAGCTCAACAGCGAAAGCGAACTTGCCGAGCTGAGGCTGCCGAGCGTCGTTCCATTCAAGACCAGGCCGCGGGAGGGCGGCGCGGAGCTGACGTCATCGAGCACAAGATCGATCTGGCCGCTGTTCAGATTCAGGCTTTGCGCGCGCAAGCTGGCGGATGGATCAAGAAAACTGGCCGCCGTTGAATCAAGCGTCACGCTCGCGCCGCTCAGGATGGCGTTGGCGCCGACGCTCTCGCTCACGTTGCTCCCGCCGCTCACGCCGAGCCGTGAAACCGCCGCCAACGGATCGCCGCTAACCCGAATCAACACCCCATTGCCGCTGCCGGCGGTGTCTTTGTTCCCGATGAGCAGCGCGTCGGCCGCACCCGAAAGCGCGCCGGTTTGCGCAATGACCGACGAAAGCGCCAGCGTGATGCTTTGGTTGGCGACGAGAATCACGTCGGGCCCGGTGAGTGGCGAGCCGGCGTTGTCGACCGTAATGTTGGCGGTGGTTGCAGTAATGGCCGTCCCGTCTTCCACGGTGCTTCGCCTTCCTCCGATGAGCAGACTCTGAGCGCCGAACGCGCTGAGCGAAGCGGCGTCCAGATTCAGGGCGTCGGCATCCGCGCGGCCCCCCGGGCCGACGATTCGGATATCAGTTGGCGTGCTGATATCGACCTCACCCCCGCGGGCGCCGGCCGGCGCTTGCGCGGCAAGCGAGCCGTCGATCGACATTTGCCGCGTGCTGTCGAAGAGCAGCCGGCCCGAATCGATCGGTAAACGCAACGCCGCCTGTCTCAGGAAAGTATTGGCCGAATAGTCGACGTAAAGAGCGCGGTTGCGAACGACGGACGCCGGGGCCACCTCAAAGGAAGAAAGCAACGGCCGCGCCGGAACGGCCTCGAAACCATTGGACCGGTAGCCCGACACGACCGTCGCGCCGGTCGGCTCGACCGCGGAAAGGGTCGGCGCGTTGCTCACGGGCGTAATCAGGAACGCTCCGGGCAACAGCGCGTATCTGGCCGGCAGAAGCGTGTACGTCCCCTCGGGCAATCCCTCCGACGCGCGGAGATGGATCTGACTGCCGACTGCCAGCGTCGGGTTATTGTATCCGGCATTGCCGTCCCCGCTGGAGGAGACAAAGGGGGCATATCCGGGATCGTTGCCGGGCAGGACCGCAAAGCTGGTCGTGGCGTTGAGAATATCATTTGTGCCGCCGACCCCGGATTGAAATTGATAGGCGTAAAGGTCGCCGCCGCCGCGGATGTCAATGGTCGAGCCGGGTTGGTCGCTCACGATCTGGCCCGCCACGTTCACCGTTTTCACCGGCAATCCGCTGACCGTGATGTCGGCGCCCGCCGGGTCGATCCACGACTTGCCGTCCGGGTTCACGCCATACGGAATGAGCAGCCCCTTTCCGGTCGCGGGGTCCACGGCGGAAACCGACGTCACGCTGCCCGCAAGAAGCGCGACCCCGAAGGCAGAAGGCCCGTTCTGATTGGTGATCGGGTCCACAAACGGCGCTCCCGTCCCGTCGGAGCCGAGATTGATCGTGCCGATTGGCGCGCGGATCGTGCCGCCGTCGTTGATGAGAGAACCGTAAATATTGACCGTGCCGCCGGCGGAAAGAGGGAGCGGACGCGCGCCCGAACCGGTCAGCGTGATCGTGCCGGCTCGCGTGGAGCCGTTCAGGGAATAATCATACGCCGCGATGGTGAAAGTGGTCGCCGTCGGAGGATAAATCTGGCCGGCGGTGAGATGGAGGTTCCCGGCGATATCGAAGGTTCCATTTCCGCGGATGTCGCCGCCATTGGCGACCAGATTGGCACTGCCGATCCCCTGCAACGAAAGGTTGCCGACATCGATCAGACGGGCCGAAACGAACAGCGAGGCGGCGCCGGAAGCCGGGGGAAAGTAGTAAGGTTGCCCCGCCACCGTAAAAGCGTTCGTCGATTCCAGCGCGGCGAAGGGACCGCGAAAGGCCGTGCCCAGGCTCACGTAAGGCGAATTGAGCGAGACCGAGGTGTTGGCAAAAATCACGCCCCCGTCCCCGACGGCCAGACTGCGCGGGGCGTTCAGCGTCACCGGCCCGTTGAACAGAACGGAGCCTTTCAAGTTCAGCGAAGCGAGGCCCGAATTGTTGAAACGGTCCGCGGCAAAATGGCCGGGCGCGGTCTGATTGTCCGCGAACGCGCTGCCGATCAAGCTGAAGGGGCCGCCAGCGAGCGCGGCCGGGATCGAGTCGCCGCTCGGAGTAACCTGCAAGGTAGGGTTCAATGGAGTGGCCACCCCGCCCGACCCGGGCGCGAAAAAGAGCTGGGATGACACCGTCAACGCGCCCCCGGTCGCGGAGGGGCCGCCCGGCCCGCCGCGCAGCGTCGAATCCACGAAGAGTTCCTGCGCGCCCGTCAAAACGATGGAACCCCCGTCGCTGTCCACGCGCGTGGGGAGGTAAGCGACGCCGCTTGATGAGCCGTTAAACGCCTCCCCGCTGAACCCCGGGGCCAGATCAAGCACCGCGCTGGCGCCCGACACGTCGAGCATGGAGCCGGCCCGGGCCGCCACGTTGCCCGATAAGGTGATGCTTCCTCCCGCCAGCACCGACCCGGAACGGAGGCCCAGGGCGTTCGGGATGAAGAGTCCCTCCCCCGCGGTGGAAAGCAGCGCCTTTGCGCCCAGGTCCACCGTGAAAAGCGCACTCGAAACGTCGGTGAAGAGGTTCCCCGAATTCCGCCCGCCCGCGATGCTGATGCTGCCGCCGGGCGCCCGGATCGACCCCGAGACTTCGGCGGTGTTGGCCGAAATCGCGACGGCGCCGAGTCCATCCACCGCGATGGAAGCGCCTTCTCCCATCACGAAATCGCCGCGCACGCTCGGTAGGACGCTGCCGGACGGACCCGGGATTCCCGGCGCCTGAAAGGTGAGACTGACCGGATTGCGCAACCCTTCCGGCAAGGTGGTGGACGCGACCATGACGCTGCCCTGACCCTGGCGGTCGAGGCTCGCGAGTTGCGACTGCGCGACCGGGTTGATCTGGGTTCCCGGCGTGATCACCACGGCGGGCAGGAAAACATCGGTGATCGGCGTCGTGTCGCCCAGACCCGTCAAGGTGAAAGCCGCGAACCCGCCCTCGCTGAAAAAATCGGGCGAAAGGAGCAGCGTGCCGGCATGCGAGGCCCGATCCCCCACTTGAATAAATGGAGCCAGAATGGAAAGCGACCCGCCCTTGGTCCCCGACCGCGCGCTGAGCGAGGCGCCCAGATTCAGCCGGCCATTGAAGACGCCGCCAAACACGGCCGGGATGTTGATATCCTGCCCGGCGGCGAGCGAGATGCTGCCGCCCGCGCCGTAAGCGATCTGCCTTGAGCCATTGACGGTGAGACCGCCATCGGCCGCAATGACGCTGCCGGGTCGCAGATCCATGGCGAAGCTGTTGATGGCGATTTTCCCGCCCGCCGGCCGATAGCTCGCGCCGGGCGCAACCAACGCCCCGCTGCGAAGGTCCGTGACGTTGCCCGACGCATCCAGACGCGCCGCGGACCCCAGCGTGAAGCCGCCCCGCGAGGGGTCGACGGCCGGAGTGGGCGCGTCGGACGGGAGGGTGGCAAACACCGCCGGCGAAATGTCGAACGCATTCAACGTGAGCGCGCCGCCCGGAGCGGTGATCGACCCCTGGATGCTTAGATTGGCGGCCAACAGTGAAACCGCCCCGCCCGGGCTGGTCGTGAGCGCGGCATCTGGCGGAACGGTGATGTTTCCGTCGCTGTTATCGACCGTGAGGCTGCCAAAACCATCGCTGTTAACCAGATTTGGCGACAGGAAAACGTTTTTCCGGCGCCCATCCGGGAGCGGCAACGGCATGCTCACGCTGTCCAGCGCAAACGAGCCCACGGCGCTCTGCGGGCGATCGGCAAACGTGACGTTCGGCGGCGTGGGAGACAAGGTCGCGAAGACCGGCGGCGTGGGATCCTGCGCGTGGAAAGCGAGCGCGAGCGAACTAGCCGCCGGCGGCGTGGCTGCCTGACGCGCTCCCGTCACCGTGCGCGCGAGGAGTTGACCATCCAACGCCATCGAGGGCGTCATTATCTGCAAATTCCCGCCGCTCGCTCCTTGCGTAAACCCAGCCTGGAAACGCATGTTGCCCGGAAGCGAGTTGCTGGTGGTCTCGACCAACCCAAACTTAAGGTGATCGACCGTGAAGCCATTGGCGATCCCGTCATAAACCCGGTCGGGCGTCGCCTGGGAAATATCGAAGAGGTTGCCGCCGGAAATCACCTGGGTGGTGCGCACCGTTCCTCCGGTAAAGTTGATCCACCCGCCCGAGACATCGACCAGCGAGCCTTTTTGCAGCACGACGGAATTCCCCGCGCTCAAGGAAACGGTCCCGCCGCTTGTGGTGAGTTCGCCGACGGTTCGTTGCACCAAGTTGACGTAGCCGGAGACGTCGGCCAGCGGCGTGCCAACCCACGGCTGTCCATTGTACGTGCCGGTCTTCGCGAGATCGATATAGACGGTCTGCCCGCGGAAGGGACCGTTGCGTTGCAAAGGCGAGTTGGCTAACTCCGGGCCGAGCAGTTGCGCCGCCACCACGTTCTCGCTGACCGGCGCAGAAATATCCTTCGACCCGGAAACGTCGATCGCCGCATTGGCATCCAGATAGATTTGACCCGCCGACGACACGAACTGGCTCTGGGCGGAAAGCGCGGTGTTGTCCGGCTCGTAAAAGACCCAGGTCCCCGCCGCAAGGTTGACGCGGGCGCTCGGCGCAAACAGAAGAGCGTTCTCGCTTTCATGGATCGTCAGACCCTGGATATTGACTTGCGAAAGCAGTGACAGTTGCGCGCCTACGACTCGCTGGCTGCTCTCGTATTCCGGGACGACCTCCGTGATGCTGTCGGGCCCGAGCGTGACCTGGCCGGCGCGCTGAAAAAGGAAGGGCGGCGGGTTGGGCTGCTGGATGTTGGTGTTGCCCACCGCGTCGAAATTGGCCAGCAGGTCGATCCGGCCGTTCGCGGCCACGGAGGTCGTGCTATGGATGAAGCCCAACTGGTTGACCCTGCTGCCCGCCAGGGTCACATCGGCTCGCGGCGCGTCGATCAATCCGCCGTTCGTCGCGATCCCTCCGTAGGGACTGGTGGAGCCCACATAAACGTCCAATCCGCGCAACGAAGGATCGTTGCCGGAATGCGCGACCAAGCCCACTTGCAGACCCGCCGCGAGAATCGTCTGCCCGTCGGGCGTGCTGATCGTTCCCTCGTTGGAGACATTCGCGCCGAACAACGCGATCCGCCCCCCCACGTTATCCGCGCCAGACGGACTGGTCAGGGTCGCCCCGGCCTGGACCGCTACATCCCCGTAGCGCCCGTCGGGGGTGTTGGACGCCGCAGGCGTAAACGCCGGCGTGCCCTTCGCGCCGCTGGGCAGGTCAAGCGCGGAAAAAAGGAATTGGTTATCGGGATTATTCAGCAGCCCGCGCGAGATCAGGTTGTCATTGACCGGCAAGGCCGACGCGACCAGCGAATGAAGATTGATCTGGGAGCTGCCTCCGAAGATAATGCCGTTGGCGTTGATCAGGTAGACCTGACCGATCGCGTTGAGCGACCCCAGGATTTGCGAAGGAACGCCGCTCGGATCGTTGATCTTGTTAAACGCGATCCACTGCGTGGCGTCCGCGCCGCCGGCCGTCTGGTCGAAGGTGACGTTCGTCTCTTTTCCAATGTTGAACGTCTGCCAGTTGAGCAACGCTTGCTGGCTCGTCTGGACGATGTTGACCTTCGTCTGTCCGTTCGAACTCGTCTGCGCCGGCAACGTCGCGCCGGTCCAAAGCGCCGGGTTTTCGCCGACGCCAGGGGCGACTTTCAGCCCGCCCGCCGCGAGACCGTTCGGCACATTCGGCAGCTTGGGGCCCAGGTTTGCGGCGCCGAGTCTTGCGGCGGCGCGCGCTGAATCCTGCATGGCGCGCACCGCCTGCAGGGCCTGGGCCGTGCGGCTGAGCGAGTCGCGCGCGTTCTGACCCGGCAAGGTGGCGGCGGCGGTCGGGTTGCCGGGACTGGAAGTAGCGTTTCGACTCGGCGCCGCGGTTCCCCCGCCCCGCAAAATATCGCCCGCGAAGGAATACGGCGTGAAAGCCAGCGCCGCCGTCAACGCGCCGAGCGCGGCCCGGCGTCTCCGTCCGTTTACCAGTTGCATCGGGAGTCTTACGGGCGCGGTCGCACCTGGGCGTCCGCGATCTTGTCGGCGTAGTCCTGCACCAAAGTCTCGAGTTTCGTGCGCGTGATGCCGGTGAACGGCTCGCGAGCCGCCAGCGCGTCGCCCAACCCAAACTTCTCGTAGCGCGTCAATATCTCGTTGGCCAAGCGATAAAGCTCGCGATTCTTCGTCTCTCGATCCGCAACTAGCCGTTTGGCGATAATGTCCTCGCTCATCGCCTTGTCGCGTTCCGCCTTCAGCTTTTGGGCGGCGACGTTGATCTGCTCGTAGGCCGCTTTCCATTTCGCCGACGATTCTTTCGTTTGGTTAATCGTTGTTTCTTGCTCCGCCGCTTTGGATGTCAGATTCGCAATGTTTGCCTTGTCGGAGGCGGCGTCTTTGGTTAAAAGATCGGTCTTATCCGCGAGGGCCTTCTTCTCCTGCTCGAGTTGAGCTTTCTCGCCTTGCAAGGCAGCTTGCTCCGTTTCCGCGGCGCGCAAACGAAGCGTCAATGCTCGCAAAGCCTCTTTGACCTTGGCGTCGTCGGCCCGGCTTACGGCGGGGGCCAGCAAGAGCAAACACAAAGCAACTGGGCGGATGGCTTTCATTAAAATTTCGCGTTGAAGTCGAATTGAAAAGTATCGTCCCGGAACGTGGGGCCGGAGACCTCGTTTGCGCTCATCCAGCGCAAATAAAAGCTGATGTGCTTGGATAAAGCGACGGCGCCGAAGAGCGAGTATCCTTTGAGGTTCGTCCCGCCCAAGCCAAAATCCGAATCGTTGAACCCATCGACCGTGGCGTCCGATTCCACGCGCCGGTAGCTGGCGCCGACGTAATAATCCCATCGCTTTTCGAAGGCGGGCGTGCCGGCCTTGATGCCGATGAGCCAACCGGTGTCCCCTCCGGCGAAAGTCCCCGGCTGGCCGCCGGCCTGATCCGGCCCGCGGTTGTTGATGGCGACTGCGTTGATGCGGCTTTTGTCGAAAGCCAGGTTCTTGACGAACTCACCGAACAAACTCACGTGAAACGGATCAAAGCGCGCGTAGTCCAGCGTGCCGGCAAAATCGATTTCATGAAATGGCGTGGCCAGGCCGAAATACTGGTATTGCTTGGTCGTGCCGAAGCTATTATCCGCCGTTGGCAGGATGTCCCGGATCGGGAAATAAGTATTGCCCTTCTGGGCGAAGGCCGGGCGGCTGTCGTCCGTGTCTCCTTGATCGGACGTGGTCAGCGGCACAAACGGCGACGAAAGCCGTCCGGCGATGTTCTCGAAAAGATAGTAGGCGCCCGCGGCCTTGGCGCTGAAGTCGTGGCCCCAGGTGAAGTTGCCGCCGCCTTGCACCGCCAGGAGATATTTATCCTCGCTCGAGAATTTCGAGGGACGGTTGGAAGAGAAGTTTAGCTCCGTGTTAAAGACGGGAAAGGCGCCCACCGTCGCGAACGGCGTCACGTGGTTAATCACTTGATACCGGCCGCTGGCCGAAACGCCGTCGAAACCGAGATCATCATCCCATACCAGCTCGCTGGGAGAGAAGAACGGGTTGTCCATGCGCCCCAGGTTCACCGTGAAGTCCGCGCCTGGCTTGCCGCCAAGTTCATAACGCACAAACGCGCGGTCGAGCCAGATGGCGTATTTGCTGAAGTTGCCGCCCTGCCCGCCGTTGGCCGCGCCAAGCGACTGGTTGGTGGAAGTGGGCGTGTTGGTTTCGCCCGTGGCGATCCGCAATCCAAACGTGAATCCATCTTCCAGATCGAGCTGCGCGCCGAAGCGCACGCGGATGCGAAAACGGTTGCGATCCTTGTCGACATTCTGTTGCGGTGAGAACGTCGTGCCCGTGATGTCGAACGGCGACCCGGTGTTAATCGCGTTGAGGTTTGGGAACGCGCCGGTATTATCATTGCCGTCGGGAAAGAAGAGGCCCTCATAGCGAAGACGGAAATCCGCAAACGGGGTTAGCCTAAGGGTCCAGGCCGGGAGCGTGCGCGGATTGGCCCAGTTTTCATCGCGCGCTTTCTGCATCACCTCTTCGCGCACTTCGTCCGCAATCTGACGGCGAACGGTCTCGGGAACATAGGGCACGCGCACTTCGTCGGAGGAGTCATCCGGCGGGGGGGGCGGGCTGGCCGGCAACGGCGCGGCGTCGAGGGACGGAAGCGGCTCCACGGGCGGGCGGGTTGGCGCCGCAGCCGGTTAGCGCGCCGTCACCGCGTCCGCTTCGGCGTGCGTGATGAGTTCATCCGCATCGTCT
>CAXUAZ010000019.1:0-30909 GCA_964249195.1 uncultured Chthoniobacterales bacterium
TTGATCACGAATTCTCTAACTCCGACAGCTTGCTATGACCGTCGGAAGATCGATTGCGTGACGAGACGCACCGTGATCCAGCCAAGTCACCGACGGTCATAGCAGGCTGTCGGACTTAGCTACAAACCTCTGAAAATCGGCTGTTTTTGCGCGGAAAAGCGGCAAAATAGCCTCACCGTTTGCTCTAAATTTTTTCGAACGGTGAACCATTGAGGTTTTTGACCGTTTTTTAAGCTAAGTCCGACAGCTTGCATAGACCGCCGCTACAACTGAATCTACCGACCTTCATTGACCGCCACCGCAATCGCCGCCGCCAACTGCTCCACGAGCCGGCTCTCCGCCGCCACCACCGGGCCGTAACCATCCCCGGCGATCCGCTCGTGGAAACTGCCGTTGCGAGTGCGGATGACCTGATGGCTCGCCGCATCCTCCACGCGCCACGAGGCGTCGAGGATCGCCTCGCCCCCGCTCACCGCGTGGAATTGCCGCACCTGCACGCTCACTTGATACCGCAACTTCGCGTTGTTCGGCCAGGGGTAAGGCGCGACATTGCCCGAATTCAACCGCCGCCCTACGTCTGTCGCCAGCACCCGGGTAAAATTTTCCCCCAACGGTCCCGCCCAACGCACCTTTGCGGGCACCTGATATTCGTTGGCGTCACTCTGGAAAACCAGCTCCGCGCGGTCGACGTAACCCGGCAACTCGACCGGCCCGATGCCCACCGCGACGCCCGCCGTTCGCAACGGCGCGGCCCCTTCGGCGCTGAGCCGGTAATACTGCTCGGCCCCGCCGCACGAGGTGAGCAACAGAGCGATCGCAAGAAGAGGGTGCGCTTTCATAGGGTTTACCGGCTGCCCTTGGGAGGCGCCACGCCGCCGGGTTTGCCGAAGATCAGGGAATTGGGCGAGCGCTCCAGCGTGCCGGTCAGCGCCTTGATCGATCGCAGCGCGTCGGTCAACTGCCGCAACGTCTGCGACAGATCGCCGTAGAAGGCGGAGTTCCCGTTGTAACCCGCCAGCGTCGCTTGCAATTCCTGGAGATCCTTGTGCAAATCCGCCGGCAGCGCCTGGGTGTCTTTGGCGGCGAGGAGTTTGTCCAGGCTGCCGGCCGCGCCCTTCACCGAGGCCAGGGCCTCGTTGGCGTTTTGCACCGTCTGCTCGAGCGGCAGGGCCTTGAATTTATCGAGCAAGGCGCTGATCTTTTGCTGGAGTTCATCGAGCCCTGACCCCGTGGTAGGCAGGATGCTGTAGCCGCCTACTTCGTCGACCTTCGCCAGTGGCGCGTCTTTTAGGAAATCGAGGTCCACGTAAAGTTGCCCGGTGATGAGGCTGCCGGTCTTCAGGCTCGCCCGCAGCCCTTTCTCAACGACCCTCGCGATCTCCGCCTGCGCGGCGTCGTAATCATCGGCCGGGATGTTCACGAACGCCTTGGGATCGATCTTGATCAACACCGGCGCCCGCCGCTCCGAATCGTCGGGCAGATACCCAAACGAGATCCCCGAAACCGTTCCGACCTGAATCCCGCGGAACTCCACCGGCGCGTCCGAGCTCAGCCCCCGCACGCTGCCCGTGAAGAGCAGCAGGTAGGGCATCGTCGGGTTGAATTCGACCCGGCGCGTCGCGTCAAAATTGTCGTACAGGACGTACTTCTCGCCGTCGGACACGTGCCGTTTGCGCAGGTCCTTCTTTTCCGGATCGCTGAACGTGATGCCGCCCGAGACGATCGACTCCAGCGTGCCGGAACGCAGTTGGACGCCTTCCGCCCCCAGCTTCAGATCGATGCCGCTCACGTTCCAAAAGCGGGTCTTGCCGTCGATCAAGTTCGCGTAATCCACGTCGATGAACGCGCCGAAATCCATCCGGCCCGTCTCCGGGTGATACGTGCGCGACTCGATCTTGCCGACCGGGAGCCCCTTGTACAGGATCGACGTGCCCGGCCCGACCCCGCCGGCCGATTCCGCCGTGAGCAGGAGGCGCAGCCCGGGCACCCCCGGCGGGGTCACCGGCGGCGACTCGAGCCCGCGGAAGGCCTGGCGCTCGTCCGGCGAGACGCCCGGTTGCAGCTCCAGGTAATTTCCCGACACCAGCGTGCCCAGGCCCGACAACCCCGCGGAGCCGTAGCGGGCGCGCACGACCCAGATTTGCGTATCCTTGCGCAACAGGCGTTTGGCGTCGCTGGTCATGTCGACGGTGACCAGGACATTTTTGAGATCGTCGGTGAGTTTTACGCCGCGAACGGTCCCGATATTCACGCTGCGGCAAAGGATGGGCGTCTTGCCGCCGACGATCCCCTCCGCCGTCTCAAAACGCACCGTGATCTCCGGCCCCTTGGCGGAGTAATATTTCCAGAACAGCCACGCGCCCAGGAGCGCCGCGATGATCGGGATGATCCACACGGGAGACAGCCCGCCGCGATGGGGCCGGGTGATCGGCGGGGGCGCCGGCTTCTTGGGGACGTTGGCAGATTCCTCAGGCATTTGGACGAAGATGGGTGGAAGCGTCGGACCCGGATTGCGCCCGCGCCGCCGCGTCCCAGATCAACCGGGGATCGAAGGAAACCGCGGCCAACATCGTTAAAATGACCACGCCCGCAAACGCGACCGCCCCCGCGCCGGGGTGGATCGACATGACGGTCCCGAGTTGCACGACGCCGACGAGGATCGCGACCACGAACACATCCACCATCGACCAGCGCCCGATGAATTCCGTCACCCGATACAATCGGGTAGTCGCGCGAGGGTTGCGCCCATGGCCCGCCGCCAGGCAGAGCCAGACGATGGAGAGAATCTTGAGCACCGGGATCATGATGCTCGCCGTGAAAATGATCAACGCCACCGGGTAATCCGCCTCCTGCCAGAACTGGATCACGCCGCTCAGGATCGTGCTCTGCTGATCGCCTTTCACGCTGCTCTGCACCCGGAGCACGGGCAGAAGATTGGCCGGCGCGTAAAGCAGCAGCGCGCCGAGGGTCAGCGCCCACGTGCGTTGGAGCGAATGCGGCTTGCGCAGGTGCAAGCGCGCGTCGCAGCGCGGGCAATGCCCCTCCTCGATGGGGTCGACGCGCCCGCAGGCGTGGCAGAGCGCCAGCCCGCGCCCGGCGGCGGTGTCGGGAGCGAAATCGTTCACGGCTGAGCGTCCTCCAGGCGATTCCAGAGTTCCCGCGGGTCGATGGACGCCAGCGCCGCCGTGAGACAAACGATCAACCCCACGAACGCCCAAAACGACACCCCGAGCGAGAGCGTCGCCAGCTTTCCCAGCTTCAATAAACTTACCAACACCACGAGCAGGTAGACTTCCACCATGTTCCACCGCCGCGCCTCGTAGACGCTCCGGCACAGCGGCAGCGCGCCGGGGAGCCGCCGCCCCGCGAGCAGCGGCAGAAATAAGTACAGCAGCCCCCCGATGACCAGCGCAGGCGCCGCCAGCGTGAAGACCCCCACCGCCGCCGCGAGGAAGGGCGATCCTTGTTTGTCCAAGCCCAGGACGCTTTGGGAAAACACCATCCCGCTTTCGCGGTAATCGGCCGTGAGCGTCAAAAAGGGGAAGACGTTGGCCGCGACGAAAAGCACCGCCGAGGCGACGGCAAAGGCCGCGACCCGATGCACGGTGTTGCGCCGGCGCGTAAAAAGGGCCGCGCCGCACCGCGGGCAGAGGATGCGTTCCCCCTCCTTGAGATCCGGCGCCGCCCCGAAGAGCAGGTCACAGTCGTGACAGGCAAGGTGGGCGGATGGTTCGGGAGAATTCACGCGTTGGGACTCTATTCGCTCCAAACACCGTAGCCGGACTGCGCGTTTTGTCAGCGCCCTTCTCGCACCCGCCCTTGATCCGCGGGACCGCGTACCCGAGTGTCGCTGGCTTCCAGCCGCATGATTTCCCAACGCACCTCCGGACTCAACGCCGTTCTGGCTCTCTGCCAGCTTGTCCTGACGACGGTGCTCTTTTGGACGGAGGTCCTCGTGGTCCTGATCATTTACGGCGGCGGCTTGATCGCGGTGGAGCCCTACCTGGTCTACTGCGCGATCATCGTGGTCGGCCTGCTGCTCGATTCGTTGCGCCGCCGGCTCGATTCGCACACGGCGAGCCAGGGCTTCCTCGACGCCCACCGGCAGGCCTTGCGCCAGACGATCCTGAGCGCGGGGCTGCTCCTGATTTACCTCGTCGGCACCAAGGACCAGGTGATCTCGCGCGTCTTCACGATTACGTTTGTCCCGTCGCTGTATGCGATGCTGTTCCTGACCAACCGCTTCCTCCCGCGCGTGCTCGGGCGCAGTTTTTTCGGGGAATCGCGCTGGGAGCGCACGCTCCTGGTCGGCCGCGTGGCCAAGGCCGAGGCGCTTCGGCCGTGGCTCGAGCGCAAGGCCGACATCGGCTTCCGCACGGTCGGCATCGTGTGCGACGACGACCCCTGGGAAATCGAGCGCTGCGGTTTTCCGCGCCTTGGCGGCACGCACGAAATGGTGGATGTCGTGCGCCAGTACAAGGTCACGCAGGTGATCCGCACGGAAATGCCGGCCACGGCGGACGAGCAACATTTCTTCGTGGAAGCGTGCGACCAGCTCGGCGTGCGCCTGCTCGTGGTCGCCAACCTCCCGGAACGCTGGGGCCGCCCGCTGACGTTCATCGACGATGACGGCCTGCGCTTCATCGGCCTGCGCGAGGAGCCGTTGGAAAATCCGCTCAATCAGCTCATCAAGCGCATGATCGACCTGGCCGTGGCGGTGCCCGTGATTTTCTGCGTGCTGCCGTTCACGCATGTGATCGTGTGGCTGTTCCAGCGGTTGCAATCGCCGGGCCCGCTGTTTTTCCGGCAAGCGCGCGCGGGATTGCAAAACCGGGAGTTTGGCATCGTGAAATACCGCACGATGAAGATCGGCCCGCACGACGAGACAAAGCAGGCGACCAAGGTGGATGCGCGGGTGTATCCGGCCGCGCAGTGGTTTCGCAAGCTGAGCATCGACGAGTTGCCGCAGTTCCTGAACGTGCTCACCGGCGAGATGAGCGTGGTCGGTCCCCGCCCGCATCTTATCGAGCACAACGCCCTTTTTGCCCGGCGGCTCGCCAATTATCAGGTGAGGACGTTCGTCAAGCCGGGCATCACGGGCCTCGCGCAGGTGCGCGGCCTCCGCGGCGAGGCGGTCAATGCCGAAGACATCGCGCGCCGCATCGCGGCCGACATCGAGTACCTGGAAAACTGGCGGCCGTCGCTGGAAATCGCGATCATTTTGAAAACGATCCTCCACGTAATCTTCCCGCCCAAGACGGCGTACTGACTGGGCTCATGTCTCACCCGATTTCGCGTCGTGACTTCCTGCGCTCCGCGGGCGGGATTACCTTTCTGGCGCTCGCGCCCGTGGGCCGCGGCCTTTTCGCGGCGCCGGCCGACGCGGGCGTTCCGGTGTTCACGGCCGTCCCCTACCTTCAACCGGGAGACGCCAGCCGGCTCGTGGAGGGCAAAGAATCGGCGGTGATCGCCTGGCAGACCGAGAACAAACCGGCCGATTTTGAACTCCGTTACGGCCCGTCGAAAATCTACGGACAACGGGCGGCGATCTCGCGCAATCCCCGGCTCTCCGGGTCCGAGACGCGCCTGAACTACGCTTGCGCGCTGGAAAACCTGCCGCTCGGCCAGAAGGTCCATTATCAGGTCGCCGCCAACGGTCGGACCATCGCGGAAGGCTTCTTCACCGCGCGGGAGCCTCGCGGCTCGCGGGTGCGCTTCGTCGCCTTGGGCGACAACGCCTGCCAGAGCGTCAGCAACCGGAACGTGGCCTATCAGGCGTACGCAGCCCACCCGGATTTTGTCATTAACGTGGGCGACAGCGTCTACGAACACGGGTGCGACAGCGAATACACCAAATATTTCTTCACCGTCTTTAACTGCGATGCGGCGGCGCCCGGAGTCGGCGCTCCCTTGTTGCGCTCCGTGCCGTACTACTCGGTCCTCGGCAACCACGACATCAATTTCACCAATCCCGAGACCAAACAGGGCGTGTCCATTGCGGACTTCGACGGCGATCCGGGCGCGCTCGGCTATTATACCAGCATGTATCTGCCCGCCAACGGCCTGGCGGCGCCCCCGTCGCCGACGCCCATTTGCGGCGCCCCGGACCGGCTCGACTCCTTCAAAAAAGCCGCCGGGGGACGTTACCCGCAGATGGCCAATTACTCGTTCGACCGGGGCGACATCCACTTCCTGTGCCTCGACTCGAACATCTACCTCGACGCGAACAACCCGCGCTGGCAGCAGTGGATCGCCGACGATCTCAAGAACACCGACGCCCGTTGGAAGTTCGTCGTCTACCATCATCCGGCCTTCAACGTGGGCAAAGGGCATTTCGCCGAGCAACACATGCGCGTGTTGTCGCCGCTGCTGGAGCGAAGCGGGGTGGATCTCGTCCTCAACGGCCACGAACATCTCTACCAGCGTAGTTGTCCGTTGCGTTTCGAGCCGGGGGACATCCGCAAGGCGGGCGATGTCTTGAGCGGCGACCGGCTTGTCCCCGGCGTCTTCACGGTCGACCGCGACTTCGACGGGGTGACCCGCACGCAACCCAAGGGCATCCTCTACGTGACGACCGGCGCCGGCGGGCAGGAATTGCACGACCCCGAAAAGAACAACAAGCCCGAGACGTGGACGCACGCCCGGGATCAGCACGTGGCGTACGTGACGAGGCTCGTCTCCGACCGCCACTCCTTCACCTGCTTCGACGTCGACGGCGAAAAACTGACCATGTCCCAGATCGACGAAAACGGCGTCGAGTTCGACCGCATCTCCGTGACGAAACCCGTCTGATCCTTTCAGACTTAGCTAACCCCCGCCCCCGGTCTTGAAGCGGATGCCGCGATGAGCAGACTTCAAAACGTTGCCGTGAAACGCGTCCGTTCAAATGACCTGAGCTTTGCCGCCTTGCCGATCCACGTGGACCCGGAGGCAATTGCCCGCTTTTGCTGCGAACGCGGCATTCGGCGGCTGGCGCTCTTTGGATCCGCCTTGCGCGAAGATTTCGCCCCGAACAGCGACGTTGACTTATTGGTCGAATACCTTCCCGAGCGGCACCCGGGACTAATGCTTTTCCGACACCAGGATGAGTTGGCGGCGCGCTGGAACCGTCCCGTCGATCTGCATACCTTGTCGTCCATCAGCCGACACTTCCGCGCCAAGGTCGCCGCGGAGGCCGCACCCATTTATGAGCAGGCATGATCCTGTCAACCGCGCACTTGATTTGGAAGCAATGCTCCCGACGATCATCGCAGCCAAAACGTCGCCGGCTCCTCCTGCCTGATTTGCCTCGGCTGGCGCCAAAGCTGCGGCTTTTGCACTCTCCTGTCATGCAAAGAATCCTCCTTCTTGCCGCGCTCCTCTTCTCCAGCAACCGCCTGCTCGCCCAGAACGACCAACCCGTCTACGTCGACTCGCTCCAGACCGGTTGGCAGGACTACGGCTGGGCGGCGCCGCCGCCAAGCGCCTTGTAGAGGGTGACGAGGTTGGCGAGACGGATCAGCGCGCGTGCTGACCAGCGTGTTCTGGGCCGCGTAGAGATCCTGCTGGGCGGTGAGCACAGTCAGATAGCTATCGGCACCCTGCCAGGCCGACCCAAAAAAAGATGAAATATTTCTTGCGCGAAAAAACCGCCTTTTGTATTCCTCCGGGGAAATTCGTTAAATCTTTAACTTTCCATGCGAGAACAAGAAACGGCCCTGGACAACAAACCCGCGCGTGAGACCCCCGCCCCGGAACCGCTCCACTGCGGGCTTTCCGACCCGGCCCATTTTGCCCGGCTCGATGAGCCGGTGCTCGACATCGACAACATCCAGGGCAACATCTTCAACGGTTTCAACAAAGACCACCGCATGATGGTGTTCATGCAGATTCATGACCCGGCCGCCTTCCGTCCATGGCTCGCCTCCGTGCTGCCCTTTGTCGCCACGGCCTCAGAAGTCATCGCGTTCAACCGATTGTTCAAATCCGTCCGCACGCGGCGGGGCGGAGAAGGCGCCGTCAAGTCCACCTGGTTGAACATCGCTTTCACGGCGGAGGGTCTGGACTCGCTCGGCGTTCCCGTCGGTCAGTTCACGGACAAGTCCTTTACCGCCGGGCTGTTGGCCCAGGCCGAAAAGCTCGGCGACCCGGTGGGCGCCGGCACGCAAGGCGACCCCGCCAAGTGGGTCATTGGCGGATCGAACAATCCGCGGGTCGATCTGATGCTCATCATCGAGGCGGATGATCGCGCCGACATGATTGCCGAGGTGGAGAGGATCGAAACCAGCCTGACTGAATTCAAGGACGCCGGCGTCCACGTGATCTACAAGGACGAGGGCGCCAACCTTCCGGCCCCCCTCTCCGGCCACGAGCACTTCGGCTTTCTCGACGGCGTTTCCCAACCCGGGGTGCGCGGTCTCTTGTCGAAGGATAAACACGATGTCCTGACCCTCCGGCAAAATCCCCTGAAGCGCGATCAAGTGGAAAAAGGCTTGATCATCTCCGCGCAGGGAAAACCCGGTCAGGATCTCCTCTGGCCGGGCGAGTTTGTCTTCGGCTATCCCGGGCAAAACGACCAAAATCCGCCCGACGACAAAAAAGATTTTGACGGACCCAATCCGCATCCTGGCCCGGTGGCCAGAGCCTCGGCTGACCCGGCGCTGGAGAAATGGTCCCGCGATGGCTCGTTCCTGGTGTACCGGCGGCTGCACCAGAACGTCGGCGCTTTCCACGAATTCCTGCGCAAGACGGCGACCGATCTCGGCATCGGAGACACCCCGCATTCCAGCGGAGCCAAATACGTCGGCTCGAAGTTGGTGGGCCGCTGGCCCAGCGGCGCCCCGGTCGAGCGCACTCCCGATGACGATCTCCCCTTGCTCGGCGACACCGATTGCGCCAACAACAACTTCGAGTTCCAGGGAGCGGGAGACAAAATCGCGCCCGCCGCCAGCGATCCGCTCGCGTGTGTGGATGTGACGTTTCCCCTCGCGCCGAATGCAGACGACAAGGGCCAGCGTTGCCCATTTAGCGGGCATATCCGCAAGGCCTACCCGAGGGATGACGAATCGACGGACAAGAAGGATGCGCCCGACGTGGACGGGTGCCATTCGCGCAGTGTTCTCAACGAAGTCAACACGCAAACGCACCGGATGCTGCGGCGCGGCTTGCCATACGGGCCGGTGTCACGCTCCACGACCGATGCCCCGTTCCCCGAAGATGACGTAACGCCGCGCGGGTTGCAGTTTCTCGCCTATCAGACCTCGATCGAGGATCAGTTTGAATTCGTGACGCGGTGCTGGATCAACAATCCTGATTTTAAGGAACCCGGCGTTGGCCACGACCCGATCATCGGCCAGAACAATGCGGCGGGAGAAAATCGCAAACGCACCTTCACCGTGGTGGATAAAACGGGCAAGAACTGTCCTGTTTCAACCACCTCCGATTGGGTGATCCCCACGGGCGGCGGATATTTTTTCGCGCCGTCGCTTCGGGCGTTGGAGCATCTGGCCAAGCCGGGCAAATGGGTTGGCGCTGCCTCGAAAAAGAATGCGAAATAGATCTCTACGACTCTTCTTTCCTGGCGCCATATCCGGCCATGAACGCCTGGCGAAAGTCGGCAAACGTCCCGGCGTCGAGCGCCGTCCGGATCTTCGCCATCAGTTCTAGATAGAAGTGCAGATTGTGCAGCGTCATCAAGCGCAGCCCCACGATCTCCTCCGCCTTGAGCAAATGCCGGATGTACCCCCGGCTGAACCCCCGGCACGCCACACATCCGCACCCGTCCTCGATCGGCGCCTGGTCGTGGATGAACCGCGCGTTGTGCAAATTCAGCGTGCCGCCCGCGGTAAACGCCGTCCCGTTGCGCGCCACCCGCGTCGGCAGCACGCAATCGAACATGTCGATCCCGCGCGCCACCATCTCCACGATCTGCGGCGGCGTGCCCAGCCCCATCGCGTAGCGGGGCTTGTCCGCCGGGAGAAACGGTTCGCTGCGTTCGATCGCCCGCATCATTTCGCTTTCCGGCTCCCCCACGCTCACCCCGCCGACCGCGTACCCGTCAAAATCCATTGCCGTCAGCTCCCGCGCCGCGCGTTCCCGCAGGTCGGCAAACGTGGCCCCCTGCACGATCCCGAAACGCAACTGCGCCAACCCCGTCGTCTCGCTGACCGGATGCGCCCCCGCCCAATCCCGGCAGCGCCGCGCCCAACGCAAGGTTAGCTCCAGGGACTTCGCCGCGTACTCGTACTCGCACGGGTAGGGCGGGCATTCGTCGAAGACCATGTTGATGTCGGACCCCAGCGCCGACTGGATTTCCATCGCGGTCTCCGGCCCGATGAAGGTCGGCGTGCCGTCGAGGTGATTGTTGAATTGAACCCCCGCCTCCGAAATTCGCCGGATCTTGGCGAGCGAGAACACCTGGTATCCCCCGCTGTCGGTGAGGATCGGACCATCCCAGCGCATGAACCGGTGCAACCCGCCGAAGCCCCGCATCACCTCCATCCCCGGCCGCACATACAAGTGGTAGGTGTTTCCCAGGATGATCTGCGCCTGAAGCTCCCGCAGTTCCTGGGGAAGGACGGCCTTAACCGACCCTTGCGTGCCCACGGGCATAAAGATCGGTGTCTCGATGACGCCATGCGCCGTGTGCAGGCGGCCGCGTCGGGCCAGGGAATGGGGGTCGGTGGAGAGGAGTTCAAACATGGGCATCAAGGGAACAGTCGCCTACATCGCCGGCGGGCAACAGGCAAACGCGGAGCGGGTTCCGGGAAGGGCCTCGCGCAAAGATCGCAAAGCCGCCAAGGGGGAGGAAGGCAGACCGATTTTCTCTTCTCTCAGCGCCTTTGCGCGAGATGAATCCGGGGGGGGGACCGCCTCACCCCCGAGCCACAGAGGGGAACCCTTATAAAATATCCTGTCCTTTCCATCCCCTTGGCGGCTTTGCGACCTTTGCGCGAGGCCCAAATCTGCGCCGAGGTCCGAAGCAGCGCCGCAAAGAGGCTGATCTCCTGAAACACCGTGGACTTGCAAAGCCGTACGAGAGGATCCAAAGTGCTTGAGGCGCACGACGCGGCCCGCAGCTTTTTACGGAAAGTCGTTTTTTCCTCTTGCCGGCCGAAAAAGTTCCTCTAGATTCTGGCTCCCCGAGAGGTGTGCTTCATGTACCCGCTGGCAGTCCAGCGGGACTTTTTATCGGCAGACATCTCGGGGAACCTCGTCACCAGTTTTCTTTTAAACCGCTCATATGCCCACGATTAACCAGCTTGTCCGCAAAGGACGGAGCAAGGTCACGGTGAAATCCAAATCACCGGCGCTCGCCAAATGCCCTCAGCGCCGCGGCGTGTGTACGCAGGTCATGACCCGCACCCCCAAGAAGCCCAACTCGGCGCTGCGCAAGGTCGCCAAGGTCCGCCTCACCAACGGCATGGAAATCATTGCCTACATCCCGGGCGAAGGGCATAATCTCCAGGAGCATTCGATCGTCCTCGTGCGCGGCGGCAAGGTCAAGGACCTGCCCGGCGTGCGTTATCATATTGTCCGCGGCACGCTGGACAGCCAGGGCGTCGAGAAACGCCGCCGGGGCCGTTCCAAGTACGGCGCCAAGCGGCCCAAGCCCGGCCAGGAAGCCGCCGCGGCCAAGGGCGGCAAGAAGAAGTAATCCCTTCATCCTTTTACCTTTTTCTTCTCATGTCCCGTCGTCGTCGCGTCCATAAGAAAGTCGAGAAACTCGACTCCAACTACGCCAGCCCCGTTGTGGCGGCGCTCATTTCCACCGTAATGAAATCCGGCAAGAAGTCGCTGGCCGAGCGCATCGTTTACGGCGCGATCGAGAAGAGCCGGGAGAACACCGACTCCGTGGACCCGCTCGACATTCTCAACAAGGCGATCGACAACGTGAAGCCGCGCCTCGAAGTCAAGAGCCGCCGCGTCGGTGGCGCGACCTACCAGGTGCCGATCGAAGTCTCGCCCGAGCGCCAAATTTCCCTCGCGATGCGCTGGATCGTCGGCTACGCCAACTCCCGGCGCGGCATCGGCCTGAGCAACGCGCTCGCCAACGAACTCAAAGACGCCGCTGCTGGCCAGGGCAACGCGATCAAGAAACGTGACGACACCCACCGCATGGCCCAGGCCAATCGCGCGTTCGCCCATTTCCGCTATTAGTCATCTATTTTTCCTATGTCCGCCACGCTGGAAGCCCCTAAAGGCGCCAAAAACCCGAACTCGCCGAACCGCGCGTTCCCGATGGAGCGCACGCGCAACATCGGCATCGCCGCGCACATCGATGCGGGCAAAACGACGCTTACCGAGCGCATTCTCTTTTATACCGGCACGATCCATCGCATCGGCGAGGTGCACGAGGGCACCACGGTCACCGACTGGATGGAGCAGGAGCGCGAGCGCGGCATCACGATCACCTCCGCCGCGACCACCTGTAACTGGAAACAGCTCAAGCAGGACGGCGTTTACAAGATGTTCGAGGGGCAGAACATGCGGGTGAATATCATCGACACCCCCGGCCACGTGGATTTCACGGCCGAGGTGGAGCGTTCCCTGCGCGTGCTCGACGGCGCCATCGCCGTGTTCGACGCCGTGGCCGCGGTGCAGCCGCAGTCCGAGACGGTCTGGCGTCAGGCGAACAAGTATAAGGTACCCCGCATCGGGTTCGTCAACAAGATGGACCGCGTCGGCGCGAATTTCGAGAATTGCATTGACGAGATGCGCAAGAAGCTCGGCGCGAACGCCTGGCCAATCCTGATTCCGATTGGCAAGGAAGATTACCTCAAGGGGCAGATCGACGTGCTCAATCAGAAGGCCATCATGTATGTCGACGACAACACGATGGGCTCGACGTACAACGTCGAAGAAATCCCCGCCGAACTTAAAGACGCCGCCCAAGCCGCGTACGACGATCTGATCGCCGCGATCTCCGATCTCGACGATGAAGTGGGCGAACTTTTCCTCGAGGAGAAGCCCATTTCCAAAGAGCAGCTCAAAGCCGGCATCCGCCGCCAGACCATTCTCAACCGGTTCGTCCCCGTCGCGGGCGGTTCCGCCTTCAAGAACAAGGGCGTGCAGTATCTCCTCGATGCGGTGGTGGATTATCTCCCCTCCCCGCTGGACATCCCGCCGGCGGAAGGCCTCGACCCCGACAATCTCGAGAACAAAAAGACCGCTCCGTCGGACGACAACGGCACCTTCTGTTCCCTCGCGTTCAAGCTCTGGAGCGATCCGTTCGTGGGCAAGCTCGTGTTCTTCCGCGTGTACAGCGGCAAACTTTCCAAGGGTGACACCGTTTACAACCCCCGCACCAACAAGCGCGAGCGCATTTCCCGCCTCATTCAGATTCAGGCCGACAAGCGCGAGGACATCGACACCTGTTACTCCGGCGACATCGCCGCCATTGTCGGCATCAAGAATCTCACCACGGGTGACACCCTGTGCGATGAAGATCACGGCATCCTCTTGGAGCCGCCGTCGTTCCCCGATCCGGTCATCTCGATGGCCATTGAGCCCAAGACGAAGGTCGATCAAGAGAAAATGGGCAACGCGCTCCAGCGTCTCGCCGAGGAAGACCCGACTTTCCGCGTCTTCACGAACGAAGAGACCGGCCAGACGATCATCGCCGGCATGGGTGAGCTGCATTTGGAGATCATCAGCGACCGCATGAAGCGGGAGTTCAAGGTGGAAGCCAACTCCGGCAAACCGCAAATCGCCTACCGCGAGACGATCACCGCTCCCGCCACCGGCGAGGGCAAGCTCATCAAGCAGTCGGGCGGTCGCGGTCAATACGGCCACGTCATCGTCAATGTCACGCCCAACGAGCGCGGCAAAGGTCTGACCATTGAGAACAAGGTCATCGGCGGCACGATCCCCAAGGAGTACATTCCCGCCTGCAAGAAGGGGGTCGAAGAAGCGGTGCTCAACGGCGTCGTCGGCGGCTACCCGGTGGTCGACGTAAATGTCGACATCATCGACGGCTCGTACCACGACGTAGACTCCAACGAAATGGCGTTCAAGCTCGCGGCCATCTTCGCGGTGAAGGACGGCTTCAAGAAGGCGAAAGCCATTCTGCTCGAGCCGATCATGAAGGTCGAAGTCGAGACCCCCGAAGATTACCAGGGCGACATCATGGGCGATCTCAGTCGCCGCCGCGCCCGCCTCAACGGGACGGAAATGAAGAGCGTCAACGTCGCGGTCGCCGCGGACGTGCCGCTCGCCGAAATGTTCGGTTACGCCACCGCGATTCGTTCACTCTCCAAAGGCCGCGCCAGCTACACGATGGAGCCCAGCCACTTCGAGCAGGTCCCGGCCAATGTCCTGGCTGCCGTGCTCGACGAAAAAGCCAAGTAACTTTCTCTCTTCTTTATGGCAACCGGCCAACGCATTCGCATTCGACTCAAAGGTTTCGACCACCGCATGCTCGACCAATCTTCGGTCGAGATCGTGGAGACCGCCAAGCGCACGGGCGCCAAGGTGGCCGGGCCGATCCCGCTCCCGACGCAGATCGAGAAATTTACCGTGAACCGCTCGCCGCACGTCGACAAAAAGTCGATGGAGCAGTTCGAGATTCGCACCCACAAACGCCTCCTGGATATCATCGAGCCGACCGCCAAGACGGTTGACGAGCTCAAGAAGCTCAATCTCCCGGCCGGCGTCGACATCACCATCAAGATCTGACCTGCATGAGCACTGGAATCATTGGAAAGAAAATCGGCATGACCCGCGTCTACGACAAGGGCGGCCGCCTCATGCCCGTGACGGTGATCGCCGCCAACGGCAACACCCTCTTGCAGACCAAGACGGTCGAGACCGACGGATATTCTGCGGTCCAGGTCGGCTTCGACGTGCAAAAACCGCAGCGCGTTCCCAAACCGCAGCTCGGCCACTTCAAGAAGGCTGGCTCCGAGCCAAAGAAGGTCATCCGCGAGTTCCGCCTCAAGGCTGGCGCGGATGCTTCCGCGGTCAACGTGGGCGTGAATCAATTTGAGATCGGCCAGTACGTCGATGTGAGCGGCGTCTCCAAGGGCAAAGGTTTCATGGGCGTCATGCGCAAGCACAACTTCGATGGCCAGGGCGCGGCACACGGTTCCAAGACCCATCGTCGCAACGGCGCCATCGGTTGCCGTTCGACCCCGGGCCGCATCTGGAAGAACCAGGGTATGCCTGGTCACATGGGCGATCGCAACGTCACGACGCTAAATCTGGTCATCCAGCAGATCCGCGAGGAAGAAGGCGTGATCCTGGTCAGCGGCCCGGTCCCCGGTTCGAAGGGCTGTTACGTAACAATCCGCCCTTCGATCAAGAAGGTCGAGTCGCTCCGCGACCGCCTCGGCGCTCCGGTTGAGCGCACCGACGGCAAGCCGATCAACCCCGCCAAGAAGGGTAAGAAATAATGAGCGCCACTGTTTTCACCGTCGAGGCGGCCAAAGAGGCCAACATCGAGATCATCACCAACGGCAAGGGCACGCAAGCCGTGCACGAGCACGTGATCGCCATGCGCGCCAACCGCCGCAGCGGCACCGCGTCCACCAAGACCAAGGCGACCGTGTCCGGGTCGGGCAAGAAGCCGTACAAACAGAAGGGCACCGGCCGCGCTCGCGCTGGTTACCTGAGCTCGCCGGTTCGCGTCGGCGGCGGCGTGGTGTTCGGGCCGCATCCCCGCTCGTACGCCAAGAAGACTTCCAAGACGGTCAAGCGTCTCGCGTTCCGCAAGGCGCTCAGCACCCGGATCATCGGTGGCGACGTGTCCATCGTGGATGCCTTCGCGGTATCCGAGTTGAAGACCAAGGCGTTCGTCTCCCTGCTCGCCGGCCACACCGACGCGAAGAGCAAGGTGCTGGTGGTGGCCGATTCGTTCGACGACAACACGTACAAGGCCGGCCGCAACGTGCGTGACGTGCAATTGCAGACGGTCAACACGGTGAACACCGAAGACATCCTGCGTTACAACAAGATTCTCATCACGCGATCTGCCCTGAGTGCAATCGCCGGCCGCACCGCGGCCAAGACGCCCATCGAACCTTCCCTGTCATGAACGAGCCTTTTGACCTAATCCAAGGCGTCCGCCTGACCGAAAAGGCGACCCTGCTGAGCGAGAAGCACAACAAGTATGTGTTTCAGGTGGCTCCGCGCGCCAACAAGATCCAAATCAAGGCGGCGGTAGAGGCCCTCTTCAAGAAGAAAGTCGCCTCGGTAAACACGAGCAACTACGCCGGCAAAAACAAACGCGAGCGTCAACCCAGCTTTGGCCGCACCCCGCATTGGAAGAAAGCCATCGTCACGCTCAAAGAAGGCGAGAAGATCGACTTCGCGTAAAGACAAAGGTAGAAGGATGAAGGCAGAAGGCAGAAGGTAAATCCACCGCACTCGCCGCTTTTTTCCATCCGACCCTTCTACCTTCATCCTTCATCCTTCTACCTTTCCCAATATGGCTCTCAAGACTTTCCGGCCGCTGACTCCCGTCAGCCGCTTCAAACAACATCCCAGCTTCGAGGAGATTACCAAGAGCAAGCCGGAGAAATCCTTGCTCGAGGTCAAGAAGCGTTCCGGCGGCCGTAATAACAACGGCCGGTTGACTTCGCGGCACATCGGCGGCGGTCACAAACAGAAGTACCGCGTCATTGATTTCAAACGCCGCAAGCACGGCATCATCGCGGAAGTAATCGGCGTCGAGTATGACCCGATCCGCAGCGCACGCATCGCCCTCTTGCAGTACGCCGATGGCGTCAAGACGTACATTCTTTCTCCGACGGGCCTTAAAGTCGGCGCCAAGCTGGTATCCGGCCCCGACGCCGCGCCGGAACTCGGCAACGCTCTCCCGCTCAAGAACATCCCGCTCGGTTCCGCGATCCACAACGTTGAGTTGACCCCGGGTCGCGGCGGCCAGATCGCCCGCAGCGCCGGCCAGCAAGTGATCCTCAACAATCGCGAGGCCGGTTTCGCCCTCGTGAAGATGCCGTCCGGCGAAATCCGCAAGATCAACGAAGAGGCATACGCCACGATCGGTCAGGTCGGCAACATCGAGCACATGAACGTTTCCAGCGGCAAGGCCGGCCGCACCCGCTGGCAGGGCCGTCGTCCGCACGTGCGCGGCATGGTCATGAACCCCGTCGATCACCCGATGGGCGGAGGTCAGGGCAAGAGCAAGGGCGGTGGCGGACGTCACCACCCGATGTCGCCTTGGGGCCAGCTCGCGAAGGGTTTCAAGACCCGCCGCAAGCACAAGAATACCGATCGCTGGATCGTTGCCCGTCGCAACGCCGCCAAGAAAACTTCCTAATGAAGTCCCCCTTCATCCTTCTGCCTTCATCCTTCATCCTTTCCTAACATGGGACGCTCACTCAAAAAAGGCCCCTTCGTCGAAGGCCACCTCCTCGAGAAGATCGACAAGATCAACTCCACCGGATCGCGCAAGCCGATCAAGACCTGGTCGCGCCGCTCCATGATCGTGCCCGATTTTGTCGGCCACACGTTCTTGGTGCACAACGGCAAGATTTTCAATTCGGTGTTCGTCACCGAGAACATGGTCGGCCACAAGCTCGGCGAGTTTTCCCCGACCCGCACCTTTAAAAAACACGGCGCTCATACCGCCAAAGTCACCAAATAACCCACCTCTCTATGCGCTGGCCCGTGCGCCTGGCAGGCACGGCGATCATCAGCTTGACCTTTGCGGCGGTGGCCGACGGTCAGTTGTATCCGCCCGAGCCTGCTTCGTCGCCTACAGCGCCAGAGAGAAACCTACTTACCGAAGAACTCAAGGAGACCAAAGACCGACTGCGGGCATTCGAGGCCGAAAACGAATCCCTGCGCCGGCGCAATGAATCAAACAAAACAGCACTCCGCACCCTCGACGAAAGCTTGGCTGTGGCCAACGCCGAGAGTGAATTCTTCCGGCGCCAGTACGGCGACCTGAAGTTGCGGATGGAGGCGTTGGGAATGGAATCGGTGGGCGACAACAAGGAAGCGTTGGAACAACGACTCCTCAAAGCCGTCCGCGACCTGAACCTGGCGCAAGAAGCCCGAGACCGGCTTTCCGAGCGGCTCGTGGCCTTATCCGAGACGGTGATGCTGTTTATCAAGAGCGCAAAATCGACCGACCCGCAGCAACGGCTGGAGATCGAATCTCAGCTTCGCGCGGCCAACGACGCGGTATCCTCGGCCGGCAAAGGCCCGGCGGACGCCGCGACGCCCCCCGCCGGAGAGTTGACGGATGCCACGGTGATCAGCGTCAAAGAAGATTACGCGCTGGTCGTAGGCAACATCGGGGTCCGCCAGGGAGTGAAAACTGGCATGCCGTTTCGGGTCTTGAGAGGAGGCCAATCGGTGGCGCGAGTGCGGGTGATCTCGGTGCGGGACCGGATCTTCGGGGCGGTGATCGAAGGTTACGATTCAACGGCGGATGCAGTCAAAGTGGGCGACAACCTTCGGGTCGATACCCAGCAGTGAGACAGAACCGGAACTTTAGACAGAATTACAGAATTTAACAGAATTACAGAAAAGCGAATAATACAGAGCCAGCATCCATTTTCAGACCTCCCCAAATTCTGTAAAATTCTGTAATTCTGTCCAAAAATTCCGGTTTCCCCTTTCTCGAACCAACAAGCTTTATGGAGATCAAGTCAATCTATCGCGGTGCGCGCATGTCCGCCTTCAAGGTGCGGGAACTCACGCGTGAAATTCAGGGCCTGACCGCTTCGGCCGCCCTTGATCTCGTCGCGTTCAGCCCCAAGAAGGCCGCGATGTTCGTCGGCAAGACGCTTAAGAGCGCCATCGCCAACGCCGAGAACAACGCCGAACTGCGCGTCGACACCCTCGTCGTCAAAGAAGCAACCGTCGGTGAAGGCCCCACGATGAAGCGGATCAAGAGCCGGGCTCGCGGCAGCGCCAGCCCGATTCGCAAGCGCACCAGCCATATCCGCATTATCCTTTCCGACGAGATCGAAATCGTCACCCGCGAGTCCAGGGCCAAAGCCAAGAAGGCGGCGGCGAAGTCAGCCCCGCGCAAGAAGCCGCAGGCCGCCAAAGTTGAAACGCCGGCCGCCGCCGAATCAACCACTGAGTCCTAATTTCCACCTACCTATTTTTATGGGACAGAAAGTTAATCCGATCAGCTATCGCCTCGCTCTCACCAAGGATTGGCGCTCGCGCTGGTTTGCCAATCCGAAGGAGTTCCCGGAGTTCCTGCATAGCGACATTGAGATTCGCAAGTACGTCAAAAAGAAGCTCCAGAGCGCCGCGGTCGCCAAGATCGTCATTGAGCGCGCCTGGAACAGCCTGCGCGTGACCATTCACACGGCCCGTCCCGGCATCGTGATCGGTCGCAAGGGCGCTGAAATCGAGAAGATGACCGACGACATCGGCAAGATGAGCGGCGGCAAACAGGTTAAAATCGACATCCAGGAGATCAAGTCGCCGGAACTCGAGGCGCAACTCGTCGCCGAGAACATCGCCCTTCAACTCGAGCGCCGCATCTCGTTCCGCCGCGCGATGAAGAAAGGCCTGCAAACGACGATGGATTTCGGAGCGCTCGGCATCAAGCTGCGCGTCGCCGGCCGCCTGGGCGGCGCGGAAATTTCCCGCGCGGAGCTTTCCCGTCAGGGCAAGACCCCGCTCCACACTTTGCGCGCCGTGATCGACTACGGATTCGCCGAAGCGAACACCCTTTACGGCAAGATCGGCGTCAAATGCTGGATTTGTAAGAAGGACACCGGCGCTCCCGAAGCCCCGGCCAATACCAACGCGGATGCCACCGCCGCCGCACCCGCCCCGGCCGGCGCACGCTAACTGCAGCTTTTTCTTAAGGAGGACCCCATATGCCATTGATGCCCAAAAGGACAAAGCATCGCAAGATGCACCGCGGCAGCCGCTCAGGCACGGCTTCGCGCAACGTCGAGATCGCGTTCGGCGAGTTCGCCCTCCAGACGCTGGAACGCGGCTGGATCAAGAACACCCAGATCGAGGCCGCCCGTATCTCGCTCACCCGCAACATGAAGCGCAAGGGCAAACTCTGGATCAAGATCTTCCCGGATAAGTCGGTGACCGCTCGCCCGCCGGAGACCCGCATGGGCAAGGGCAAGGGCCAGCCCGAGTTCTGGGTGGCGGTGGTTCGTCCGGGCAACATCCTGTTCGAGCTCGACGGCGTGCCGGAGTCCGTGGCTCGTGAGTCCCTGCGCCTGGCGGCGACCAAGCTGCCGTTGCGCACCCGGTTCATCACCCGGCATCACGCCGCGGCGCCCGCTGCGCATGCGGAGCCGGAAGCCGTCGCCGCGTAACCATTGACCGATATGAAGATCAAAGAACTTCGCGAGTTGAGCGACGACGAGTTGACCGCCCGCAAACGCGAGCTGCGGCAGGAGAGTTTCCATTTGCGCCTCCAACAGCAAAGCGGGCAAATGGAAAAGCCCAGCCGCATCAAGGATATCCGCAAGGAAGTGGCCCGCTTGGAGACAACGCTGTCCGAGCGCGTCCACGGCATGGCGGCAGGCAAAAAGTAAACGTTTTTAGACCATGAGTGATTCCCCAGTCAGTGAAACCGCCGAGCCTTCGGCCGCCGAAACCAAGCGCCCGCTGCGCAAGACGCGGATCGGCGTCGTGATCCCGAGCAAGATGGCCAAGACCGCCGTGGTCGAGACCATCAGCCGCGTGCCGCACCCGAAGTTCCGCAAGATCGTCAAGAAGTCGAAGAAGTTCTACGCTCACGATGAGGAGAACAAGGCGCAGGTCGGCGATTTGGTCCGCATCATGGAGACCCGCCCATTGAGCAAGCTCAAGCGTTGGCGCCTAGTCGAGGTGCTCAAGCACTAAGCGATCTCCCTTTTTCGTCCCTTCGGTCCTTTCCGTCCCTTAAGTCCCTTTTTTTATGCTCCAGATCCGCACCCGCATCGACGTGGCCGATAATTCCGGCGCCCGCATGGCCATGATGATCAATGTCATCGGCAAGGCCACCATGACGGCCTCCATCGGCGATGTCATCGTCGCCCACGTCAAAGAAGCCACGCCTGGCGGCACGGTGAAGAAGGGCGATGTCGTCCGCGCCGTGGTCGTGCGGACCAAGCAGCCGGTTGGCCGTCCCGACGGCAGCTTCCTGCGCTTCGACAACAACGCCATCGTCATCATCGACAAAGACCTCAATCCCCGCGGCACCCGCATCTTCGGCCCGGTCGCCCGCGAACTTCGCGAGCGCAACTTCATGAAGATCGTCTCGCTCGCTCCGGAAGTTCTCTAACCATTTTTCAGCCATGATCAGCGCACCCCGCAAAAAGACCCACGTTAAAAAGGGCGACCAGGTCACCGTCATCTCCGGCAATCACAAGGGGAACAGCGGCAAGATTCTTCAGGTGCTGGTCCGCAAGGATCAGGTGCTCGTCGAGGGTGTGCGCATCATCAAGAAGCACGCCAAGAAGAACCAGGACCGGCCCGAAGGCGGCATTATCGAGCGCGAAGGCCCGATCCATATTTCCAACGTCAAGCTCGTCGAACTCGCCGAAAAGCCCGCCAAAGCCGACAAGAAAAAGAAAGACGCTTGACGATTTCCTTTTAGAAGGCAAATTCTCCGTCCCCCGCGAGCCTTGGCTCCCGGGCGAAAACCAGATTTATCCCACGCCACGCCACGTCCCATGGAGGTCGAACTTTACAAAGAATACAAGGAGCGGTGCATCCCGGCCCTCCAGGAGAAGCACGGTTACAAGAACGTGCACCAGGTCCCGCGCGTGACGAAGGTCGTGCTCAACTCCTGCGTCGGCTCCGCGCCGGACGTCAAGCAGGCTCTCGAAGAGGCCCGCAAGGAAATGACGATCATCGCCGGCCAGAAGCCTGCCGAGACCCGCGCCAAGAAGAGCATCGCGAACTTCAAGCTCCGCGAGAACCAGGCGATCGGCGTGAAGGTGACTCTGCGCGGCGCGCGCATGTACGAGTTCCTGGAGCGTCTGATCAAGACGGCGCTGCCGCGCATCCGCGATTTCCGCGGGGTGTCGACGAAGGCCTTCGACGGCCAGGGCAATTACACGCTCGGCGTGAGCGACCAATCCATTTTCCCCGAGATCGAGCTGGACAAGATCCAACGCAACATCGGTTTCGACGTCTGTATTGTCACCTCGGCCGCGACCAATGAAGAAGCCAAGTCGCTCTTGAACGAACTCGGCATGCCCTTTAGCGACCGCAAGAAGGCAGCCTAAATACGAAGGATGAAGGCAGAAGGTAAAAGGATGAATTAAGACCAATCCCAAACCAATTCACTTTCGCCCATTTCTGCCCTTCTACCTTCTACCTTCTGCCTTCATCCTTTTTCCCATGAGCGCCCTCTCCGATCCCATCGCTGATTTCCTGACTCGCCTGCGCAACGCCAGCAAGGCGAAGAAGCCGGTCGTTCTTTTGCCGTATTCGCGCATCAAGGGTGACGTTGCTCGCGTGCTCAAGCAGGAAGGTTATATTGCCGATTATTCGGTTGAGACCGAAGGTTCGTATCCGAACCTCAAGGTGACCACCAAGTTTGTCGAGCAGGTGCCGGCGATCAGCGGGTTGCAACGTGTCAGCCGGCCTGGTTTGCGGCGGTACGTCGCCTCCGATGAGATCCCCCGGGTGCGCGGCGGCACGGGCATTGCCATTCTTTCAACCCCCCGGGGTGTGTTGAGCGGCCGCGAGGCCAAGCAGCAAAACGTCGGCGGCGAGTTGCTGGCGTACGTCTATTAACTTCTTACTGTCATGTCGCGTATCGGAAATAAGGCGGTTGTCATTCCAGACAAGGTCAAGGTGAACGTCAGCGGCGCCGGCGCGGTCAGCGTCGAAGGGCCGAAGGGCAAGCTCAGTTTCACGCTGCCTTCAGAGATCAAGGCGCAGGTGGCCGACAAGGAACTCACGTTCACCCGCTCGGACGAGCAGCGCAGCGTCAAGGCGTTGCACGGTCTTTCGCGCAGTCTGGTGGCCAATATGATCACCGGCGTCACCGATGGCTACGTCAAGGATCTCGAGATTCAGGGCGTCGGCTTCAAGGCGGCGGTCCAAGGCGACAAGCTCAACCTGAGCTTGGGCAAGTCGCATCCCATCCTTTTTCCGATCCCCGCGGGGATCAAGGTCACCTGCCCCGACGCGACGAAGGTCAAGGTCGAGGGCATCGACAAGCAACTCGTCGGTCAGGTTGCCGCCAACATTCGCGGGTACTACCCGCCCGAGCCTTACAAGGGCAAAGGGGTGCGTTACGCCGGTGAAAAGGTGATCCGCAAGGAAGGCAAGACCGTTCAGTAGGCTGACTGTTACGTAACAATCGCTTCTTTTTCTTATGGCCAACGCCGATCGTCGACTCATCCGGAACCGGATCCACAAGCGGATTCGCAAGAAAATCAGCGGCACCACGGAGCGTCCGCGCTTGAGTGTATTCTTCTCGGGCCGTCACGTTTACGCGCAGATCATCGAGGACGCCGCGGGTCATACGCTCGCCGCGGTGAACACGACCGAAGCCGATTTCCGGGCCGACAAAGCGACTCGCGCCAATGTGCAAACTGCCGAGAAAGTCGGCAAGCTGCTGGCCGAGCGCGCGCAATCGAAGTCAATCCAGCGCGTGGTATTCGATCGTGGCGGCGCCCAGTACCACGGCAAGGTCAAAGCCCTCGCCGACGCCGCCCGCGCGGGCGGCCTCGATTTCTAACCTACGCTTTCTAGCTACTCGGACTTATCTATTATGCCTCCAGGACATGGCCCCAATAACCGCCGCGGCAGAGACAACGATCGCGGCGAAGCCAAAGGCGCCGCCGCCCGCGGTGAAACGACCGAGAAGGTCGTGTTCATCAATCGATGCGCCAAGGTGGTTAAAGGCGGTCGGCGTTTCAGCTTCAGCGCGTTGATCGTCGCGGGCGACCATGACGGCAAGGTCGGTTGCGGCTTCGGCAAAGCCAACGAGGTGGCGGAAGCCATCCGCAAGGCGTCCGACTCGGCCCGCAAGGACATGTCGAAGGTATCCGTTTTCGAGAACACCATTCCTCACGAGGTGGTAGGTGAGTACGGCGGCGGCCGCGTGCTCCTGCGCCCGGCGTCCCCGGGAACCGGCGTCATTGCTGGCGGCGGGGTCCGGGCGGTGGTCGAGGCGGCCGGCATCAAGGATGTGCTCGCAAAGTCACTTGGCTCAAGCAACCACGCGAACGTGGTCAAAGCAACCCTGGCCGCGCTGCATCAACTGCGCCGCCGCGATGAAGTCATGAAATTGCGCGGCTTCAAGTCCGGTCGGCCGGCGGAAGAGCTGGCAGCAGCGTAAATACAAAGGTAGAAGGATGAAGGATGAAGGATGAAGGAAAATCCTGTAATCGTCTCTCGCCCGCTATCTAGGATTTCATCCTTCTGCCTTCATCCTTCATCCTTCTACCTTTTCTTCCTATGCGTCTACACGAACTAAAACCCCGCCCCGGCAGCACTCACCGCGTCAAACGGCTCGGTTGCGGCGAGAGCAGCGGCCACGGCAAGACCAGCGGCAAAGGACATAAAGGTCAGAAGGCGCGTTCGGGCGGCAGCATCCGTCTCGGGTTCGAGGGCGGCCAGATGCCTCTTTATCGTCGGTTGCCTAAACGCGGATTTAACAACGCGCAGTTCAAGCAGCAGGTCGTGACGGTGAACCTGGACGAGCTCGAAGTGCTTGGCGGCGATTCGCCGATTAACGAGGCGCTGCTGCGCAAGCATGGTTTTATCCGCGGCAGCTTCGACGGGCTGAAGGTTCTCGGGCGCGGCAAGCTGACCAAGAAGATCAGCATCGAGGCGGACGCGATCAGCGCGTCGGCTCGCGAAGCGATCGAAGCGGCCGGCGGTTTGGTGACGCTGCGGGAAAAAGCCCCCAGTCCATCGGCGCGCAAACAGTAAGCGGCGGCGACAAAGGTCGGTCAGATTTGTAGGGCGAGCGCCCCGCTTTGCAGACGGTGAGCGCCTGGCACGCGGCGCGCTCGCCCGCCAGTTTACAAAGCGATCTACTCTGCCATCTTAGTTTCCCTTCCAATTTATGCTCTCCGCTTTTGCCAATACGCTGAAAGTCCCCGAGTTGCGGGCGCGCCTCTTGTTTACCCTGGCGATGGTCGTCGTCGTCCGGATCGGCGCGCAAATCACCGCGCCCGGCGTAAACGCCGCGGTGCTCCAGCATTGGTTCGTCACGCAGGCCGATCGACAGGCGGGCGGTTCGGTGGCGGCGCTCTTTAATATCTTCAGCGGCGGCGCGCTCGAGAATTGCGCGATCTTCTCCCTGGGCATCATGCCTTACATCAGCGCGTCGATCATGATGCAGCTGTTGGGCGCGGTCATCCCGCGGCTCGGAAAGTTGCAGCGTGAGGACGGCGGCCGGCAGAAGATCATGCAGTACACGCGCTACGCCACCGTCGCGCTGTGCATCGGGCAGGGTTACCTGCTGGCGAAGTCCTTTGAAAATCCCGGCTCGAACCCGTTTCTGTCCGGCATTACGACCACGATGCAGCAGCTCGGCACGGACCTCGTTACCCACAAGGGCTTCGGCTTCGAGTTTATCACGGTCATGACCATGACGGCCGGCACGATGCTGCTGATGTGGATGGGCGATCAGATCACCGACCGCGGCATCGGCAACGGCATCTCTATTATCATCACGGTCGGCATCGTCGCGAGGCTGCCGGCGGCATTGATCCAGACCTGGCACACGTTCATCCCGAGCAACGGGCAGGGCAGCCAGCTCAATCCGATCATCCTGGTGATCATGTTCGCGTTCCTCCTCGGGGTGATCGCGGCGGTGATTGCGGTGACGCAGGCGCAGCGCAAGATCAGCGTGCAGTACGCGCGGCGCGTCGTCGGCCGCAAGGTGTACGGCGGGCAGACGCAGTCGCTGCCGCTGAAAGTGAATTACTCGGGCGTCATGCCGATTATCTTTGCCCAGGCGTTGTTGATCTTTCCCTCGTCGATCATCACCTTGCTCTTCAAGAACAACGCGACGGCCCTGCGGATCTCCGCCAGCCTGACCAACGGCTGGATGCACTACGCGCTCTACGCGATCATGATTTTCTTCTTCAGCTACTTCTGGGTGGCGACGATGTTCCAGCCCACGCAGATCGCCGAGGAACTCAAGAAAAACGGCGGCTACATTCCGGGCGTGCGCCCAGGCAAGCCGACGGCGGATTTTCTCGATTTCACGATGACGCGGCTGACGTTTGCGGGCGCGTTCTTCCTGCTCATCATCGCGGTGCTGCCGCAGCTCCTGTCCCAGAGCATGAACGTGCCCTATGTCGCGGCGCAGTTCTTCGGCGGCACCGGTTTGCTGATCATCGTGGGCGTCATGCTCGACACGATGCGCCAGGTCGAGACCCACCTGATCCAGCGCCATTACGACGGCTTCCTGCGCAAGGGCAAGATCCGCGGGCGTTTCGACAACGCGTCGCGCGCGATCAACCAGGGCGAGCCGGTGCGTCAAGGGCAGATGGTGATGCTGGCCGTTGGTGTCGCGCTGCTGCTGATTGGCGGCCTGGCGTTCCTCTTCAACGGCCGCTAAAGGCGCGTCTGGCTTCCCCGTGGAAACCCTCCGGCTGGTTTTGCTTGGTCCGCCGGCGTCCGGCAAGGGCACGCAAGGCCAGTTGATAACCGACCGCTGGGGCGTCCCGGTGACTTCCATCGGAGAGATGCTGCGCAACGAGATCGCCGCTGGCACGCCGCTCGGCGCCAGGGCGGCTGTTTACATGACCAACAGCTCGCTCGTGCCCGATGAGATCGCGCTGCAGGTCGTCGAGAATTGGATGGCTGGCCACGGCGACGCGTTTGTCTTCGACGGATTTCCCCGGACGGTTGGGCAAGCGGAGGCGCTCGACGCCCTTCTTGCCCGCCGGGGCACGCCGCTTCAGGCGGTCCTTTGGTTGGAGCTGGACCGCTCGGTGATCGAAGACCGCATCCGCCGACGGGTGATCTGCCGCCAGTGCGGGCGGACGTTCCGCGTCGGCTGGCAAGTGCCGGCCGCGGCCGGCTTGTGTCCGGTTTGCGGCGGCGCGTTGGGCGTTCGGGATGACGACGATTCGGCAACCCTCGCGCATCGCATGGAGCAATACGCCGAGCACACGGAGCCGCTCCTCGCGTTCTACGAGGAGCGTCGTCTGCTCCGGCGGATCAACGCCGGGCTGGAAGCCGAAGAGGTGTTTTTCCAGATCGAGGCGGTCACCCATCAAGCGGCATGATCCCGATCAAATCACCGCGGGAGATCGAGAAGATGCGGATTGCCGGCCGGGCGGCGAGCGAGATCCTGGATCAGATCAGCGCGTTTTTGCGTCCCGGCTTGACGACCGGCGAGGTGGATCGCTACGCCGCCGAATTGATCGCGGTGAACGGTTGCCGCAGCGCGTTTCTCAATTACCGGAAGTTCCCTGGCAACATCTGCATTTCGGTCAACGATGAAGTTGTCCACGGGATCGGCGGCCCGCGGCGCATCCAGTATGGCGACGTGGTGAAGCTTGACGTCGGTGTTTTCAAGGACGGCTGGGTGGGCGACACGGCGGCCACGGTGGCGGTCGGCGTGATCGATCACGAGACCTCGCGATTGTTGCAGGCGACGGAGGACACGTTGATCGCGGCTATTCCGATGGTGCGCGAGGGCCGGCGCCTGGGAGAGATCTGCGCGTTTATCGAGCAGTCGGTGATTTCCCATGGATTCAGCGTGGTGCGGGAATTTGTGGGGCACGGGGTGGGCCGCAAACTGCACGAAGACCCGCAGGTGCCCAACTACGGCAAACGCACCGACGGCCCGAAGCTCAAAGCCGGCATGACGCTTGCGATCGAGCCCATGGTGAACATGGGCCGCCCCGACGTAAAGGTGCTCAACGACAACTGGACCGTGGTCACGAACGACGGCAAGCCGTCCGCGCATTACGAACACACGGTGCTGGTGACCAAAGGCGACCCGGAGATTCTCACGGTGCGGAGGTCCGCCGTGGCCCGCTGATTCACGGGATTATTTGCCTGCTTCCTTGCGTTCATGCATGCTAAACAAGAGTGGTCTGGAGATTTCCCGCCGCGATGACCCGGCATTCGCTCGCGCCCGAATGGTGTTGCCTATGAAGCTAGACTTCGACCACCTCGAGCGCTGTAGCCTGACTTTGGAGCGCTCCCTTCGATCCCTTAAGGGCACGGAGCCCGGCACCATTGATTATGAGGTCTTTCGTAATGCGGTGATCAAGAGTTTTGAGCTGACGCTGGAAACGGCCGGACATCTGCTGCGCAAGGTTCTTAAAGCTTACGTTGGCTCTTCCAGAACGATTGACGCCCTGGTCTTCAAGGATGTGCTGCGCCATGGCGCCTTGCACGGCCTGCTCACCGCCGAGGAGCTGGAGCGGTGGTTGATCTACCGCGATTCCCGCAACGACACGGCGCATCATTACGGCGAGCAGTTTGCCGAAAGCACACTCGCTCTCATCACTGATTTTCAACGCGACGCCCTCGCGCTTTGTGAAACCCTACGCCGGAATCATGGTTGATCCCGCCCTCAAACTCCGGCCCGAACACCTGCGCGAATTGCGGCGACTGATCGCTGCCTGCGTTCCCAACGAAGAGGTCTGGGCGTACGGCAGCCGCGTCGACGGGACCGCGCATGACACCAGCGATCTGGATCTTGTCGTCCGCCATCCCGACGATTTGAAAGTGCCCCAGGGAGCCCCTCTGGCCAAGCTCAAGGAGTCGCTGAGCGAGAGTAATCTCCCTCTCCTGGTCGATATCCTCGACTGGGCCAGACTCCCTCCCGCCTTTCGGATGAATATTGCCCAACGGCATGTTGTCCTTTGCCACCCGCCGTCAATCCTGAAACCAAGTGAAGGTTCCGCCTTGACAGACACGCATTGACTGGTAGTCTCGACGTTCCCCGAATTTCAGCAATCCGAATACCATGAAAGTCCGAGCCTCCGTCAAACGTCTTTGCGAGTCGTGCAAGATCGTCAAGCGCAAGAATGTCGTCCGCGTCATCTGCTCTGCCAGCGCCCGTCACAAGCAGCGCCAGGGTTAAACAATCGTTCGCTTCCAGGTTGACAGCCCGCTTCCTATCATCCATTTTGCGCGCCCCGCTTTTCGCGGGCGCCAGCCTTTTTTAATATGCCTCGTCTACTTGGAGTCGATATCCCCGGCGATAAACGCATCGAAGCGTCGTTGCCTTACATCTACGGCATCGGGCCGAAGACCGCCGTCCGGATTCTGGAACAGGCCAACGTCGATCCCAATCTCCGCGCGAAGGACCTGACGCCTTTGCAGATCAACGAGATCATGCAGGCGATTTCCGCCAGCAAGCTCCCGATCGAAGGCGATCTGCGCCGGGAGATTCAGGGCAACCTGAAGCGGCTCCAGGCAATCAATTGCTATCGCGGCATTCGCCATCGCCGGGGGCTCCCCGTGCGCGGTCAACGCACTTCGACTAACGCCCGCACCCGCAAGGGCCCGCGCAAGACGGTCGGCGTGCAACGCAATAAAGACGCCAAAGCCGGCAAGACGTAGCCCCAGAAGCAATTTTTTTATGGCCGAAGAGATTACAACCGAGCCCGTCGCCGAAGCGGCCGCTCCGACCCCCTCCCCTGAAGCAGCCACTCCCGCGGCTGAAGCTGCACCCGCCAAGGTGCCCAAGGCCAAGAAGCAGACCAAGAAGGAAGTCGCCGCGGCTGCTCCTGCCGAAGCGCCCAAGGAGAACCTTTCGCTCGATCCGAGCGATCAGATCGAGAAGCCGAAGATCATCCGCGCCAAGGGCAACAAGAACATCCTCGTTGGGATCGTTCACGTTTTCTCCACGTTCAATAACACGTCGGTGACCATCACCGACCTCAACGGCAACACGATCGGCTGGTCCAGCGCGGGCAAGGTTGGGTTCAAGGGTTCCCGCAAGAGCACCGCGTATGCGGCGCAGATGGCGGCCCAGGACGCCTGCCGGCAGGCGATGGGCCATGGGTTGAAAGAAGTCGAGGTCCGTGTGAAGGGCCCGGGCGCCGGTCGCGAATCGGCGGTGCGCGCCTTGCAGGCGATCGGGTTGGAAGTCACGGTAATCCGCGATGTGACTCCGGTGCCGCATAACGGTTGCCGCCCTCCGAAACAGCGTCGTGTCTGATCCGGGTTTTTAATTTACAGTTTATGGCAAGGTTTACTGGTCCGAAGACAAAGGTGGCGCGGCGTTACGGCGTGGCGTTGTTTGGTCCGAGCAAAGCGCTCGAGCGCAAGAATTATCCGCCGGGCATCCACGGGCCGAAGGGTTCGCGCCGGAAGCAATCGGAGTATGCGATCGCGCTCGGCGAGAAGCAGAAGCTGCGGTATCAGTACGGACTGCTGGAGCGGCAGTTCCGCCGGTATTTCGAGACGGCGCTTCGCCGCCGCGGGGTGACGGGCGAGACCCTTTTGCAACTGCTCGAGACGCGTCTCGATAACGTCGTTTTTCGCCTCGGATTTGCGAACACCCGCCGGGCTGCCCGTCAGCTCGTGAGCCACGGCCACGTGCAGGTCAACGGTCGCAAGGTGAACATTTCTTCTTTCAACGTTCGCGCTGGGGATACGGTGACGATGCGGGAGAACCCGAAGTCGCGCCAGCTCGCGACGCGGCACATGGAGTTAACGCAGATCGTGCCGGTGCCTGATTGGCTGACTTGCAACCGCGAAGGTCTCACGGGGCAGATCTCGCGGATTCCGTCGCGCGATGAGATTCAGCCGGTAGTTAACGAGCAGTTGATCGTCGAGTTATACTCGCGTTAAGAGAATCTACTGCAGATTTTGAAACGGCCAGCCGCAAGGCTGGCCGTTCTTGTTTAAACTCAGCTTCAGGAATCATCTGGCCAGGAGAATGTTGAGCGCAGCTGCCCGTCCGCCTGAAGAAATCATATCAGTTAAATTCTTTGGCGACGCTCGCAAGCTCGCTGCGGCTAATGAACCGATGGGTTCCGAAGCAAGCGAGTGAACTGCCCGACCGGCAATCGATCATGGGACGGCACGGAGGCCATC
>CAXUAZ010000020.1:0-29201 GCA_964249195.1 uncultured Chthoniobacterales bacterium
GCGGTGAAGGGCGGGAGCGCGATTTTCCCGTGGATCGTCGGCGCGGAAGTCGATGCGGTGGATTTTTCGAGCTGGCTGGCGAAGAAAGGGTACTTCGCGCCGGCGATCCGGTACCCGACGGTGGCAAAGGGAACCGCGCGGCTGCGGTTGACGGTGACCGCCCGGCATCAGCCCGAGCAGATCATGGCGCTGGGGCGCGCGATGCGGGAACTGGCGGGTAGTTTGGAATGAAGCGGCGGCGGGCCGCCCACGCCAGGGCGGGATCTCTCCACCAACTGCTCGCCGGGGCCGGCACGCCCGCCTGCTCCACCATCGTGCGAACGAACGCCCGCCCCGTGACCTTCAACGAAAATACGCGCCGAGCCCGTTCCCGACCGCAGGCGCCGTCCGCCGCGGCGGCAGTCGCATCGAGGAGGTAATGCGCGATGCCGTCGGCGAGTTCCGCTGGCGTGTGGGGCGCGCAAAGGATTCCCGTCTGCCCGTCGACGACCATCTCCGGGACGCCCGCGAGCCGCGTCGAAACCACCGGCAGTCCCGCCGCCATTGCCTCGGCGATTACCGTGGGGAGATTATCCATTCCGCCGTCGGCTTCCTCCACGCAGGGCAGCGCGAATGCGCGCGTCTGACCCAGCAACGCGATCACCTCGCGCATCAATTTCGGGCCGGTTAATTCCACGATCCCTTCCAGACCGGCCGCCCGGATCGCCGCTTCCAGCTCTCCTTGCAACGGCCCTTCACCGACGATCTTGCAGCCAAATTCCACGCCCCGCGCCTTCAACAACGCGCACGCCACGATCAAATCCGCAAAGCCCTTCTTCTCGATGTAACGCCCAACGGAGACGATCAGCGGCGGGTTCCTCGCCGGATTGGCCGCCGGGAATGCATCACAATCGATCCCGTTGTAAACCCGGAAAATCTTCGCCGCCGCCCGCGGAAAACGTCGCCGGAGATTCTCCGCGCTGAAATCACTCACGGTGATGACAAACTTCGCCGCGCCAACCAGTTCTTCCAACGTAAGGGCCAATTCGCCGTCCGGCGGGCAGAAGATGTCATTGGCGTGGGCCGTGAAGCTGAACGGGATGCGGTAATGTTCCTTCAGCCAGTAAGCCGTCCGCGTCGCGATCCCGGCGAAGTGGGTGTGCACGTGCCGCACCTCGAGCGCCGCCATTTGCGGTCCCAGCCAACCCGCCTCCTGCACCCGCGCCTTGTCCCGTGCGCCCTTGAACCGCTTTTCCGCCGCAAGGAGCCCTTCCGGCAGGCGGTCGCAACGCTTCAACCAACGAAATTCATCCGCCAACTCGTTCTCGCCCGGCAGATAGCGCACCCTCTCCGCGAGCCCGGGCGGGAAATCCTGCGCCGGTTCATCGCGCGGACGCCGGATCGAGAAGATCCACGGCGCGAGCCGTCTACGCTCGACTTCACCCACTTCCCGGCAGCAAAACGTCTGCGTAAAAGACGGGAAGCGCTCGAATAAATAGGCCCACTGCACAGGGAAAAAGAAGGGGAGTTGCCGGCTGGCTGTCAATGAGCCATCACCCGGGGGGTTTACAACCGGGGAAATGCTCGAATTTCTCCCCGGATGCCGGTGCTGCTGGACTGTTTCCTGCTTAAAAGAGATTGCCCAGACACCTTCCAAGACCTTCCCGCCTTTGCCTCGGCTCCATGTCCAAGAGTGACTTTTTTTCGTTCATCACTTCGCTCAAGCCCATTGAGCTCAAAGCCATGGGCGAGTTGTCCCAAGTGTTGCACCTGGAGGAGGGGGTCACCATTTACCAGAGCGGGGACTTGAGCGACGCGCTGTACATCATCAATCGCGGCGCCGTGGAGGTGGCCCACGAAGACGCGCGCTATGCTGCCCGGACGCCGGTCAGCTACCTCTCGCGCGGCGACATGTTCGGCGAGATGGAGGTGCTGGGCGATGAGGCGCGCAAGACGGCGATCCGCACCTGCGAGCCGGTCAGCCTGCAGTGTTTTCGGAAAACGGATTTCCCGGAGCTGATCCGCCGCGTGCCGAAGTTTTTTCATTACCTGAGCCAGCAACTCGCCACGCAATTGACCAAGATGAGCGACCTGGCCTTCATGCAGAGCCACTGCCTGGAGTTGAGCGGGAACCTTATCAACTTCGATATGGTGACGATCTACCAGACCGTGTTGAACTCGGCGCAGACCGGGCAACTCGCGGTGGTCAACGAGAACAACGAACCCGCGGCGGTATTTTACTTTCAAGACGGCCAGGCGAGGTACGGCAACTATTATCACCTCACGGGCGAGGAGGCGTTCTGGCAGCTATTTTTGCACGAGAAGCTCAGCGGGACCTTCTCGTTTTCGATCGTCGCGCTGGATCCGGACGACAAATACCTCGGCGCCGAGATTCGCCGCAACCCGACCGACTTATTAATTACGGCGTTGCAATATCGCGACGAGTTCAAAGGCTTGCTGGAGAGCGTGCCCGATCCGAGTTCGATCTTGAAGCGCGAGAAGCTGAATCTCGATTGGTCAAAGCCAGAGTACGCCGACCTTCGGGAGGTGGCTGAGAGCATTTGGCAAATCTGCTACAGCTCCTCGATTACGTTGACCGAGATTTCGCATCGGGTGCCGGTCTGCGAGTTAAAGTTTTACAAGACGGTGATGGAGCTGATCGCGACCGGGCACTTCGCGTTGATCAACTACGAGACGGCGGGCATCGCCGTGTAACCGGACCAGAATTTTAGACAGAATTAACAGAATTTTACAGAATTAGGGGAGCAGATGCAGCGGATTCTTTCCCCCCTCTGGAAATTCTGTTAAATTCCGTTAATTCTGTCCAAAAATCCGGGAGGCTCACGGATTCGCCGCCACCATGACCGCCTCGGCAGCCGGCGGAACCACGGCCGGCGGCTTCGCGGCCACTGTGGCAGGCGGGGTCTTCACCGGCGGCAGCGGACTCACTTTCCAAAATTTCCCCTGGAACCCGGCCCAATCCGCCAGGATCTCCTTCGCGCGCTCGCTCTCGGTCAACTCCAGATGCTTGTAGATCAGGCTCTTCACGCTCTGAACGTCTTCGTCGGTGAGACGGTCCGCTCGGATCAACTGCGGGTTGTACAATGCCTCGAAACGTTCCTGCAGATCCAGCACGTACGCGACTCCCCCGGTCATGCCCGCGCCGAAGTTGCGGCCCGTCTGCCCGAGCACCACCACCGTGCCGTTGGTCATGTACTCGCAGCCGTGGTCTCCCACGCCCTCGACCACCGCCGTCGCCCCGGAGTTGCGGACCGCAAATCGTTCGCCCACCCGGCCGCGGGCAAAGAAACTGCCGCCGGTCGCGCCGTAGAGACATGTATTGCCGGCGATCATCGTCTCGCTCGCGACAAACCCGTGCTTCTCCGGCGGCCGGATGATCACCGTGCCGCCGCTCATGCTCTTGCCCACGTAATCGTTCGCCTCACCCGTCAGGATGATCCGAATCCCCGGGCTCAGAAACGCCGCCAGACTCTGTCCCGCGCTCCCGCGCAGGTTCAACTCCAGCATCCCCTCGGGCAATCCCTCCTCGCCATGTTGATACGCGATCTCGCCGCTCAACTTCGTGCCGACCGCGCGGTTGACGTTGCGCACCTTGTAGTGAAGCGAGACCGGCCGGCCGTGATTGATGGCGTCATTGGCCTCCTGGAGAATGATGTCGTCGAGCGGCGCATCGATGAATCCATCGTTGCGCTCGCGGGTGTGAAAACGCGGTATGGTGGGGTCGCCCTTGCTGACGTCGGCAATCAGGCGGCTCAGGTTCAGCGTGTTGGCCTTGGGGTGATCGGTCGCCGCGCGCTGACGCAACAGGTCGACGCGGCCGATCAATTCGTTCACCGTCCGGATGCCCAGCCCGGCCATGATCTCGCGCACCTCGGCGGCCACGGCGTTGAAGAAATTGACGACGTTCTCAGGCTTGCCCTGAAACTTCGCGCGGTACTTCTCGTCGAGGGTCGCCACGCCCACCGGGCACGTATTGAGATGACACTGGCGCACGTACACGCAACCGCTGGCGATCAACGCCGCGGTGCCGAAGTTGAATTCCTCCGCGCCGAGCAGCGCGGCATACACGATGTCCAGGCCGGTGCGCATGCCGCCGTCGGTGCGCAGGGTCACGCGATTGCGCATGCCGTTGAGCATGAGCACCTGGTGCGTCTCGGCCACGCCGAGTTCCCAAGCGCTGCCTGCGTTCTTGATCGACGAAAACGCGGCCGCGCCCGTGCCGCCCTCGTGCCCGCTGATGAGGATGATGTCCGCATGCGCCTTCGCCACCCCCGCCGCGATTGTGCCCACGCCGGCTTCGGCCACGAGCTTCACGCAGACGCGGGCCCGCGGATTGACCTGTTTCAGATCAAAAATCAACTGCGCCAGATCTTCGATGGAATAAATGTCGTGGTGCGGCGGCGGTGAGATCAGCGAAACGCCGGGTGTCGCCTTGCGCAACTTTGCAATGTACGGGCTGACCTTGTGGCCGGGGAGCTGCCCGCCTTCGCCGGGCTTGGCGCCCTGCGCCATCTTGATCTCGATCTCCTTGGCGCTGGCGAGGTACGTCGCGTTCACGCCGAATCGGCCGCTGGCGATCTGCTTGATCGCGCTGTTGGCCAGGTCGCCGTTAGGCCGGCGATGGAAGCGCACCGGATCCTCGCCGCCTTCGCCGCTGTTCGACTTGCCGCCGATGCGATTCATCGCAATGGCGAGGCACTCGTGCGCCTCCGGGCTGAGCGCGCCCAGGCTCATGCCGGCCGTGGTAAAACGGCGGCGGATGTCTTCAATCGATTCCACTTCCGCCAGCGGAACCGCCGCGCCGGTCGGGATCATCTCGAGCAGATCGCGCAACGAAATGGGCTGCGCGGTGAGCGCCGATTGCACGTATTTTTTGTAATCCGCCGGGTCGTTCGTCTTCACGAACGTATGGAAATTTTTGATCATCGGCGGCGTAACGGAGTGCGCCTCGCCCTGCGGCCGGAAACGGTAATAACCGGGGTTGGCCAGCTTGCGCCCAGCCGGTTCCGCCGCGCCGTAAGCCGCCGCGTGCCGACGCAGGCTCTCCTCGGCAATGCCTTCAAAGCCGATGCCTTCAATCTGCGTGGACGTGCCCGCGAAACAACGCTCCACCAGGGCCGAGCTCAGCCCGATCGCCTCAAAAATCTGCGCTCCGCGATAGCTCGCCAGCACCGAAATGCCCATCTTGGACATGATCTTGAGCACGCCCGACTCCAGCGCGGAACGGTAGCTCTTCACCGCCTGCTGATACGTCGGGCGCCCTTCGGCCGGCATCTTTTCCAAAATTTCGCGGCACGTCTCAAACGCCAGATACGGCACGATCGCGCTCGCGCCGTAGCCGATCAGACACGCCATCTGATGCACGTCGCGCGCCTCGCCCGTCTCGCAAATGAGGCTGACCTTCATCCGTTTCCCAACCCGCGTGAGGTGATGATGCACCGCACCGGTCGCGAGGAGCATTGGCACGGGGACATTCGCATGATCCACGCCGCGATCGCTCAAGATCACGATGTGCCGCCCGGCATCCACCGCCGCCTCGACTTCGGCGCAGATGCGGCCGATTGCCGGTTCCAATCCCGCCGCGCCCGCGTCGACCGGCCACAGGGCCGAAACCGTCGCCGGTTGCCGCGCCACGTCGTCCAACGCAAGCAAGGCCGCCAGCTCGTGCTCCATCAGGATGGGCGACTCCGCCGAGACGAGGCGCGCGTGTTCCGGCGTCTCGCCGAGCAGATTGCGGCGCCAACCCATGATGGTGTTGAGCGACATCACCAATTTCTCGCGCAGGGGATCAATCGGCGGGTTGGTGACCTGCGCGAAGAGCTGGCAAAAGTACGTGTAAAGCAGGCGCGGCTGGAGGGAGAGCACGGCCAGCGCCGTGTCGTCGCCCATCGAGCCAAACGGCTCCGCGCCGTCCCGGAGCATCGGCTTGAGGATGACGTCGAGTTCCTCGCTCGTGTAACCAAACGAGATCTGGCGCTCGGTGAGCGTGACGATGTCCATCTCGGCCGCCGGCTCCGGGATGGCGTTGCGATCGGTGAGCGAAGAGAGACGCGTCAGATGTTCCTCGAGCCACCGGCGATAAGGCTGGCGCGCGGCAAGTTCGGCCTTGATGTCGGCGTCGCGCAGGAGTTTGCCATTGACGGTGTCGACGGCGATCATTTCGCCGGGGCCGAGCCGGCCTTTTTCAATAACCCGGGCGTCGTCGAGCTTCACCGTGCCGACCTCCGAACCGAGGACGAAGATGCCGTCGTCAGTGAGTTTGAAACGCGCGGGGCGCAGACCGTTGCGGTCCAGGCAGGCGCCGACCTTTAGGCCATCGCTGAAGACCAGCGCGGCGGGGCCGTCCCACGGTTCGTTGAAGCAGCTGTGGTACTCGTAAAATGCGGCCATGTCAGCGGGCACGCTCTTGTCGGAACGCCACGCGGGCGGCACCAGCATGGTCATGGCATGGAGCACGTCGCGCCCGCTCATGACGAGCGCCTCGAGCGCGTTGTCGAGGCTGGCCGAGTCCGACCCGCCGGGCTGGATGATCGGCTTGAGCAGGTCGATGTCTTCGCCCCAAAAATCGGCCTGGAGTTCCGCCTCGCGGGCGTGCATCCAGTTGCGGTTGCCCCGGATGGTGTTGATCTCGCCGTTGTGCCCGAGCATCCGGAACGGTTGGCCGAGCGGCCAGGTCGGGAAAGTATTCGTGCTGTAGCGCTGATGGAAAATGCACAGCGCCGTTTCGAAATCCGGGCTGGAGAGATCGCGATAGAACTTCTCCAGCGACGCCGAGACGAGCAGCCCCTTGTAAATGATGACCCGGCTCGAGAGCGACGAGATGTAGAAATTCTTGATCCCGTCTTCCGCGGTGCGTTTCTCGATCTCGTTGCGCGCGAGGAACAGGCGGCGCTCGTAGTCGTCGGCCGACATGTTGTACGGCTTGCCGACGAGCACCTGCTCGATGCGCGGCATGGTCGACTGCGCCTTCTCGCCCAGGACGTTGACGTTGGTGGGCACTTCCCGCCAGCCGAAGAGGAACAGTTCGCGCGCCTCCAGCACTTCTTCGCAGATGGCCTTGGCGCGCGCCTGCGCGTAGGCGTTGTCGTGCGGGAGGAACACGAGGCCGACGCCGAGATCGGCATCCTTATACAAGTGATGCCCGAGCCGGCTGACTTCGGCCCGCATGGATTTGTACGGGAGTTGGGTGAGGAGGCCGGCGCCGTCGCCGGTTTTGGAGTCGGCGTCGAGCGCGCCGCGGTGGCCGAGATTGCAGAGAGAGGTGAGCCCGAGGCGCAAGACCTTGTTGGAACGCGCGCCGCTGATATCGGCGATAAAGCCGACGCCGCAGGCATCATGTTCAAACTCGGGGCTATAAAGCGACGGCGCCTGGCGCGCCGCTGCCTGCATGGACTCGTTCATCATGGGATAAGCTGCCCTTTTGAGGAAACCCCCGTTTCCCCGGACCGGCGGCCTGTGGATATACGCTTTTGTCCCGTGGGTGACAAGAGGGAAATAGGCGGCCTAATCGGTGATTTCCTTCAGTTTACGAACCATCCAAGGCGTACGGGCAAGATCGCCCGTCGAAATCTTAAAAGGCTCAAGATAAGTGCGGGGCATTTCCTTCATCGGCACGACCGGATAGAAGACCCCGAAGTCTGCCGAACCGTGAGCGCGATAGATTTCTTCCGCGTCCTTTTCCCACGCGCGATCTTTTTGAAAAACCTGCACCGCTCGAAGCTCCCGGATTTTTCCGCGCGCATACTTCACTTCCCGCAACGGGCGGTGGTCCTTTGCCGCGCGGATGGCCTCCCGCCAAGCCTCCGCATCATAGCCGGCGATCCCGAGCGAAGCGATATTGTCCGGATGAAAAAGGAGGTTTTCAATCGAGTAGTACGGAAGCACGCGGTACTGCGGATAGAGTTGACGAAGTTGATCAACTTCGGTCTGAAGAAGAAAGTCGCGGTCGCGGATGCCCCAGAGATGCGGATTTGCCTGCACCATGGCGAAAACGCCTTCGGCATTGCCCGCCGGGATGAACAGGCGCGAGTTGTCGTCGCACGCGGCGTTGTAAAGCGCGTCGTCCTTGCCCTCACAGGCAATGATCTTGCGCCCGCTGAATAGCCGCGCCAGGCAATCGCGCGGCACGGCAATTTCGAACACGTCCAGATGCCGGCTCGGCGCGGGGACCAGGCGTTGCGGCAGATCGAAGTCGAGGTCGTCGAAATCGATGATGACCGCCTGTTCGCTTTCATCGGCGTATTCGATGAAGCCGAGGGCGTGGGTGGCGGTCCAGAGTTGCGCGCCGTCGGGAATCCATTGCTCGACGATCTCGCGCAGGACGTTTTTCTGAAGGGCCGTGTTAAGATGGAGGTCCATCTCGTCGATGAAGAAAATGGCGTCCTCGTAGTGCTCTCGCCGGACGGCGAAGTTCATGAGCAGAATGACGATTTGCTTTTCGCCGTGCGACAGGATGTCGAAGGGGACGGTCGATCCGCCTTTCGTAAAATAAAGCTGGATCGGGGATTGCGGATCGGCGTTGTCGAAGTTCTTGATCTGAATCGTGGTCGCCGCGTTGTCGCCGAAGATGCGTCGGAGAGAGTTGTTAAACGGCTCGATGAAACTGCGGTAGATGGCTACCGTGTCGGCCTGCTGTCCTTGAAAGGTCGGTTCACGCAGAGCTCGATCGATCTGGCTGGTGAATTGAGCGACATCGACGAAAAAACGCCGGTCCTCATGGGTAAAAAATTGCGGCCGGTCCGAATCTTTTTCGATTTGTTGTTCCGGATGTTGCACCCGCTGGATCGCGGGAACGACCCTCAAGCTGCTTCGTCCGTAGAAGCGCAATTTTTTCCCGGCGCCGTAATCCGGCCCTTCACCCTCCGAAAAGACTTTCGCGCCTTCATGTGGGACTGCTTCGATCCGAAAGGACTTGGCCGCATCCTTTAAGTCGTACGCGGGCTTTACCCCTCTTTGCGCTCCTCCTGAAAAATGATTGAAGGCATCGAAGACTGAGCTTTTTCCGGACCCGTTCGACCCGACGAGCAGGACGAGTTTTGCCGCCTCGGGCAGGTCGCCGATTTCAAGATGCGTGAAGCGCTTGAAGTTCTCGAGCGTGAGGGAAGCAATCCGCATGGCCGACTAAGCTTTCCTCTATAGCCGGCTAGCGCGAGCCAAATTTTCTCGCGGCGCCGTCGAGAAGGCAGAATGGGCTTCTTTGACAAAGCGCGGCAGAGTAAGGTGAGTGCCATGGCGGCCATCCTCGATTTTTTGGAAATGCGCCGCGGTTGAGGTGTGCTTCGTGTTCCCCTTAATATTCAAAGGACTCGCGCTCGGCTGGTCGGTCGCGTGGCCGCCTGGGCCGATCAATGCGGAGATGATCCGCCGTGGTCTTTCCCGCGGATTTCTCCCGGCGTGGTGCGTGGGACTGGGCGCCTGCTCAGGCGATTTTCTCTGGGCGCTGGCGATTTCGCTGGGGGCAGGCGCGTTGATGAAATTGCCGGGAGTGCGGCCGGCGCTGGGCGGGTTGAGCGTCGGGCTGTTGTTGTTCCTCGCCTGGACCTTCGGGCGAGGCGCCGTGCGGGCGTGGCGGGAGCGTCAGGCGCCGGCGGCGGGGGGGCGCTTTGATTCGGCGCACGGCGGTTTTGTGCTGGGACTGACGATGGCGCTCACGAGCCCTTGGAACATCGCGTTCTGGCTGGCCGTGATCGGTTCGCAGGCCGCCGAAAGTCATCTCACTGCGTCCGGCTCGCTGGTCCTCGCCGCCGCCGTGGTGACGGGCGCGGCGACCTGGGGACTCGTCCTGTGCACAGCTCTGCGGCTTGGGGCGCGGTTCGCCACGCCAGCGTGGAACGTGGTCACGCAGGCCGCCACCTCGGCGCTGATGCTGGCGTTCGCGGTGCGCGCCATCGTCCAACTTGCGCGCGGCGCCTGACATTTACTTGTCGTCGCTCTTGATCGTAGTCGTCGCGGTTTTCGGGAAACCCAGAATGTATCCGGCGCCGGCGCCGATCGTCAGCGTGATGTCCTCATCCGACTCGTTCTCGGAATCATTGATAATCGGGATATTAACGGGACGCGACGCTTTGCCCGGCTTCATTGCCTTTGAATACTTCGGCGTGTAATCCTTGCCCACCGTTGCGCTGCCGCTAGGCGTGATCGGCACCGTAAACGACGAACTGAGATCCAATCCCGTCCGGGTCAAAAAGAACGTCGTAGTCGGGTCCGTTTCGGGCACGTCGCTCGTGATGGTGTTGATCGACACCACGGGCGTGCCCGTCAGCGCCGTGTAAGCCTCGGCCGCGATCAGCGCATGCCCGCGCGTCGTCGGGTGCAGACCGTCCCAGAAAAGATACTTGTCGGGATTGACGTCCTCGCCCTGCGCGAAATGAGCGATGTCGATGAACCCGTAAGCCTGCGGCTTTTGCAGGTAGCGCAGGAAGAGGTCGTAAACGTCCAGCTTATAGACCTTCACGGCAATGCCCGCGCTGGTCGCCGTGCCGGAAGCGAGTTCGGCCTGGGCGGCGTCCACCGTGGCGGAAAGCTGCGTGGCGTAGCTGGCGCAGGCTTCGTTGAGCGCGTCGGCATTATCCTTGTCTTTATAATTGGGCACCATGCCAATCGGCGGCACGTTGATGACCAGGAAATTGCGCGCGCCCGCCTGGGCGAGCCGGACGAGATAACCGTGGATGTTATTGGCCGCGGCGGTGACCGTGGCGGCGTCCTGCGCGCCGATGATGTCATTCGCGCCGCCCCAAAGGACGAAGAGGCTCGTAGGATCAGGCGTGTGGTGGCTCAGGTAATCGTCGACCTGCTTGCCCATGTTGTCGATCGTGATGGAAATCTCGTCGTCGAGATTCGGGTCGTCGAACAGGCTCCGCTTGCTGGAACCGGCGATCGTCTGAGCGCCGCCAAACGCGTAATCCGAGCCGTCGTCGGCCGACTCCTTGGTTTTGGGCAGGCCGAAGTAGTTGGCGGCGAGTTGTTCGTGCCAGACGCCTTTGCGTTGGCGCACGGCGGGATCGGTGTCCTTGCCGTCGGTGAAGCGGCCGTCGGTGTAGCCGAAGTCGGGGCCGGGGTAGCGGACGAAAAAATTATCCTCGACGCGATCGGCGATGTTGCCGACGTCGGAGAGGCTGTCGCCGAAGATGATGAAGTCTTTGAACGGGGCGGCCGCGCGAGCGGATAAAGCAGCGCCGGCAAGGGCGAGAACGAGCAGGAGGGCGGAGGGACGACGGATCATGATGGGAGGTTTGGACGGAGTTTGCGTTCGCTTCTTCGCACAGATTGCAGCATAAAGAAAGCCGCGATGGAGAATGATGAGATTGTGCGGGGGCGGCGTTGGGCGGCGTGCGCGGTCCTGCTGCTCGTCGTAGCCGGATTATTGGGCAGCGGCTGGTATTACTTCGGCAAACGCAAGCTCGCGCCATCGGGCGGATATTACGCGCTCACGCGGTTCGAGCTGCCGGTGCCGCTGTTTCTCCAGGGAGATCCGGCGTGGGGTCCTGAGCAACTTGCGCGGTCGGTGCACACGCTTTCGCAAACGGGCTGCGCGGTGTGCGCCGTCGCGATGGTGATGAAGTCCTACGGGGTGGATACCGATCCCGGTCGGCTGAACAATTTCCTGCGGGACAACGGCGGCTTCGATGAAAACAACGACATGCTCTGGGAGGGCCCGCCGAGGATGGCGCCGACGAAGTTTCGGCACGTGTACGAGGACTTGCCGTCTTATTACCTGATCGACGCCAACCTGCGGCGCGGAAATCCTGTGATCGTGCGCTTGCTGCTGCCGAGCGGGTGGACGCATTTCGTGGTGATCATGGGCAAGCAGGGGTTCAATTACCTGATTCGCGATCCGTCGTCGAAGGGGCTGACGAAAGGGGTGTATCCGTTGAAGGACTACGGGAGGCCGATTGAGGCGTTGAGGTACTATGAGAAGATATAGCTAACCAACGTGGAGGGATGCCTTCCCGCGGCGTGCCCATTTGTTGGATTGCACGGGCGGTCAGGTCTGAGCTGCGAAAAGCGGCATGATGTTCATTGCCTGGGGCGTGGTGCGGCCGGCGCCTCTTCGTTCGGCCAGCATGATGTCTGGAAGCGCGGGCGGCCGGAATCTGAGCATCGTGGCCAGTGGCGCGGTCACGATCAATAATACTGGCTTGATTAACGCCAACGGTCAAAACCGAGATCCGCACCCCGAGTCGATCGTGTGGCCGATCTCAGTGTCACATTGTGCCAGGTTGCCTCCGTCGTCATGCGCGGCCGCTCGTCGCGATGTCGCCTGCAGCCGTGACGTGGTCGATCTCCGGCGATTCTGAGGAAGCACCCTGGTAGAAACCAGGGGTTCGAACTTTCGGAGTGGCTCGTGACGGCCAACAAAGACGCATGGACGTATCTAGAAAAGCTGCTCGATGGCATCACACGCGGCATCCACACCGTTCTCCGTCGTCAATTCATGCCCGATGATCCGTGCTCTTCGCCTCAAAGACTCATTCTTCAACAAATCGCGCAACGCAGCAGCCACGACCTTGGGCTTGTACCGTGCCATCGGCAACACGCGTCCCGTTCCCAGGCGAACCACGCGCGCCGCGTTGTCTGGCTGGTCGAAGTTGAAGCGCACGATGAGCATGGGCTGACCCGCGCGCAACGCCTCTGCGGTTGTGCCGACACCTCCCTGATGGACAATCGCAGCGGCACGCGGGAACACGTAGGAGTAAGGGGCGTAGTCGAAGACCGTCATCCCTTTTGGCAGAAGGCGCCCGACCCGGTTCATGGTCTCCTTCCCCACCAGCAATAGTGCGCGCGCACCCAATCTCTCAGCCGCCGCGATGCTGACCCGGTAGAATTCACCCGCCGCATTGACGGCCGTGGAACCCAGGGTGAAAACCACCGGCGGCGGCCCGTCATCCAGGAATTTCGCCAACGCCGGGTCGAGCGCGCTCTCGTTCTGGTCGTAGAACGCAAAGCCGGTCTGGCGGGTCTGCGCAGGCCAGTCCGGCTGGCGAACCCCGAGCGCGGCCGAGAACATCGCCAGCGCCAATCGCGGTGAATGCTGACCTTCGTAAATGGGGTTGGCCATCGAAGGAGGCAGCGCCAATTCCCGGCGCAGCTCGTCCACTGGCGCGCTCCAGGCGCGGGTGGTCCGCCGGGCGATGGCACGCACTGCCCGGCCCCACCAGGGGCGCAGCCAACGGGGGCCGCGCGTGAGAGCGGCGGGCGAGCCGGGCAGCGCGGGCGGTTCGTAGGCGGAGAAGAATGCGATGGGCGCCAGCACGGTGGACACCCAGGGCAACCCCGTCTTTTCGGCCAGGACCGGAGCCGCAAAAACCACCGGTGCGCTTACGAGCAGGTCGGCCCCGCCGTCCGACGCAACCGCGGCTTGCAAATCCTGGTATGTGCGGCGCGTGGCCGGCATGAAAATCTCTCGGAAAACGAACTCCAGCCCCCTTTTGGATCGAGAATGCGTGCATAAATCTCAGGGCTGATGGGCGGCGATTCCGGTCCCAAAAGAGCAAACTCCAGCCCGGCCGACTGGACGTTCTCACGAAAGCCCGGAGTGGTCGCAATCACGACGCGACATCCCCGCTTTTGCAGGCCCCGAGCCAGGGCGAGGTAAGGATGCAAATCTCCCAGCGAGCCGATGGTGGCGATCACGATGCGGCGACCGGGGGCCTTGCGGCCGTGACCAGGTGAAATCATTGGATCAGGCTCAGTGATGGAAACAGCCTTTCAGCGTCCGGCAATCCACACGGGGTCCAGGCCCCAACGGGAGGCGCCTTCAACGTAAACGCCCGTCGGAATCGCGTGAGCGACAAGGCAGGCGGGATGCTGGAAGCGCACGAACGGCAACAGGCAAAGCGCCAGGAAATAATGATGGATGTGGATGTGATACTCACGTCCGAGCGCGAAAGTAACGGCGACAAGGATCGACGCCAGCCCGGCGAACGAAAGCAGATAAGTTCCCAGCATTGCCTCCCGGCGCGCTTCACGCAAACAGAGCCGGTCATCGCCGCAAAGACGGCCACACCGACCGCGCAGGCAAACTTGCCCGGGGCATCGAGGGGTGAGAGCTGATCGACCGTGAGCGAAACGTTGGCGTGCGTGATCGCGCCGACCCACTCCCAATGCAGCGCGCCGAAGAACAATCCCGCGTAGATTGGACCGTTCCACAACAAAGCGCGCGCGGGATTTTGCCCCGGCTCCCTCAACGTATGGCGGGCAGCGAGCAGGTACAAAGTAGGAGCAGAAACGAATACTCCCAGCCAGTCGCCCCAAATGTTATTGCCGGAAGCAAAGGGCAGCGGGCGTCCGCAAAGAAACATGGCGACGTAAGCGAAACCAAGGACGAGCAAGGCGCACCAGTATAGGCTGCGAAGATCCAAAAGCAGCGATCCTGGCGGCAAGGCTCTTGCCGTGGATCCACCTTTAGATTGCATGAGACCACACTATTGCGGAGAACGTTGGTTAGGAAGTGGGTACTGGTTCAGCTTTTGCATCTCCAAACGTGGCAAGCTTGACTTCGCCGGCGCCTGTCGCCGAGCTTGGGACCATTACGCATCGAAAATCATGAAACCGCGTCTTTTCGTTGTATCTGGCATTGTGTTCTTATTTGCGATCATTCTGTACTCGACCGGATTTATCGGCAGTTCCCCTGCCCGGGTCGCACGCGAGCATAGCGTTACCCTGCCGCCTTCGGCCTCGCATATCCGCTGCGGAGGTCTGTTTTCCATCACGACGTTCGGCGACTTTGCGGCTGATACTTCCCTTGAGATCGCAGCTAAGGATCTGCCAGGTGTTTTATCGCAATTTACCTGGCAGCCTGATATGAGCAATGCATCCATCAAATCACTAGACCAGCGCATGACCGTCCCAACGAATTTTACGCATCCGGACGCGTTGCGCTGGGGAGTTTCGCATGACGCCAACACGGCTTATCTTCAGTCCTATGACGTCGGCGATGGGCGCGTCGGCATTTGCATCTACACGTTCTGGAACTGACGCTCGCCCCATAGTGCCCATAGCGACGACGTATGATATTTGCGATCAAAGCCGAAGCCAACGATCCTTCGGCGGCTATATTCGCATTCGACGCGCAGAAGACGATGTACGGCGGCAAGCACATCGCCAGCAGCGACACCATCTTCATCTTCGCGAGTGAGAACGAAGGCGGGTCAGGGCTCATCGCGAGCGGAGTTGTCACCTCAACCCAAGCCATCCCAAAGGAACGCGGAATCATCCGGCAAACGCCGCGTGTCAACATTACCGTTGAAAGATCCGCGCTCGCAAAGCGGCGCTTGGGGCGGAATGAACTCCGACTTTTTTCGGACTGGAACGACGGCCGGCCCGAGACTGAACTTAACTTCAAGTTTTACCGTCAGGCGACAAACAAGATTGTCGGCATCTCGGATGAAACCGCTGCGTTCCTTCGAGGATTCTTTTAAATCCCTAGACTTCACGTTCACCGCCCCAGGCAGCAAAATGGTGTCCATTTGTTCCGGATCTGGTATAATCTTCAGACGATGAAATTAGCAATCTTCGGCGCAACCGGCTGGATCGGCGGCATCATTACCCGCGAGGCTTTGGATCGTGGCCACACGGTCACGGCGATCGTGCGCGATCTCTCCCGATTGAAACTCTCTGATGACCGCCTCATGGCCAAAACAGGCGATGTGACCGATGCTCTCAGCGTGGCCGCGGCTGTCGCCGGACACGAAGCCGTGGGAGCGTCCATTGGCGGCCGGAGGGACGCCGCGCATGAGATCGTGCCCAAAGCCGCGCGCGCTGTCTTGAGCGGGTTGTCGCAGAGTGGGGTCAAGCGCCTCGTCTGGGTGGGCGGCGCGGGCAGCTTGGAGGTGACCCCCGGCGTTGCGTTGATCGACACGCCGGAATTCCCGCCAGATTACCTGCCGGAGGCGACGCCCATGGTCGAGGCGCTGCGTATCTTCCGCGCGAGCGCCGAAGCGGTGGATTGGACTTTTATCAGCCCCGCCGTCATCATCGCGCCCGGGACGCGCACGGGTCGCTACCGCGTCGGCGGCGACCGATTGCTCTCCGACGAAAAGGGCGAGAGCCGCATCTCGGTGGAAGATTTTGCCGTGGCGTTTGTGGACGAGTTGGAAGGATCCTCGCATCTTCGGCAGCGCATCGGCGTCGCGTACTGAATTCGCCGACGCTCCAGCTTGCCCGGTCAGTCGTTGTCGATGACCTTGATCTTGGCGACTGCGGGACTGCCCGGAACATAGCTGCCGTCCGTCGGCGTCAAGAGTTTGATCTTCACCCCTCGCGCTCCGTTCACCGTGGCATTATCGATCGGCTTGATCTTGATTTTAACCGACGCCGCCCCGGCGGGAATGACAGTCGCTCCCGGCAGCGGCTGGTAATCCGCGCCGAGCTTGGCGGAACCTCCCACCTGGTAATTGATCGTCAACGTCGCACTCGTGTCGCCCGTGCGTTCCACGAGTAGTCTCACGTTCGTCCGCAATGGGTTCCTGAACTCGACGGCCGGCGGGCAGGCCGGATTTGCCAGCACGCAATGGGGGCTGCTGCTCGCGGCCAGCAACGTCGACCGCGCCAACGAGAACCGCTCGCCGTCGGCGGGAGCCGGCTCTGCCTGGGTTGCCTGTTGGAACCGGCCCTCGATCACGACAGCGAGACGGCGACCGCGGCCGCGCTCGATGTGGGGCCGGCAAAAGGAGGCGACCAGTTCGCGCATTATGAAATCGACTCCGCCGCGGACGGGTCGGCGGTGGAACTGGGCCGGGGCGCAATGGGGGTCACCTATCGCGCCTGCGACACGATCCTGCGCAACGCGGTGGCGTTGAAGGCGATCAATCTCGATCTGGCGGCGCACCCGCGAGCGAGGGCGCGTTTCCTGCGCGAGGCGCAGGCGGCGGCGGGCCTGCGGCATGCGCACGTGGCGAGCGTGTTTTTCTTTGGCGAGCGGCCCGAGACGCCTTCTTTGCCAACGGCGTGCAGGACCAGATCCTGACCAATCTCTCGAAGATCGCCGATCTGAAAGTGATCTCGCGCACGTCGGTGCTGGGTTACCGCAATCGGGACAAGTGTCCCTCCGCCCGTCAGATTTCCCGGGCGCTCGGGGTGACCTATCTGTTGGAAGGCAGTGTGCGGCGGGAAGGCAGCCGGGTGCGCCTCTCCGCCCAACTCATCGATGCCGCGCATGATCGCAACGTCTGGGCGGAAACCTACGATCGCGATCTGGCCAATGGATTATCCATTGAAAATGAAGTCGCCGGCGTGATCGCCGGCAAGCTCCAGGCCCAGCTTTCCGGCCAAGAGAAAGCGGCGCTCGACGAGCCGCCCACCCGCGACTTCGCCGCGTACGAACTGTACCTCCATGCCAAGGAGTTAATGTATAACTTCGACCCCAACACCTCGAAGTGGGAACCCCTGTACGAGGCGGCGCGCCTGCTCGATGAAGCCACCGCGCGCGACCCTGATTTCTTCGCCGCGTGGTGTCTGCTGACGAACGTCCACGGCAACCTGCTCTTCTTCAACGCCGACCCGACTCCCACCGCCCGCACGGCCCTTGCGGAAAAATCGCTGGCCAACGCCCAGCGGCTGCGGCCCGACTCGGGCGACACCCACCTCACCGCGGCTATCTACTACTATAACATTCATGATTCCGCGCACGGCCGGCCTCATCTTGCCCTTGCGCGCCAAATGCTCCCGAACAATTGGCGGGTTCTCTTCGTAACCGCCATCACGGGCATGATCGATGGGCGTTGGGCCGAGTCGTTGGCCGCCATGGAAAAAGCCCGCATCCTCAATCCGCTTCATCTCGGGACCTTGAACATGCTCTCGATCATCTACGGCTCCCTGCGCCGATACGACGACGCCAAGCGGGTGATGGAGGAGGCCATCGCCGCCGGCATCAGCCCGGATTATTTCGCCATGCGCCATGCGACCACGGTGCAGAATCAAACGGGAGACGCCTCGGAGTATCACGCCGCGTTTCGTCATCTGGCGGGCCAGGGGGAGCCCTCCGAGCGGACCGCCATCCTCCAATGGGACACCGCGATGCGCGACCGCGATTATGATGAGGCGGCCCGCGTGGTGGCCGCCGATCCGCGGCCGGAATTTCGCATCGGCACGCGCGTCATCCTGCCGCGCGCCTCGTTGACCGCGGCAATCGCCTACGCGCGAGGCGATCTGACGGCCGCGCGCAAGGATTACGCCTCCTCGCGCCCGGTCTACGAAGAAGCGATTCGCCGCCGGCCCGACGATGCGGAAGCCTGGATGATGTTGGGCGACCTCGACGCCCGGCTCGGACGCAAGGAAGACGCGTTGCGCGAAGCGTTGCGTGCCACGGCCCTGTGCCCGATTTCGCGCGATGCGTCCCAAGGGCCTAAAATGGCCCAGACACTGGGTCTGGGTCTACGGCGCGGTCGGCGAAAAGGAACGGGGGCTGGCATGTTTGGAATCGTTGGAAAACGTGCCGGGCGCGTACGACTACGGGTTTTTGAGGAAGCACCCGGATTTCGACGTCTTCCGCGGTGAGCCGCGTTTCCAGGCCATTCTGCAAGCTATTCGCGCGCCCGTCGATTTGAAGAAGTTTAACCCCGCTGACTTCCCCCCTTTGTGATAGTTCAGCGTCAAACAGAATAAAGAGGGTAAGAGGTAACAGAGTAAGCGGCGGATTGCTGGCGTTTGGTTTTGCGAGTGAGTCTGGCGGCGGAGAGTTTTTGGTCGCGGGCGACGAAGATGATTTTGGCATTGCCGGCGAACTGCTCCCAACGACTCTGCGCGTCCTTCCAGTAACTGATTGCGCGATGACGTTCGCCAGTGAATCATCGCCAACATGCGATGACGTCTCATCCCCGCACCTTTTGCTTCACCGGCCGTCCGGCTTCCTATTGCTCAACCCTTCCGTTCACTAAACTCAAGCCGCTCCAAGCCCCCTTTTCCCTTGCGTCCGCTGAAGTTCCAGCTAAATATTTCCTTCCCTGCGGCCTCCCGAGGAACCGCAAGGGGGCAAACGGGGTCTTAGCTCAGTTGGTAGAGCGCCTCAATGGCATTGAGGAGGTCAGCGGTTCGATCCCGCTAGGCTCCAATTTCCCTTCGCCATGAACCGTTCTGATTTGCGCGATATTCTCGCCGGTCTCGATCTCGCCGGCCGGGCAACCGAAGAGCCGTTCCGACGGCGCATGATCGAGTTGCTCGATAACGTGCCGGGTTGCTTCGTGCGCTCGACGTTCCCCGGGCATTTTACCGGGAGCGCGCTCGTGCTCAACAACGACCGAACCAAGGCGCTCCTCCATCATCATCGCAAGCTGGATCGCTGGCTGCAATTTGGCGGCCATTGCGACGGGGACGAAGACGTCTGCGGGGTCGCCCAGCGCGAGGCGTTCGAAGAGTCGGGCATCGCGGGATTGAAGGTGCTGGCAGAGGCGCCGTCCGACCTGGACATCCACGAGATCCCGCCCCACCGGGACGAACCGGCGCATCTGCACTACGACGTGCGTTTCCTGCTCGCGGCCGGGCCGGATGCCGCCCCCGCGGTGAGCGAGGAGAGTCATCAACTCGGGTGGTTTACGATCGAGGAATTTCGCCGGCAAGCCCGCGACCCCGGGTTGCTCCGCATGGCCGACAAGTGGCAAACCTCGTGGATGCCAAAATGAAGCGAGCAATGGTCCGCCGCATGCTAAGGTTTGTCCGTAATGCTGCAAACTGTCTTTGAGAGCATTGAGCGCGCTTCACGTTCCACCGCGCGTTTTGTGCCGGAGTCGCTGCGTGAAAACGCGGAGTCAACCCGGCGAGCGCAGCTTTTCGTGGCGTTCAGCATTCTGGGGGTGTTCTTCGGGATGCTCTTTGGCGGGTTTTACGTGGTGATCGGCCATCCGTGGGGCGCGGCGATCGTCTTTGCATGCATGGCGGCGCTGGCTGGCGCCCCGTGGATCGTGCAGCGCTCCGGGCTCGAAATTGCCGGGAACGTCTACGCCGGGGTGTTGGTGCTGGGGTTCACCGGGTTGACGGCGATCGAAGGCGGCATTCACGGGCACGCGGTGGCGTGGCTCGCGGTGGTGCCGTTGTGCGCCTGCTTGTTGGTAGGGCAGCGGGCTTGCTGGTGCTGGTGCGCGGTTTGCCTGGGGGTCGTGCTCGTTTTTTGCGCGCTGGATCTGACCGGGGAGCATCTTCCGGCGCTTTTCCCAGCGAAGTGGGAGTCGACCATCACGGCGGCGGGTTATCTAAGTCTGGCGACCTTTATGTCGCTGTTGGGCTTGTCGTTTGAAAACGGGCGTCGCCGTTCCCTGGAAAAGCTGCAGAGTGCGCTGGAGGCCCTCTCCGCGGCGAACGGTCGATTGCAAGAGCTGAACCAGGAACGCAGCGAGTTCCTGGGCATTGCCGCGCACGACCTGCGCAATCCCTTGAGTTCCATCGTCGGATTTGCCCAGCTCATCCAACGCTACGGCCCCCCAATGAACGACATGCAAAGCGACGCGTTGACCCGCATCCTCAACGCCAGCGGCCGGATGCGCGATCTGCTCGACCGGCTCTTGAGCGTGCGGGCGATCGAGGACGGGAAGTTCGAGTTGAAGATGGAAAAATGTGACCTCTCGGCGTTGGCGCAGGCGGCGGTGGCCAATCATCGGATCGCCGCGGAAGCCAAGGGGATCGCGCTCGCGTTTGTGCCGGCGGATGGCGCCGCCATAGTCACCGCCGATGCCGCCGCGGTGGGCCAGATCATCGACAATCTTCTTTCCAACGCCATCAAGTTCTCCCCGCCGGGCAGACCCGTCATCGTGTCGACGACGCCTGCGGGCGAGGAGGGTTGCCGCATCGAGGTCAAGGATGCCGGCCCGGGCTTGAGCGAGGAAGACCAGGGAAAACTCTACGGGAAATTTGCCCGGCTCAGCGCCCGCCCCACCGCGGGCGAGTCCTCCAATGGGTTGGGCCTTTCGATCGTCAAGCGGCTGGCGGAAGCGATGGATGGCACGCTGGCCTGCCAGAGCGCGCTGGGCGTCGGCACGACGTTCAGCCTTACCTTGAACGCCCCTCCCGTTGCCGGGGCCAGCGCGCCGCCGGCGCGCGCCAAATCGTCTGCGGTCGAGCTGGCGACGGCTTAGAACTCCACCTGCGTCGTCACCCCCAACCATTCGACCCCAATCCGGGTCGAGCTGCGCGAATATTCGCCGGCCGCCAAATCGCTCTCCCGCACCGTGCCCGTAGCCGGCAGCTCCCACTGAAACGCGGCGTCGACGCGGACGGAGCCCCGCTTGTAGCCGCCGCCGGCGGTGAGCGTGTGCTCGGTGATGGCGGCGGTCAACGGCGTCAGCGTCCCGGGCGGCACGGGGTTGTTGCCATAGGCGTAGCCAGCGCGGAGCGTCCAATGTTCGCCGAAGCCTTGCTCGACGCCGACCCGGGCCACGTACTGGTCGCGCCAGCGCAGGGGAATGTCGTCGTTCAACTTGCGGGAACCGAGGAGGCCATTGATATCGGCGTTGTTTCCACCGCTCAGGCGCACGGGAAGGGTGTCAAAGGCGTCCGACCAATCGATCCAGTCAAACTGCGCCGCGATCACGGTGCGTGAGGCGGGCTTCCACTCGACGCCGGCGCTCAACTGCTGGGGAAAGACGTTGGTCACGGTCGCGTCGTAATGGAAGTCGGGACGCGCGCCGCCAAGCCCCAGATTGGTAAACTGGACGCCGGCATTGCCGCTCGCCGAGCCATGGGTCTTGATGGTCGACTCGCTGACGTAGCTGAGGCTCAACGCGACGTTTTCAACCGGCCGCCAACGCAACCCGCCCTGCGCGTTCCAGCCGAAACCGTCGGTCTGCAAATCCAGAAGGGTTTTGGCCGTGCGCAGGGTTGGCTGGGATTGGAAGATGTAGGGTGCCTGGAGACGGTTTTCGTTGTAAAGCAAGCCGAGGTCCCCGCCGAGGGAAAGCTGCGGGTTGAGCTGCCAGCTTGCGCCGACGGCGCTGCGCAGGAGGGCGATTTCCGACTCTTGCGGTTGCACGCCGTAGGTCGTGGAACCATCGGCGCCGCCCGGCGCGTCGCGGTAGCGCCAATTGTTGCGCGCGGCGATGTCGGGATTGATGCCGACCCCAAAGTGAACCGGCCCCACGGGAACCGACGCCGCAACGCCGCCGATGACGCCGTCCTGATCGAGGTGCGCGTCGGGATTTGCGCGGTTGGAGAAGCGGCCCTGGACGAATCCGGCATCGACCCCGAGCTGGAGCGCAAGGCGGTTAAGGTCGCTGAGCGCGGCCGGATTGTCGAACAACGCGCTGAGCGGGTCATCGGCCACGGCGGCGCCTGCGCCTCCCATGGCCTGGGCTCGCCCGCCCGCGCCATCCTGATACAGAGAAGCGGCGGGAGCGTGAGACGCAAACACCAGCAGGGCGCCCAGCATCGCGGCTCGGCGGATTAGGTTCTGTGAGTACATCATGTGCCAGAGGAGCAAAAGCTATTCGCGTACCAATCGGCAAAAGGGCGATTCTTCATAGCGCGCCAGCAAGTCAGCCGGATCCTGGAAAATCGCCTCCGCGCCGGCCGCGCGCAGATCGGGCTTGGGGAACCCGCCGCAGAGCATCCCGATGGTCCCCATGCCCGCCTTGCCGGCCGATTGCGCGTCGTAAGGGGTGTCGCCAATCGCCATCGCCGCGGCGGGATCGAGGCCGCCCAGTTTCTTGAGCGCGGCCTGGAAAATATCCGGGTGCGGTTTGGATTTCGACGCATCGTCGGTGGACGTGGTGGCGTCGACGAGGTCATCGACGTCGAGAAGATCCACGTAATGTTCGAGTTCATCTCGCTTGGCGGAACTGGCGAGCGCAATCTTGATGCCATCGCCGGCGATGCGTTGGAAAAGCTCTTTGACCTTCGGGAACGGCCGTACCTTCTCCATCAGCTCGCTTTGGAAGATGCGTCCGCGTTCGGCTTCGAGCTCCTGGCCAAATTCTTCCAGCTCCGCGACGGAAAAAAAGGCGGGCAGCAGTTGATCGCCGCCTTTGCCGATCTGCGAGCGGATTTCCAGGAACGACGCCTCATGGTCAAACTTCCGAAAGGCGCGCCGCCACGCCTCGGTGTGGAGATCGACGGAATCCACGAGGGTCCCGTCGATGTCGAAGATGGCCGCCTGAAGTGTTTGCATGGTGTATAAAAAAAGAGGGGCTATGATGCGCAACGGCTCGTTCTCACCAGAGTAAATCGTGGAAACGAAGGCGGATCAGGAACGTCATGGCAAGGCTTCGGTCGATGGTTGGGAATCGTACCGCAAACGGGTCGTAAAGTCAATGAAAAAGCAGCATGTCGATGATTTTTCCCGCTTGGCGAAAGCCGGGGCGTCGGCTAACTTCGGCGCCATGCGCGTCACCTTCGACCAACATCTTGCGGCTCAGCTGGCCGAGATCCAGAACCAGGGCCTCTACAAGACCGAGCGGATCATCACGGGGCCGCAGAACGCCTCGATCCCGATCGCCGACGGCCGCCGGGTGTTGAACTTCTGCGCCAACAACTACCTTGGGCTCTCCGATCACCCGGACGTAATCGCCGCCGCCAAGACGGCGCTGGAGGACAGGGGATTCGGGATGTCGTCGGTGCGGTTCATCTGCGGGACGCAGGACATCCACAAGGAACTGGAGGCGGCGCTTTCCCGGTTCCTGGGCACCGAGGACACGATTCTCTACCCATCCTGCTTCGACGCGAACGGGGGCTTATTTGAGACCCTTCTCACCGCCGAGGACGCCGTGATCAGCGACGAGCTCAACCACGCGAGCATCATCGACGGCATCCGCTTGAGCAAAGCGCAGCGGCATCGGTACAAGCACGGCAACCTCGACGATCTGGAATCCAAACTGCGCGAGACGGCCGGCGCGCGTTTCCGGCTGATCGCGACGGACGGCGCCTTCTCCATGGACGGCGCCATCGCCGATCTGAAAGGCATCTGCGATCTGGCGGAGAAATACGACGCGCAGGTGATGTTCGACGATTGCCACGCCGCCGGTTTCCTCGGCAAGACGGGCCGGGGCACGCACGAGCATTGCGGCGTGGTGGGCCGGGTGGACCTGATCACCGGCACGCTGGGCAAGGCGCTGGGCGGCGCGAGCGGCGGGTACACGAGCGGGCGCAAGGCGGCCGTCGACTTGTTGCGGCAACGTTCGCGGCCGTATCTGTTTTCCAACACGCTGGCGCCCTGCATCACGGCGGCGTCGATCAAGGTGCTGGAGATGCTGACGGCATCGACGGCATTGCGCGACCGGCTGGAGGAAAACACGCGTTATTTCCGGGCGGGCCTGGCGGCCACGGGGTTGACGATCAAGCCGGGCACGCACCCGATCGTGCCGGTGATGTTGGGGGACGCGGCGCTTTCGCAACGGTTTGCCGCGCGGATGCTGGAGAAGGGGATTTACGTGGTGGGATTCTTTTACCCGGTGGTGCCGCAGGGCACGGCACGAATCCGCACCCAGGTGTCGGCGGCGCATTCCCGGGAGGATCTGGACGCGGCGATCCGGGCCTTTGGCGAGGTGAAGGCGGAGTTGGGGGCCATGTAATCCGTCATGTGGCCGGGTGCGTTGATGTCAGGCCCAGGCCGCTCCAAGTGGTCGGAGGCTTTAGTAATCCCGCTCCAGCAGGTAATCGGCGAGCGCCCGCAACGCCTCCGCCCTGGCGCCAAATGGCTCCAGCGCTTCATGCGCCGCCGCCGTGAGCCGGTGGGCCTCGGCCCGCGCTTTCTCCAACCCCAAAATAGACGGGTAGGTGGCCTTCTGGGCCGTCAGATCCTTGCCCGCGCTCTTGCCCAGCTTTTCCGTCGTTTGGGTGACGTCCAAAATGTCGTCGATCACCTGGAATGCCAACCCCAATGCCATGCCGAACTTCGTTAACGCCTCCAGCTTCCCGGGCGCCGCGTTCGCGCTCATCGCGCCCAGCCGGATCGAGGTCGTCAACAGCGCCGCCGTTTTGCACTCGTGGATGTAACGCAGTTGCCGCACATCGGTCTTGCGGCCTTCGCCCTCGAGATCGGCCACCTGGCCCGCGATCAGCTTCAGACTGCCGGAAGTCACCGCCAATTCCCGCACCAGTTCCCGCGGGCCGTAGCGCGGCCAGCCGTTGGCGTGCGCGACGAGTTCAAAGGCGAACGTCAACAACGCGTCGCCCGCGAGCACCGCCATGCCGTCGCCGAAGACCTTGTGACACGTCGGCTGGCCCCGGCGAAAATCGTCGTTGTCCATGCTCGGGAGGTCGTCATGGATGAGCGAGTACGTGTGCACGCACTCGACCGCGCAGGCGAGCGGGAGCGCCTCGGCCAAGTCGCCGCCGCACGCTTCGGCGGCGGCGAGACAGAGCACCGGCCGCAGCCGTTTGGCGCCGCCGGCAAATAAACTGTAGCGCATCGCCTTGTGGATCGTCGGCGGCTTGCGCGAGGCGGGCGGGAGCGCGGAGTTCAGCGCGCGATCCACCTCTTTGACGCGCTGGGCGAGGTAGGATTTTACGTCGAAGGACTTCACGGGCATTTACAAAAGCTCGGCGATCTCGACGGCGTTCAGCGCGGCGCCGCGCAGAAGTTGATCGCCCGAAACCCAGAAGGCGAGCCCGTTTTCCAACGCGCAATCGATCCGCAGCCGGCCCACCTCGCAATCGTCTTTGCCGGCGGCGAAGAGCGGCATCGGGTAGCGGCAGTTTGCCGGGTCATCCACGATCTGCAATCCCGGCGCCGCGCCGAGCGCTTCCCGCGCGGCTTCCAGGGAAACCGGTCGCTCGAACTCCGCGTTCACCGCCACCGAGTGCGCGCGGTAAATCGGCACCCGCACGCACGTCACCGATGCGCGGAACGCCGGCAGGTGCAGGATGCGGCGCGTCTCGAATTGCATCTTCATCTCCTCCTTCGTGTAACCATCGGGGAGAAACGCATCGACGTGCGGGAGGACGTTGAACGCGATCTGGTGCGGGTACGTCACAGGCGTCACCGTCTCGCCCGCGGCGATCGCCGCCACCTGCGCGCGCAACTCCGCGATCGAGCGCGCCCCGCTCCCCGACACCGCCTGGTAGCTCGACGCAAACACCCGCCGCACGCCAAATGCCCGGTGCAGCGGCGCGAGCGCCATGAGCGTCACGGCGGTCGTGCAGTTCGGGTTCGCGATGATCCCCCGATGGCCCGCGGCGTCGGCCCCGTTGATCATCGGGATCACCAGCGGCACGGCGGGATCCATCCGGAACGACGACGAATTATCGATCACCGCCGCCCCCGCGCGCACCGCATGCGGCGCAAACTCCTTCGAAATCCCGCCGCCCGCGCTGAAAAGCGCGATGTCGATGCCCGCGAATGAATCAGCCGTCAGCTTCTCGATGGCGATATTCTCACCCTGAAATGAGACCGTCGTCCCCGCCGACCGCTCGGACCCGAGCAGCCGCAGCGATTTGACGGGAAACGCACGGCGCGTGAGCACGTCGAGCATCTCCTGGCCGACGGCGCCGCTTGCGCCCACGATGGCGATGGCTTGACTCTTCCTTTGCATGACGGGGGAGGCCGAGAGTAGTCTTTTCGCCGCCCGATGCAATTGCGAATCTCTGTTGCCGATCAGACCCTCGAAGTGCGGGACGACGCCGGCGAACCCGTCCGGCGATACCCCGTTTCCACGTCGCAGTACGGCCTGGGTCCTGAGCCCGGCAGCCTGCGCACGCCGTTGGGGCAGTTCCGGGTGGGGGAGAAGATCGGCGACGGCCAGCCGCTGGGCGCCATCTTTAAGAGCCGGCTTCCCACCGGCGAGATCGGCCTCGATGCGCTGGACGACGACCTGATCCTCACCCGCATCCTCTGGCTGGAGGGGCTCGAGCCGCACAACGCCAACACCCGCGAGCGTTACATCTATATTCACGGCACGAACCACGAGAGTCGGATCGGCGAGCCGGCGAGTCACGGTTGCGTGCGGATGCGAAATGCGGACATCGCCGAGTTGTACGAGCTAATCCCGGTCGGGGCGCAAGTGGCCATCGTTGAAGCGTGAAGGGCCAAAAGAATGTTGGCGATTCTCGTTGCGCGGGCGGGCGCCGTGGGCAAAGAGTGGGCTCTCTCAGGAGACAGTGATTCGCACAGGAACGGAGGTGAATTCAGTAATTATGAAATACATCAAATTCGTAGCTCTTTTGTCCCTCGCGGCAGCGGCGCTGACCAGCTTGAACGCTTGCTCCACGCAGGCGAAGACGACGTCCAGCGGCACCTCGGCGCACACGACGACGACGAGCAGCAAGTAAAACCCCACCTCAACCCGTCGGCGGTGGGCCTCAGGGCAACCTGGCGCCCGCTCCGGCGGTTTTTTTTAGCCGGCGCGGCATCAGCGGCAGCGTGAGCATCGCGCCGCAGACGAGCCCGCTCATGTGTGCCGCGAAGCTCACCTGCGGATTCATCAGATCGAACACGGTCTGCGCGACGACGATCAACGCCACTCCGCGCAGACGCCGCGCGGCAAACCGCGAGCGTTCGCGCCGCCACCCGAGCGCGAGCAGCGTCCCGTATGCGCCGATCAGCCCCATGATCGCACCCGAGGCCCCGACGAGCAGCTCCAGCGGCATCCAGCCTCGCCGGATGAACCAGACTACCGCCGCCATCGAGCCGACGCCGCTTGCCAGGTAGACGACCGCAAACCGCGTGTGTCCCATCATGCGTTCCACCCACGGCCCGATGATCGCCAGCCCGATCATGTTCATGGCCAGGTGGAGCACCCCGAAGTGGAGAAACATGGCGCTCACCAGCCGATGCCATTGGCCGCCCTCGACCACCGCCGGCGCCCAGAGCGCCCCCAGACGCAAGAGAGTTCGGAGGTTTTCGCCGCCGCCTGATCTCACTTCGAGCGCATACGCGGCAAGGTTGCAGAGGATCAGGATGGCGACGACCGGAGCGTGCCGCAACGTATCGCCGCCGTGCGGCCGGTAGGCGGAATCGCGCGTGTTCGTCGTCTCGATGAAATCGAGGGTCATCCGCTCCGGCGGGGTGAAGACCGCTTGCGGCGCCCCTTGCGCCAGGCGTCGATCGATGGCCAGCCGCAACGAATGATCGGCGGTCTCCGCGCGCAATGCCCGCAGATCGGCAGGCTCCCCGGCGGCCATCCGCGCGGTGGCGATCCAGAAGCGTTTCATTTCAAGGGGCAAGTCGGACAGCGTCCCGGCGAGCAATTTTTCCAGCGCGTCGACCCGCCCGGCAAAGGCCAGGACGACCAGGAGGCACTGGCCGGCCGCGGCTGGCCCACCGAGGTGTTCCATCTGCAAAAAGCGCGCCTGGTAGGCCGCGAGCATCTCGGAGAGCCGGCCCGTCTCCCCCAAGGCGCGCAGGCGCATGGCGAGCAGAGTCGCGTCGGTGATCGACACGACCCCGAGCCGCCGCGTCGGCAGGGTCCGCATCCAGGTGAGAAGCTCTTCCCATTCTCCGAGGAGGCGGAAGAGATAGGTCTGCGCTGATTGCACCACCACCGGAGCGGCGCCGGGTCGAGCAATGAGTTCCCGCAGGATGGATGCCGCCCGGTCGGCGTCGCCTTTTTGCGCGAGAGCCAGGGCGCGATAGAGCGCGGGCTGCTGCGGCCAGGAATCAGCCGGGTGGAGGATGCTCACCAGCCGCGCGAGGCGGCTCGCCTGCTCGAAACGCCCCCGCAAGGCGCTTTGCCGCACTCCCCTCGTGAGCAAGGTCGGCGCGAGCATGAACACCAGCCACAAGCCGCCTCCGACCCACCCCGAGATCGCCGGGAACAGAAACGCGCCGCCCGCGTTCGCGGCCAGGATGATCAACGCCACGGCGGCCCAACCCAGATTCTGCCGTTGCGCAAACTCCGTGCGCCAGCGCAGGAGCAGAGCAACGCTGGCGGCGACCGAGAGCCAGCCAAAGGTGGTATTGTAATCCATCGTTTCGCCTGCTCATACGCGATGGATGTTCCCGACTCCAGCGCCGATGTCGGGCGGAGATAGCCGAGCCGGCTCCGGGGGTGTATTCTCGCCCGGATGCCTCCTCCCTCCCGACGACCTCCCGACCCGGCGGCCTGGCGCATCTGGGCCGCGCCGCTGCTGCCGCTCCTGGGTGTGGCCCTCGGCGGGGCGACCGCGCGTTGGAGCCAGGGCATCGTGCTGGCCCTTCTCGGGGCGTATTTGATCGCGGCGCCTCCCAGGGCGGGCGCGGGACGCGCGGTGAACGCGGTCCTGGCCGGGCTGCTGCTGCTGGCGGGCGCTGCGTTCCTGCCGGCCGCCTGGTTCGCCGCCGCGCCGTGGCGGACGGGCATGGAGGA
>CAXUAZ010000021.1:0-28973 GCA_964249195.1 uncultured Chthoniobacterales bacterium
TCCTACCCTTCTACCCACTTGAAACAGCGAAGAGGCAGATATGTTGACTGACCCCGGTCTCCATACTTTGTACTTAATAGAAGAAAAATTGTGGCCTAGTCAGGATGTATATGATTCGGCTAACTCTACACTTATAGCGCCCGTTCTTCCAACAAAGAAACCATGAAAGTAAAATCCTCTCCCACGAAGGTTAATAAGTACACGTCTGTTCTATGCGCGTTGCTGTTCCCTTGGCAATGTATTCGCGCGGGAAGTATTCCGGCAGATAATGTGGGCGAAAAGGTTAGCGGGCTTTGGCAGCAAAGAAGTATAGCGGAATTGCGAGCGTATCTGGTCAATCTTGAACAAAATTATACAACCTACGTGCCGGCCATTGCGGCTTCGGCATTCTACGACGGTGTATTTTGCGGAAGGTTGAAAGACGCCCAAGTGAAATTGGCAACTCTTAAGACTTTGGTAGATTCAACCCCCTCGAAATACTCTGATAAATTCCGGCGAACCTTAGCTATGGCAACGCGCGAAGTGGAAAGCGAGATACGTATTCAGAACGAGCATGGAAGATCACCACAAACAATGCAAACGAACGCGAACCCGCAAGCCGTAGGCAACGAGTGGTCGGAACACGCGCTGGCAGCATTGGACCTCGAGGTGGAAGCGCCGCTCGTTGAGGTTCCATGATGAGCTGTAAAGGAAAGCGGCGCCATCCTGGTCAGTCAAGAATGGCACTAAGATAAGGTGGATTTGGATAGTTTGTTCTGGTCAGGCGACCCAAGAAGGGGCTTGAACAAGGCATGATCTTGGCAACTACGTTCTTCCACGCGTTCGGTCGCCCGCCTCAGCGCACGTTGCAGAAGATTGGCCGCATCGACTCGCAGCTTTACATTGCTAGAGCATATAAAGTAAAGCTATAGCCGCTCGACCATCCGAAGTCAGGGACGACACAGAGGTCGTCCCTCCAAATATTTGGAGGGATGGGCTCCGCCCCGTATACTTTTTAATGGCCGTCCCCGTGAGTTGCTGACGGCTACAATTCAATTTAATACGGACTAGAGCTTTTGAACAAGGGCCTGCACCCGTGCCACGCAGCCCTCGAGATCCCGCACGATCTCCCGTTCCCAGAACCGGATAACCCGCCAGCCCGCCTGACGCAGCCTCCGGTTGACGAGCCGGTCCCGCTTGCGGTTGCGCTCGATCTTGGCAAACCAGTACGCCTGATTGCTCTTGTGCTCCCGCTTGCGCCGTTCGCCCCAACGATACCCGTGCCAAAACTCGCTGTCGCAAAAGATGGCCACCCGCTTGCCCACCAGCGCGAAGTCGGGCCGGCCAAACACCGCGTCGGGTTAACGAGGGTCGATCAACATATCTACCTTGACCGGATTTGGTTGGAAAATGTCCACCCGTAGCGTAAAAACTTCCAAGACGCTCGTTCGCTGGCCCTGAAATATCGCCGCAACGTGAGCCAGAACCTTCGCCGAGCCGAACCTCCACCGTAACACGGTTGTTGTTAATGAAGATTATATTTACATCGATATTATAATAAGATAATCTATTTCGCACGCCCTGCGGTTCCACCATCCCTACATGGCCCTCGCCTCCTACTTCACGAGCTCCGCACATCACCGCCCCGTGACGACGACGCAGTTGGCTTAGGCAGCAATGCAACTCGGCATCGACAGCTTCGCGGCGGCGATCGCGGACCCGACCACGGGTTTTACGGTCAGCCCCGTCGAGCGCCTGAGCAACTTGCTCGAGGAGATTGTGCTCGCGGATCAGGTCGGCCTCGATGTCTTTGGCATCGGTGAGCATCATCGCGCGGAATACCTCGACTCGGCGCCGTCCATCATCCTTGCGGCGGCGGCCGCGCGGACCACGCGAATCCGCCTGGCGAGCGCCGTCACGGTGCTGAGCGCCGCGGACCCGGTGCGAGTTTTCCAGGAGTTTGCCACGCTGGACCTGATCGCAAAGGGACGCGCGGAGATCGTCGCCGGCCGCGGCTCGTTCATTGAGGCATATCCCCTTTTTGGGCTGGCCCTGGAAGATTACGATTCCCTGTTTGTCGAGAAGCTGGATCTCTTGCTCAAGCTCCGGGAAGGGACGCACGTTCACTGGTCCGGCCGGCACCGCGCGCCGCTGACTGGCCAGGGCGTTTACCCGCGACCCTTGCAGGACCCGCTGCCGATCTGGCTGGGGGTTGGAGGGACGCCGCAGTCGTTCGCGCGAGCAGGAGCGCTCGGGCTGCCGCTGATGGTGGCGATCATCGGCGGAGAACCGCACCGGTTCCGGCCGCTCATCGATCTCTACCGGCAGACGGGTCTCCGGGCGGGTCACCCGGCGGAGAAGTTGAAGGTGGGCCTTCATTGCATCGGGTTCCTCGGCGACACGGCTAACCAGGCGGCGGACGATTTCTTCCCGGGTTACGCCCATACGTTTGCGGTCATCGGTCGGGAACGCGGCTGGCCGCCGACAACCCGCCGCCAGTTCGACGCGTTGCGCGGGCCGACCGGGGCATTGCTGATCGGCGATGCGAATACTGTCGTCGAGAAAATCCTCGCCGTAAACGAAGCGCTCGGCGGCATTGCCCGCCTGAACTTCCAGATGACCGTCGCCACGCTGCCACACGCGAAGATGATGCGCGCCATCGAGATACTCGGCACGCAAGTGGCGCCGATCATCCGCAAGGAGCTGGGCGCCGCAACGTAGAAAGAATCTCGCGGATCGACAGCCGCGCGCCGCAGATCACGCTGTCCGATGCCCCGTAGTACATCGTGATCTCGTCGCCCTTCACGATGTGGCCATTGGTGAAAATGACGTTGCCCAAGAAACCAGACGTTTCGTAATCCGCCCTCGGCTCCATGATCGGCGTCTCGGATCGCGCGAGCACCTTCCACGGTTCGGCGAGATCGAGCAACAAGGCGCCAAGGCAATAGCGATGGCGCTCGTCCGCTCCGTGGTAAATCTCCAGCCAACCCTCCTCTGTTCTGATCGGCGCCGCGCCGGCCCCCACCCGCGCGCTGTCCCACGCGCCCGGCCGCGTGCGGGCGAGGCAACGGTGCTCGCCCCAATGCCGCAGATCGGGCGATTGCGCGATCCAGATGTAGTTGCCGCCGATCTCTACGCTGCTCGGGCGATGCAACGCGCAGTGCATCCCGTCGATCGTTTCCGAAAACAGAGCGCAATCCTTGTTGTGCGGCGGCAGGATCATGGCCGGCGCGGTGAACTCCCGCCAATCACGCGTGCGCCGCAGCCCGACGCCCACGCCATTTGATGACACCGCGGTATACGTGAGGCAATACTCGCCGCCGATCTGCGCCACGCGGCAATCTTCAATCCCGTACCGCTCCAATTCTCCCTCTCCGACGAGAAGCGGCATTGAGGGTTCCTCGGTGAAAAGCTCGCCGTCCTCGCTCGAGACGAGCCGCAGATGAGACAAGGTCGTTAGGTAATGCTGGCCATCATAATGGAGCACGCGCGGATCGGAAAGGTCCAGCCGCGGGTCGGCGTTATCAAACTGGACAATACGCATAACCCCGGACTCATCCAGCACCGGGAACGACGTCTTGCCCGGGCTCTGCGCGGGACGCTCTGCCACCCGCAGGAGTAACCAGGTCCGGCCATCGAACTGAAAGGCGCCCGGATTGAGCAGGCACTCGATGTTCATCCCATGCGCGCTCGGCCGGATATCCGAGGGCCGCAGGATCGGGTTTTGCGGAAACCGCTTTGCAAGATCAGCCATGGTTTTAGGCAGCGTTGACCGTCGCAACGACCCGATGCAGCCCGAGGGCGCCCTGCGGCACCGGGTTGCGATCCTCCGTGAGTTGCACCTGGCCATCGCCGTTTGTCGCCCGCACGACCAGACGTGCCTTTCCGGTCTCGGTAGGCTTCCACCGGTACGTCCAGATGCTCCAGCTTACCCGGGTGCCGGGTTGGGGAATTTGGGCGTCGGTCCAGGTGTGGCCGTCGTCGAAGCTGACTTCCACGCGGCTGATGCCGCGGTCGCCGCCAAACGCCATCCCGCGCAACTCCGTCGGTTGTCCCACCTGGAAGGGCTCCTCGAAATGGTCGCCCGTCACCTGCGGCGCGTCGAACCGGCTCGTGGTGGGCACGACGATATTTGGCCCCCAACCCTGCTCGGTGTAAAAGCCGACGCCCACCACATCGTGCCGTTTCATTTTCAGGCGCGGATCGTTCTCCGCGATGAACTCGAGGCGGGTGACCCACTTCGGGCTGCGCTCTCCGTAAATGCCCGGCGTCACCAGCCGCACCGGGAACCCGTGCCGCGGCGGGAGCGGCGCGCCGTTCATCTCCCAGGCGACGAGCGTGGTGGCATCCATCGCCTTGGAAAATGGGAACGTCTCGAAGTATCCATCCGCCGCGTGAAACAACACCGCCACCGTGCCCGGCATCGGCTTCACGCTGGCGAGCAACGCGGGCAGCGGCACGCCCTTCCAGATCGCGTTGGAAATAAGGCCGCCGCCGACCCGATAGGAGATGCACTGCAAGGTAGTCTCCTGCTCGACCGATGGCATGGCGGTCAGCTCCGCAAACGTGTACACGCGCGGCGACTCCACGCAGCCGGTGAATTCCAGCCGCCAGATGTCGCGCGCGACCTGCGGATCCACCAGGTTTTTAGTGACCTGATAGAACTGGTCGGTCGGGGTGATTTTAACGACGTCCGGCCCAAGGTACTCCGTGCCATCGTAGGAGAATGACCCGATGTTGAACATCCGCTTGAGCATCGCGCCTAACGCCAGCGCTCCCAACGCGCCAACACCCCCCGCCACAAACCGCCGCCGCGACAATCCGCGCACTTCGAAGCTGACGGGAGTTTCTGTTGTCAGCAGTTTAAAGAAAACGACGAGCGCGGCGCCGCACGTTGCAAACGAAAACAACATACCGGCAATGGCAATAGCGGTCGCGGCCGCCGGCGGATGCCCGTCGTAGCTCGTGAGCAGTTGCGGCCACAGCAAGCCGACGAACAGCGCCCACACCCCCAGCACGCCAGGGACCACGATCTTCCATCCCCACCGCGCATAGACCATCCCAGCCAATCCCGCCGCGGCAAAGTGGCCCGCGAGCGCCCCGAAGACTCCTTGCAATTTCAGCGGCGTGTACCCTCCGGCTCGCACCAGTGAATCGATGAAAAACTCCGTCGTGATCAGCGGGAACGCCCGGTCGAAGATCATTTCCGTGGGCGTGGGCACGAACAGGAACGCTCGGAGCAACACCATCACGAGCAGCATAACGACAGCCGCCAGCAATCCGGCCACGAGACCCCAGGCCAATCGAACAAAAGAACGTCGCGATGCATTCATAGGGCCTTGCTGCACCTCGATTCGCCGGCGGCTGGTTCTTCGTTTCCGCTTTGATCGCTACTGCTGCATCAGCCAACGATAGACGTGGAACGCCACCACAATGCCGACGCCTACAAAAAGCCCGATCAACACCAGCACCAACGCGATCAGACCGAAGACAAACGCCGTGTCCTTCCAGGTCGTCTCGGGCCCGCCGTTTTCCGAATGCCGGACGAGCAACTGGTAGTTGCGCTGGCTCGGCTTGAACCACCATGCAAATGCCTCACCCACGAACGGGATAGTGCCCACCAGGCCGTTCAGCAATGTATTGAACGCCATTCGCGCCAACACTACCTTGGGCAACCCCCGGCGAGCCCCTTCGAGGATCATCGTCGCTGTGATCAGCATGGCCGCTCCGTCGCCCACCAGCGGGAGCAGATCGAGAAACGGATTAAGCCCGATCCGCGCCTTGGTCCCCGGGACCTTCAGGAGGTTATCCATCACGTGCGCGATCAGGCGCGGGAGCGACCCGGCGCCTGCCGTGCGATCTGGCGGCAGCACCTCGAACTCAGGTTGCGGCGCAGCCATGGAACTAACCCGGCAGGCTCGCGAGCATCTGCGCGTTTGTGGGAAATTTCTTGAGGAAACTAAGGAGCCGCTCGATCGCTTCGAGCGGTTTGTGGCCGGCCAGACCGCGGCGGATCACATTGATCTTGTCCAACTCCCACGGCGCCAGGAGAAGTTCTTCGCGGCGCGTGCCGGATTGGAAAATATCGACCGCCGGGTAGATGCGCTGGTCGCTGATCTTGCGGTCGAGCACGAGTTCCATGTTGCCGGTGCCCTTGAACTCCAGGAAGATCACCTCGTCGCCGCGGCTGCCCGTGTCGATGAGCGCAGTCGCCATGATCGTGAGCGACCCGGCCTCCTCGGTGTTGCGGGCGGCGGCGAAGATCTTGCGCGGGATTTCCAGCGCGCGATTGTCGATGCCGCCGCTGCCGGTGCGGCCGCCGGTCGACGTGTTGTTAAACGCCCGACCCATGCGCGTGATCGAGTCGAGCAACATGAACACGTCGAAGCCCGCTTCGACGAGCCGCTTGGCGCGCTCCATCGCGAGCTGCGCGATGCGCGTGTGGCTCTTGAGATCGCTGTCGTTGGAGGACGCCATGATCTCCGCCTGCGGGATCGCGCGCCGCATCTCCGTCACTTCTTCGGGTCGCTCGTCGACCAGCAGGATGATGAGCTTCATCTCCGGGTGATTGATGACGACCGCTTCGGCGAGGTGCTGGAGCAACGTCGTCTTGCCCGTGCGTGGAGGGGCAACGATCAATCCGCGCTGGCCTTTGCCGATCGGCGTCATGAGATCCATCACGCGGGTCGTATACCGCTCCGGCACGGTCTCGAGCTTGATGCGCTTCTTGGGGTTGATCGTGGTCAGTTCCTCAAAATTGGGCAAGTCGCGGAATTTTTCCGGGTCTTCGCCGTTGAGCTCGGTCAGGCGGAAGAGCTGCGGCCCCCGGCTGCTGCGGCGGATCTCGCCCTTGATCCATTGGCCGTCGCGCAGGTTGTATTTGCGGCAGACTTCCGGCGTGACGAACACGTCGGCCGGCGTCTGGACGAAATTGCGCTTGGACTCGCGCAGAAACCCGAAGCCCTTGCCGGAGACTTCGATGATGCCTTCGCCGAACACGATCTCGGTCGGCCGGCTGACGAGCGGATCGCCGCCGCCGGGCTGCCCCTGATCGCGGAACGACTGATCGCGCGGCCCCGGCTGGCCGTCGCGGTCGCGCGGCGGGCCCTGGAATTGCGGGCGCTGCTGTTGCTGTCCGTGCCGGTTGCGGTCCTGAAAGCCGCCTTGAAAATTGCGCGGACGATTGTCATTGCCGCGGCTGTCCCGGCGATGGTGGTCGTCGCGCCGGAATTCCCGGTTGTCGTGGCGGTATTCTCCGCCCCGGTCATCGCGCCTCGGTTCCGGATTGGGCGTGCGATCCGCCGGGAAGTCGTTTTGCGGGCGATCTTCCCGAGGGGCGGAGATGTTGCCGTCGTCTCCAAAGGTTTCGCGGGTCTTCTGCTCGACGACTTCCATGACGGTCTTGGGAATCACGACCGTCTCTACCGGCGCCTGCGGATCGGCTAAAGGCGGCGGGGCGGCTTTCGCGGTCTTGCGCCGGGGCTTGGGCGTTTCCACCACGCTGCTCCCATCGGCCGCGGGGGCTTTGGGCCGGGCGGCCACCTTGCGGCGGGGCGAGGACTTCTTTGCCGGCTTGTCGGGGGCCGCGGCCTCGCTGGCCCCGTCCGTGGGCGGGAGTTGATGTTCGTCGTTCTCGGTCATTTTAAAGGGTTCTGAAGAGTCGGCTCGGTCAGGCGCCGGCCGCAGGTCGAGCGAGGGAAAATGGGGTTGATTAAGCCTTCCGCCTGGAGACGAGATGGAACTGCTTCCTTGATCGTCACGTCTCTCCGCTGCCGTGCTTTATGCGTCTGCCAATCTTTTTGCCTCGGATTAAAACGGGCGTAGCTTTGGATTGACCCATTAAGAGCCGATCCCGTTCGAGCGAACCTTGATCTTCGACCGATTGCTTTTACCCGCCATACCGAAGGGGTGAGGCTGCTCAAAGCATTCAAATCTGGCTCCGCCGCAAGACACGGGCGGGACAGGAAGGATACATCCCGCCTGAAACAGACGAGGAAACGAGCAACTGCCGCGACATTCCACACTGGCGCGGGGTTTGTCAAATAAAATTTCAATCCCGGCCGCCCGGGAAGGCCGACACCGCGCAAAAAACCCCGTCTATGATGCGCAACGCGCCGCGCCGCCCAGAGTAAACGCGCGGTTCGCTTGCGCGTGCGGAAGGTACGATCGGGCACTGGTTTCATGCGTGCGACCATACCACAGCCGACGTCGCATGTCAATGCGAAACTATCATCTGCGTGAAGATAGGCGCGTATTCTCTACTTCTTCTAGAGCGGCTTCGCCGCTGATCGTTTGCCATCGCGCTCGGAGAGCACGATCCACCTACGCCCCCAGCTTGGCGCCCGCCGAACGCTTGCGCAGGGCGGCGTCCAGGATCTTCTTACGCATCCGCAGGCTCTTGGGCGTCGCCTCGACGTACTCGTCCGGCGCGATGTACTCCAGCGAACGCTCCAGCGTCATCTGCACCGGCGCTTGCAACGCGATGCCCTTGCCGTCGCCGGAGCTGCGCATGTTGTTGAGCTTCTTCGCCTTGCACGGGTTGACCGCCAGGTCGTCCGGCCGGGCGCACTCGCCGATGATCATGCCCTCGTAAATCTCCTCCTGCACGCCGATGAACAGCCGCCCGCGCTCCTGGATCGGCTCCAACGCGTACGCCGTGCTCACGCCTCCCTCCATCGCCACCAACACGCCCTTATTGCGGCTCGGGATGTCGCCCTTGTGCGGGCCGTACTCCTTGAAGAGATGACTCATGATGCCCATGCCCTTGGTCGCATTCACCAGATCCGTCTCGAACCCGATCAGCCCGCGCGTGGGGATGATCGCATCCACAACCACGTTGTGCGTGTGATGGACCATGTTCGTGATCTCCGCCCGGCGGCCGGCCAGCGATTGGAGAATGTCGCCCAGGTTGTCGTTGGGCACGTCGACGGTCAGCGTCTCGTAGGGCTCGAGCACGTTGCCCTTTTCGTCGCGCTTGTAGATCACCTCCGGGCGGGACACCAGCACCTCGAAACCTTCGCGGCGCATTTGCTCGACCAGGATCGCGATCTGCATCTCCCCGCGCGCCTGCAACTCGAACGACCCTGCCGTGTCCGTCTCGCGAAATTGCAGGGAAACGTTCGTCCGCGTCTCCCTCACAAGGCGCTCTTTAATGTTGCGCGCCGTAACCAATTTGCCCTCGCGACCGGCCAGCGGGCCGTCGTTGACGAGGATGCCCATCGTCATCGTGGGCGGATCGATGTCGGTGAAGTGCAACGCCGGACGGTCCTCGGTGTCGGTGAGCGTCTCGCCGATGAAAATATCCTCGAAGCCCGCGAGCCCGATGATGTCGCCGCCGCTGGCATGTTTGAGCTCGATCTTCTCCATGCCGGAGTGGCCGAAAAGCGCGGTGACATTGGACCGCTCCCGGCGGCCGTCGCCGTGGATGCACACGATCGTGTCGCCGACGTTCACGCGGCCACTCAGGATGCGGCCGTAGGCGATCCGGCCGAGGTAGTCGGAGTAATCCAGGTTCGAGACCAGCATCTGGAAATAGGTCTCCGGCGCAAGGGTCGGCGGCGGCACTTCCTTGATGATCGCATCGTAGAGCGGGGTCATGTCGGTGCTGTCCTGCCCGATCTCGCGCATCGCGTAACCGGCTTTGGCCGAGGCGTACACGACTGGGAAATCGAGTTGCGCGTCGCTCGCGTTGAGCTCCACGAAGAGGTCGAAAATCATGTCCAGCACCTTGTGGGGCCGGGCGTTTTCGCGGTCGATCTTGTTGATGACGACCATCGCCTTGGCGCCCTGCTCGAGCGCCTTCTTGAGCACGAACTTGGTCTGCGCCTGCGGGCCGTCGTGCGCGTCGACGACCAGGAGGACGCCGTCGACCATGCTCATGATGCGCTCCACCTCGCCACCGAAGTCGGCGTGGCCGGGGGTGTCGACGATGTTGACGTGGTAGCCGTTGTACTGGAACGCGGCGTTCTTGGCGCGAATGGTGATGCCCTTTTCGCGCTCCAGATCCATCGAGTCCATCATGCGTTCATCCGTCTTCTGGTTGGCGCGGAAGGTGCCGGATTGACGCAGGAGGCAATCGACAAGGGTGGTCTTCCCGTGGTCGACGTGGGCGATGATGGCGATGTTTCTGATTTTATCCATGACACTGAACTTTTAGAGATCTAACGACAATTCTGGCGCGACTGGTAGACCGACGGTTCGACCCGGGCTGCCCTTCTGGGGCGGCGCGAGAGAAGACGGGGGTTTTGGAACTTGCTTCCCGCGTCTTACTGGGGGACGGTCCGGTTCTTTTCCAACCGATATCTCCCAATGGGCAAACAGTATAACAAAGTCATCAAACGCAAACGCCGCCAATCGTACGTGCTGCGCAAAGTCGCCGCGGACGCCGCCGCGGTCAAGGCGAAAACGACCCCTCGCGCCGTGAAGCCCAAAGCCGAGCCGAAGGCCCCCAAGGCCAAGCCCGCCGAGAAAGCCCCGGTTGCCACCGAGGAACACCCGGCCGGGGCCGCGGAGTAAATCCCCTCCCCCATGGAAACGGCCCGCGACTACCTGATCGTCGACGGGCACAGCATCGTCTTTGCGTGGCCGGAGTTGCGCGCCCTGCACGCGCGGCGTCCGGCGGCGGCGCGCGATGCGCTGATCAAGACGCTGGTCGATTATCAGGATGGGAGCGGCATTCGCGTCGTGCTGGTCTTTGACGGTCAAGGCCCCAAGGCGTCGGAGGAGTCCGAGGCGATCCAGGTGTTTTACTCGCCCAGCGGCAAGACCGCGGACGATCTCGTGGAGCGGCTCGTCGCCAAATACGGCGCGACCCATCGGCTCACCGTGGCCACGTCGGATCGCATGGAGCAGCAAACGGCGATCACATTTGGCGCGGCGTCGTGCGTCTCGGCGGAGGGATTGCGGACGCTGGTGGAGAATGCCGGGCGCGAACTCGGCCGACGCTTGAAGACTCACCAGCGCAAGGCGGCGGGAAGTCCCTCCTTCCGGGGGAGCCGATGAGCGGGCGGCGCGCGAAATACAGGCATGCAATTCCACGGCGGGCCGCTCCGGGGTCTGATCGGAGTGACGCGCTCGCTCATTTTCGATCAGCACACGCGGCGGATGGCGATGTTTTACTCGGTGCTGGCGGCGCTGGTGATGGCGTTTTGCGGGGACGTGTTCCTCTCGGACTGGCTGCGCGAGCGGCTCCAGCGGTTCGCGATTTACTGGCTGGTCTGCGGGTGGCTGACGGTGCTCGCGGCGCTGCTGGCGATCTATGATCTGTTGTTGATCCGGATCCAGAGCCGGGCGGAGCGGAGGCGGCTGAGGAAGACGATCCTGCCGACGGAGAACGATCGATAATCCAACTCCTGGAGGGGCACGCTCCGTCGTGCCCCACTTGTCGGATTGGGGAACGGGGCGCCCCGATCCAATCATGGGGCACGACGGAGCGTGCCCCTCCAAGGAGGTTGAATTATGCGGCCGGCTTGTGCTGGTTGGCGATCGCCAGGATCAGATCGGTCTTGGAGATGCTGCCGACGAGGTCCGAGCGCTCGGCGCCTTCGCTGACCACCGGCAGCCGCTCGCCGTCATGGCGCGAAAATTCCCCCAACGCGTCCCGCAGGCTCGAGCCCGGCGTCACGCGTTGGAAATCTTCGCGCACGATGTCGCGGGCTAACACGAGATCCGCCATCTCGGCGGCGTTGAGGTATGGCTTCACGTCGTGAAGCGAGATCGCGCCGCGGAACCGGCCCGAGGCGTTCACCACGTAGAGATAGTTGAAGCGCGACGTGATGAAATTTTGCGCGATCTCGCCGAAACCCGCGGTCTCCAGGATGGACGGCGGATTTTTCTTCATCAAATCCCCCACCCGCGCGTGGGCCCAATCGGGCTCGGGGGCGGCTTCGTGCTCGCTCTTGCGGCGCAGCGATTCGCTGTAAATCGAGCGGCCGCCATTGGCGTTGCGGCAGGTGTAGTACGCGAGGATGCACGCCAGCATCAACGGCAGGATGATCTGATAATCGAGCGTCAACTCGAAAAGCATCAGGATGGACATGAGCGGGGCCTGGGTCGCCGCCGCCAGCAGCGCGCCCATGCCGACCAGGGCAAACGAATACGGGTTGCAATGCAGCGACGGGATGACGCCGTTCACCCCGCTGCCGACCAGATAACCCACGCACGCCCCCATGAAGATCGTGGGGGTACACACTCCCCCCCCCGCGCCCGACCCCAACGTGGCCGCCGTGGCCCGCAGCTTGCGCGCCAGGAGGAAGACCGCGCCCTTCCAGCGCACGTCGCCGTGCAGGAGCGCATCGATGGCGCTATAGCCGTTGCCGCAGACCTGCGGCGACAAGATCGCCAAGGCGCCGACGATCAACCCGCCGAGCGCCAGCCGCAGCGGGATCGGAATGGGGAGGCGCGTGAACGCCCGCTCGCTTCCCTGGAGAAACCGCAGGTACCACGGCGCAAGGAACCCGCAGATCAAGCCCAACATCGCATGGGGAATGATCTCCAGGTTGGAGCTGATTTGAAACGGCGGGATGATGTAGAGCGGCGCGCCGGACCAGAGGTTGTGGACGGTCAACGTCGCGATGACCGAGGAGAACACGAGCGGCCCGAGCGTTTCCATCGCGAGCGACCCGAGGATGATCTCCGCCGTGAAGAGCGCGCCGGCGATGGGGGCGTTATTGACCGCCGCGATGCCGGCCGAGGCGCCGCACGCCACCAGCAGGCGCAGCCGCGGCGCGGGCAGCTTCCGCACCCGGCCGAAGAGCGACGCGAGCATGGCGGAGAGCGCCACCACGGGACCCTCCCGGCCGATCGACCCGCCCGAGGCGACCGTAAAAAGCGACGACGCGGACTTCATCAGGCTCAGGCGAAACGGCAGCACGCCGTCGCCTAGCGCCACGGCCTCCATGTAATCGGTGCTCTGCCCGGTGCGTCCCATGCGTTTGCCCCACCACAGGAAGCCGCCGGCGATCAATCCGCCGAGCGCGGGGATGCAGAGGCGTTGCCACGACGGAAGTGGGTCGAACGTCGGCTCAATCGCGCCGTACTCGCCGGTGAAGAGCCGCCCGAGGAGCCGTGACGCAAGCCGGAAACCCACCGCCGCCACCCCGCCGGCAAAACCGATGAGGCCGGCCTGGAACAGGGTCACCTGCAAGTCGTTGGGGCGGATCTTATCCGACAACCAGACGCGCAGCTTGAGAAGCAACCGGAGACGGCGGCCGGTTTGTTCCATTGCCCTCAAGGGTAACGGCGGCGCCGGCAATGCACAATCGCGCAGTGCCTTCGGGGGATTTCAGGCATAGGACCTATCCTTGCAAGACCTTCGCAAACTCATCGGGCGCCGTGCAATCGAGCAGCCGCTGCAGGCAGACCCCATTGCGCAGCGAGCGCGCCATGATGCCCACCGTCGCCAGGTATTCGCCGATCTGATTCTTGGGCGCCGCCACCACGAAAATGAGCCGGACCGGGCTGGAAACATCGCCAAATTTCACCCCGGCCGCGCTGCGCCCGGCCGCGACCAGGATCTGGTTGACCTGCGCCGTGCGCGCGTGCGGCAGCGCCACGCCGTCGCCTAGATGCGTCGCGCCGGCCGCCTCGCGGTCCAGCAGTTCGTCGCAGAAAATAGAAAAATTGCCCATCGCCGGATGGGTCGACAACTGGCGGGCGGTCTCGAGGATGGCCGCGTTCTGCTCCGTGGCGGTCAGGTTCAAATTGACGAGACTGGGAGAGAGGAGCGGGGAACGGTTCGGCATACTAGTAACAACACAAAGAGCAGGAACGAAGCCGGAGCATATGTCAACCGCGGAGCGGTTGCTATCGCGAGGCGTCCGGTGAAACTTGCCGCCTTGGAATCCCTGCGCAAGAGCCGTCAACAAATGGAGGCCGAGGAGCGGATGCTGCTCGCGCCCTACGCGCAGAAGAGCGGCGACTCCGCGGGGCGGCGCCACGCGCAGGAATTGCACCCCTACCGCACCGCCTACCAGCGCGACCGGGCGCGGGTGATTCATTCCCGGGCCTTCCGGCGGCTGGAGTACAAGACGCAGGTGTTTCTCAACGGCTCGGGCGATCATCTGCGCACGCGGTTGACTCACACGATCGAGGTCGCGTCGATCAGCCGGACGATCGCGCGGGCGCTCTCGCTCAACGAAGACCTGGCCGAAGCCATCGCGCTCGCGCATGACCTGGGGCATCCGCCCTTTGGGCATCCGGGAGAGACGACGCTCGACCGGTTGATGCGCGAACACGGCGGCTTCGATCACAACGTGCAGAGCTTGCGGATCGTGGAGTTGATCGAGTCGAGCTACGCGGATTTTGCGGGGTTGAACCTGTCGTTTGAAGTGACGGAGGGCCTGCGCAAACACCAGACGTTTTACGATCCGCCGCCGCGATCTGAAGCGGAGCCGCACGCGTGTCCTTCGCTCGAAGCGCAGATTGCCAACCTGGCGGATGAGATCACGTACAGCAGTCACGATCTGGACGATGGGCTGGATGCGGAGCTGATCACAGCCGATCAACTCAACCGGCTCGCGTTGTGGCAACAGGCGAGCGGCGACACGCAGGGTTTGAGCGGGTTGCAGGCGTGCGCGGCGATCATCCGGCGGATTATCGATCGGGAAGTGGAAGACGTGATCAGCACGAGCGCGGCGAACATCGCCCGGGCGGGGGTTGCCTCCGTGGACGAGGTGCGGCGCCAACCGGCGCCGTTGATCGGATACAGCGAGGAACTTTTGGGGGCGAATCGGGAGTTGCGCAAACATCTGTTTGCCAATCTGTACTATCATCCGCAGGTCAAGCGCGCGAACGAAGGGGCGTGCGAGCGGCTGGCGGAGGTTTTCGAGGCCTACGTGCGTTTCCCGGAGAGTCTGGGCGAGACGACGACCGAGCGGATCGAGTCCCAAGGGTTGCACCGCACGGTCTGCGACTATCTATCGGGAATGACGGACCGGTATTTACTGGAAGAACACTCCCGGCTATTCGGGACGATCTAACCCCGGTCATCCTGAGCAGCGAGCCTGCGAGCGTCGCCGAAGGACCCAACTGACTTTCCCGCTCGGGCAGCTCCGCCCGGAGTCCACCGCCTCCAAGCCGAAGTCAGTGGGGTGTTTCGACCTCGCTCGTACCTCACTGCGCTCAACATGACACGTTTGGAAGAGGCGCCGTCCGTGGTTTAAACACGTACGACAGCAGATAGTACCCGCCCGCGATCAGCAGCAGATACTTGAATCCCACCACCAGCGAAAAATACTCGCTCAATCCTCCCAGGATGATCCCGCCGACGTTCGACCCGAAATCCACGTCCGGCTGCTGGCTGTCGCGGAACGCCGAGGCGAAGATAATGCCGGCAAAGTAGATCGGCACGAACACGAACGCGCACGAAACCGGCGCCCGCCACGCGTTGCCAAACGCCAGGAATTGATCGAGCGGAACCACCAGGTTCACGATCAAGCCCAGGGCCAGCGCCGCGTAGAACGGCCACAGGCGGCGGGGCTGAAATGCGTGGACCGTCAGGTTGCTCGCCAACGCCATCAACAGGATTGCGGCGAAGACGAACGAGTTCACCACCCACGTCGAGCCGAAGAGCAGCGCCATCTGCACCACGCCGCGCGTCTCCAGCAACATGAACCCCGCGCCCAGGAAGAACATCTGCCCGTTAGGCCGCAACTGCCGCACCGGCGCAAACGTGAACAGAAACGCCAGCGAAAGCCCCGCGATCAAGATCATCCCGGTGACGCTCGGCTTGAACGGGATCACGGCCTGTTTTAAATATAGAAATGGCCAATTATCCGACGGCAGAAGGTTAACCCCCGCCGTATCCACCTCCGCCGCGCCGACATAGGTCTTATCTGTTTTGGGCTTCGATTCGTCGGCGATCATTGCCGCCCGCATCGCATCGAGTTTTTGCGCGGCGCCGTTGCCGACCATGATGACCGTGAAATGATCCGCTTCACTATCTGCCGGCGCGATCTTTGCTTGATAAGGAAGTGAGATCACGATCGGTTTCTCCCCAAAAACTTCCTCCGCCATCTTTGCCAACCGCGCCACGATCCAGCCTTGGCGATAATAGTTATACATCACGAACACGCCGCCCGGCTTCAGCCGCGCCTTCACGTCGCGAAACGCTTCCTGCGTAAACAGGAAGCTCTCCAACCGCAGGCTCGAATAACCCGAGTGCAGCACCAGCGAATCGACCAGCGCGTACACGATCGCGTCGTACTGCTTTTCCGTGTGCCGCAAGAAGCTGCGCCCATCATCGAAGTAGCGCGTCACGCGCGGGCTGCCATACGGATGGTTGGGATGATCGTTCCGGCCGATGCGGCCGATCACCGGGTCGATCTCCACCGCGTCGATGTGGCCCACGCCCTGGGAAAGCGCCATCGCCACGTCATTGCCAGACCCCGCTCCGATCACTAACATCTCGTGGAACGGCGGCTGCCCGGCGGCGCGATTTAAATCATGCGGCACGATGTAGGCGCCCTGAAATTTGGTGATGTCCTGCATCGTCTGATGCGCCATCCCGTTCACGTCGATGGCAGCCTTTGCCTTGTCGTATTGGATCCGATAATAGGGCGACCAGAAGTCGTCGACATTAGAAACCAGCACCAGCAGCGCGCCAAAGGCAAGGATGTGCCAAGCGCGCATTTTTTTCATCACGACCGCGCAAACGAGGCCCGCGACGATGAACCACGTCAGCGGCGTGGTCTGCCAATAGGAAGCCAGGGCAAAGGCGCCGATCCCCGCGAGCGCGCCCAGCAGATCGGCGGAATAAGCGCTCACCCGGTTGGGAGCCGCGTTGAACGCCCGCCCGAGCGCCTGTCCCAGCCCGAGGAACACCGACGCAATCCCCACAAAGAACAGGCCCGCGATCACCTCCACCGGGATCAGGAATTTTGAGGGATCCTTTGCGCGATATTCCGTGCCGAAATAAACCACCTGGGGCGACCGCTGGCTGCCCACGTCAATCGCCACCTGCCAGAAATGATGGTAGGCCCATTCCAACCCCGCGGCCGCGGCGGTGGTCAGCAGCAACAGCGGCAGCGTCCAGCGAAGATAGTCGCGCCGGGAGGAGGCGGTGAGACAACCTACCGTCGTGCCTAAAAAGCACGCCATCAGCACGAGGTTGGTGAAGAACGACAGGAAGATCACCGTGCTGGCAAACCAGCGGATGCAGGTTAGTTCCAAAAACAGGATGAGAAAACTAACCAGGAACAGCCTGACGTAAGACGTTTGCATGATTATGACCGCAACCCGCGCAGATAGGTCGCGCCGCACCGCACCGCTTCCAGCGCATTGCCGGCTTCGTACTCGAGGATCACCGGCCAATCGTTGGCGGCGCAAAGAGGGATCAACGCGGGAAAGTCGACGTCGCCGTGCCCGGCGGGCGTCTCGCAGCGATCGCGCTTGCTGAAGTCGCGGGCGTGAATCGCCATCACCCGGCTCGCGTGCCGCCGGATGAATTCCACGGCCGATTCGCCGCCGAACTCCAGCCAGTGGGCGTCGAACTCGAAACGGACGACCGCCGGATCGGTCTCACCCAGGAGGGTGTCGATGCCGCGGGCGCCGTTGCTCGAGCGATCCAGTTCCCAGGCGTGGTTGTGGTAGCCGAGCGTGAAGCCGTGTCGTTGGAGTTCCGCGCCGAGGGTGTTGAGGCGCCGGGCGGCTTCGCGGTAACCGGCGGGGTTCATCAGATCGCGCGTCAGGCCGGGCACGATGAGCCGGCTGCACCCGAGCGCGCGGTAAAATTCCACGCGTTCCGCCCAGGAATTTTCCAGCGCGGACAGGCCGGCCATGGCGCTCAGGAGTTCGAGACCAGTCTCGTCGAGGAGGGACCGCCAGCGCTCAGCCGGCCAGGCAAAATCGGACGCGAGCTCGATCCCGTCAAACCCAAGCGCGGGCGCCTGGCGCAAGACCGCCGCGGCGTCGACGGCCGTCTCATGGCGGAGGCTGTAGAGTTGAAGGTAGAGGTACGAGGGGTCCAAGCGAGCGGGCATTGTTGCCCGGAGCCGCCCCGGCGCGCAAGGGCGAACGTTTGGCCCCTTTTTAATCCCGCAAAGGGAGCCGTTGCAGCAGTTCACGCAGCATCGTCTCGCGGTGGTCCAGGAAGGAGCGCGTGACGCGATAGTGCTCCGTTTCCTCGTATGGGGTGACGCGCATCCCCTTCTCAGAGAGCACGTAGATGATGGCGTCCGGGTAGGCCAGCAGGATGGGCGAATGGGTCGCGATCACCAACTGCGAATGTTGATGCACGAGATCGTCGATCAAGGTCAACGCGCTGAGCTGGCGTTGCGGAGAGAGGGCGGATTCCGGTTCGTCGAAGATGTAGAAGCCGTGGCCGACCAGGCGGTTCATCATGAGCGAAAAGAACGCCTGGCCATGCGATAGCTCATGCAGACTGCCGCCGCCGTAGGTGGGACCGACGGGCGCCACCGCGGCGCGCATGCCGCCGAGCTGATCGATCTCGGTGGATAAATTATAAAAACTTTCGGCGCGCAGGAAATATCCGTCCGTCGCGTACGGCGGCGTCTTTTCGATGACCAGATGGCGGTGCAGGTCGGAATGCGACGCGTGGCTCTCGAAGCGATGATTCTTGCTGCCGCCCTCCGGGTTGAACCCGTAACGCACCGCCAATGCCTCGATGAGGGTCGATTTGCCGGAGCCGTTTTCCCCGGTCAGAAATGTCACCGCGGGATGCAAGACCATGCGGTCCAGGCTGCGGATGGCGGGGATGCAGTAGGGGTAGACGTCGAAATCTTCGACTTCCTCGCGCTTCAAGCGCAATGCCTGCACGAATGGACGCGAGAGCGGCATGGGGGCGCCTTTACTTCTTGTCGATGCGGACGCCGCGGTTGTCCGCGCGCGTGACCACCGTGCGGCAGGCGGCGCCGGCGGCGGCTTGCATCGCGGCGGCAACGGCCTTGGGCTTGTGGAAGGTCAGCGCGGCGATCGTCGAGCCGGAACCGCTCAGGAACCCGCCGAGGGCGCCCGCGTTTCTCGCGGCTTGCAGCACGGCAGGGAGGAACGGGATCAACGGGGTGCGGTGGGATTGGTGAAAGGCGAGATCGTCGAATGCGTCGGCGGCTTCCAGGCTCTCGTAGTCGCCCGAGGCAAACGCGGCGGTGATGCGGCAGGCGCGGCTGGCGCTGGCGACCGCGGCTTCACGGTCGACCTGCGCGGGAAGAATGGCGCGCGCTTCCTCGGTGCGGATCTCGAAGTCTGGGATCAGGAGCACGAAACGCAGCGCGGGGTCCACCGGGAAACGCAGCACCGGGCCGGCGCCCGCCACGGTGAAGCCGCCGTATTGCGCGGGCGCGGCGTTGTCGGGGTGGCCTTCAAGCTCGGCGGCGAGTTCGAAGATGGCGTTGGGCGCCAGGATCTTGCCGGCCAACACGTTGAGCCCGTGCAGTAGACCCAGGCGCAACGTCACGCTGCTGCCCAGCCCGCGCGACGCCGGGACATCGCCCTCGATCGACCAGTCGAAGGCAAACGGTTCCACGCCGGACGCGCGAAAATATGCTTCCGCCGCCTGCGCCGCCATGGGAGGGACCGACGCCGACGCGGCGCGAGACACGGTGACGCGGTTATAAAGTTGCAGCGCGATGCCGAGGCAATCGTAGCCGGGGCCAAGGTTGGAAGCACTCGCGGGGACCTGCACGGTGATCTTGCGCATGAGTGCCAGTGTTACCCCGAATGACGCAACTTGGCAAAGGCGCGCGCTTTGCGCTAGGGTCCGCGTCTTTCCTCATGCCCCGCCACGACTTCCGCGCCCCCGACCAGCTTCGCCCGCTGGATTTCACCCTGGGGATTGCCCCGCATGCCTCGGGCTCGGTGCTCATCGCGGCGGGGAACACCCGCGTGATTTGCGCCGCCAGCATCGAGCCCGGCGTGCCGCGTTGGATGAAGGATCAACAGGTCACCGGCGGCTGGATCACGGCCGAATATTCCATGCTCCCCTACTCCACGCTCACCCGCAAAGCGCGCGACTCCACCCGCGGCAAACAGGACGGGCGCGGGGTGGAAATTCAACGGTTGATCGGGCGCTCGTTGCGCACCGCGCTCGATCTGGAAGCGCTCGGGCCGCGCACGATGTGGGTCGATTGCGACGTGCTCCAGGCCGACGGCGGCACGCGCACGGCGTCCATCACCGGCGGCTGTCTCGCGATGGCGCTGGCGTGTCAGCGGTTGGTAAAGGCCGGCGAACTGGCCGCCTCGCCCATGAAGCAGATGGTGGCGGCGGTGAGCGTCGGCATGGTCAACGGCGAGGCGGCGTTGGACCTGGATTACGTCGAGGACAAGGACGCGGCGGTCGATTTCAACGTGGTGCTGACCGAGGAGGGGCGTTTCGTCGAGGTGCAGGGAGCCGGGGAGGAATCGACGTTTTCCCAGGAGGAATTTCAGACGCTGGTCGCGCTGGGGCGCAAGGGCGTGGCGGAGTTGATCGAGCGGCAACGCGCGGTGCTGAAGAGTGTAGAATAGAAGTGCCATGAAATTTGCCGTGCTGCGGTTTCCGGGGTCGAACTGCGATCAGGATTGCTACCACGCCTTGCGTGACGAACTCGGGCAGGAGACGGATTACGTCTGGCATAAAACAGACACGCTGGAGGGGTACGATGCGGTTATCGTGCCGGGCGGGTTTTCGTATGGCGATTACTTGCGGTGCGGGGCGATCGCGCGGTTCTCGCCGGTGATGGGCGCGGTGCGCGCCGCGGCGGCGGAGGGGAAGCTGGTGCTCGGGGTTTGCAACGGATTTCAGATTTTGTGCGAGAGCGGGCTCCTGCCGGGGGCGCTGGTGCGCAATCGGGATCTGCGGTTTATCTGTGAGGCGACGAGTTTGCGGGTGGAGTCGGCGGATTCGCCGTTTACGTCGGGCTGTGAGGAAGGGGAGTTGCTCTCGTTGCCCATTGCGCACGGCGAAGGGTGCTACGTCGCGGATGATGAGACGCTCCGGGAGTTGGAGGAAAATCGGCAGGTGCTTTTCCGTTACGCGGAGGGGAATCCAAATGGCTCGCGAGACGACATCGCGGGGATCTGCAATCAAGCGCGCAACGTCTGTGGCCTCATGCCGCACCCGGACCGCGCCTGCGATCTCCGGCTCGGAAGCGAGGACGGGAAGAAGATCTTTGGCTCGATGGTGCAGGCGTTAATAGGCGTTTAGACAGGTCACACGGAATTCAACGCAAAGGCGCAAAGACGCAGAGACTCGCGGAGAAAAGACAAGAGGAAAAGGCATGACGGAAAACGAGCTTTCTCACTCGGTGATCGGGGCTGCCATTGAAGTGCATCGGATCCTTGGACCCGGTCTGCTGGAAGGGGTTTATGATGATGCTTTGTGTCACGAGTTGCACCTGCGCGGGTTGGGCTTCCAACGGCAACAACGGGTGCCTCTGCACTACAAAGGCGTCAAACTCGGAACCGACCTCCGTTACGATCTGCAAGTCGAGAACAAATTACTCATCGAGGTCAAGGCCAAGGAAACCCTGAGCCTGACCGACAAACCTCAACTTCTAACCTATCTCCGTTTACTCGATCTTCGACTCGGTTTGTTGATAAACTTCCACGCGCTGTATCTCAAGAACGGCATCCATCGGGTCGTCAACCGTTTGCCAGATGAAGCCGACGACGATCCCCCCGTCCTCTAACCCTCTTCTCCTCTCTCTGCGAGTCTTAGCGTCTTTGCGCCTTTGCGTTGAATTCCGTTGCCCATGAGTCCCAACGACCCCCCCATCACTTCGGCCCTGATCGAGAAGCATGGCCTCACCGCAGACGAGTACGCCCGCATCGAGCGTATCCTCGGTCGCGCGCCGAACTTTACCGAGTTGGGCATCTTCTCGGTGATGTGGAGCGAGCATTGCTCGTACAAGAATTCGCGCATCGAACTGCGAAAGTTCCCGACCGACGGCGAGCGCGTCCTGGTCAAGGCGGGCGAGGAAAATGCGGGCGTCATCGACATCGGCGACGGGTGGGCGGTGGCGTTCAAGATGGAGAGCCATAACCACCCGAGCGCCATCGAGCCGTTCCAGGGCGCGGCAACGGGTGTAGGCGGGATCATCCGCGACATCTTCACGATGGGCGCGCGTCCCGTCTTCAGCCTCAACTCCCTGCGCTTCGGGTCGCTCACCGACGCCAGCAACCGTCGACTCTTCGCGGGCGTCGTTTCCGGCATCGCGCACTACGGGAATTGCATCGGCGTGCCGACGATTGGCGGTGAGATTTATTTTGACGAAACGTACCAGGGCAACCCGCTGGTCAACGTCTTCTGCCTGGGCGTGCTGCGTCACGATCAGATCGCCCGCGGGGCCGCGCGGGGCGTGGGCAACCCGGTGTTTTACGTCGGGGCCGAGACGGGGCGCGATGGGCTCGCCGGCGCGGCGTTTGCCTCGCGCGATCTGACCGAGGAGTCGAAGCAGGACCGGCCCGCGGTGCAGGTAGGCGACCCATTCAAGGAGAAGCTGCTGCTCGAAGCCTGCCTGGAACTGCTCGCCACCGATGCGGTCGCCGGCATCCAGGACATGGGCGCCGCCGGGTTGACGTGCTCGACCTGCGAGACCGCCAGCCGCGGCGGGAGCGGCGTCGAGATCGATCTCAACCTCGTGCCCCAACGCGAGCCCGGCATGACCCCGTACGAAATCCTGCTCAGCGAATCGCAGGAGCGCATGCTCATCATCGTCAAACGCGGGCAGGAATCGACCGTGCGCGACATCTTCGAAAAATGGGACCTCCCCTACGCCGAGATCGGCACGGTCAACGACGACGGCATGATGCGCGTGCGGGTCGGCGACCAGATCGCCGCCGAGATCCCCGCACGTCTTCTGGCCGATGAAGCGCCGCTTTATCAGCGCGAGGCAAAGGCGCGTCCGCCCGAGCCGCTGCTGTCGTTATCGACCATTCCGAAAACGGATCCCGCCGCATCGCTCTTGAAATTGCTCGCCCACCCGACCATCGCCTCGAAGCGTTGGGTCTGGCGCCAGTACGATCACATGGTGCGCACCGGCACGATGATCGGGCCCGGGTCGGACGCCGCCGTTTTCCGCGTCCGCGAGGCGGGCAAAATCCTGGCGGCGACCTCCGACTGCAACTCCCTTTACTGTCGGCTTGATCCGCGCGAGGGCGCCCGGATCGCCGTGGCCGAAGCCGCCCGCAACCTTGCCTGCTCGGGCGCGGTGCCCCTGGCCGTGACGGACAACCTCAACTTCGGCAATCCGCACGACCCGGAAATCTTCTGGCAACTGCGCGAGTGCATCGAGGGCTTGGCCGAGGCGTGCCGCGCGTTTGGCACGCCGGTGACGGGCGGCAACGTCTCGCTTTACAATCAAAGCCCGCTGGGCCCGATCGATCCCACCCCGACCGTCGGCATGGTGGGACTCATCGAAGACGAACGGCACGTGACCGGGCAGGCGTTCCGCGACGCGGGAGACGCCATTCTCCTGATCGGGAACATCGGCAATGAACTCGGCGGCTCCCAATTTCTCGCGGTCGTCCACGGGCGCAAGGAAGGGCTCCCGCCGCGGCTCGATTACGCGACCGAGATCGCGGTCCACGACGCGGTTCGCGCATTGATCCGCGCCGGTCTCATCAACAGCGCGCACGATTGCTCAGAGGGCGGACTGGCGGTCGCTCTGGCCGAATGCTGCATCTCGGGCTCCCGATTGATCGGCGCCGAGGTCGATCTCTCTCTTTTCGGCTCGGTTGTCGACGAAGCATTGTTTAACGAGAGCCAGTCCCGCATCCTCGTATCCACTTCCCAACCCGAGGCGGCGATGGAATTGCTAGACACGCGAGGAGTGGCGGCGTATCGCCTCGGCCACACGGGCGGGTGTCGCATGAAAATCGGTGGCACCGTGGATTGCACGCTCGAAGAACTCCATCGCGCGTGGGCGGACTCGATCGGCACTTGCATGGAGCAATAGCTTGAACCTTGTGCCTTCCCCATACCCCCATCACGAATGCGGCGTCTTCGGCGTCTTCGGGCACGCCAACGCCGCCACGCTGACGTACTACGGCCTCTTCGCCTTGCAACACCGCGGGCAGGAGAGCGCTGGGATCGTCACCAACGGCAAAGGCGGGCGTTTTCAGTTGCACAAGGAGATGGGGCTCGTCGCCCAGGTGTTCCCCGGCAACACCATCGAGAAACTCAAGGGGGATCGGGCCATCGGGCACGTCCGGTACTCGACCACGGGCTCCAGCAATCTCGTCAATGCCCAGCCGATGCTCGGGCATGGCAGCCGCGGGCAGATCGCGCTGGCGCACAACGGAAACCTGGTCAACGCCGATGTCCTGCGCGATGAACTCGAAGCGCGCGGCTCCGTTTTCCAGACCACCAACGACAGCGAAATTCTCCTCCACCTGCTGGCGCAGCCGACGGACCCGGGGCGAGATTCCCTGGCGACGCTGGCCCGGGCGCGCGGAGCGTTTTCACTGGTGATCATGAGCGAGCGGGAACTCATCGGGGTGCGCGATCCGTTTGGGTTCCGGCCGCTGGCGCTGGGGCGGCTCGACGGAGGGTATGTGTTGGCGTCGGAGACGTGCGCGTTCGACCTCATCCATGCGGAATTCATCCGTGAGGTGGAACCGGGCGAGGTGCTGATCATCGATCGCGACGGACTGCGCAGCGAGTGGCCGTTCCGGCAGGAGCGCAAGGCGTTCTGTATCTTCGAGTACGTGTACTTTGCGCGCCCGGACAGCCTCATCGACGACGTCAACGTCGCGGCCGCGCGCACGGAGATGGGCCGGGAACTGGCCCGGCGCCACCCGGTTGCAGCCGACCTCGTGGTACCGGTGCCCGACTCAGGCAATTACGCGGCGCTGGGTTACAGCCAGGAGTCGGGCATCCCGTACGAGCACGCGTTCGTGCGCAACCATTACATCGGGCGGACGTTCCTCCAACCGAGCCAGCTCATCCGCGACTTCAACGTGCGGATCAAGCTCAACCTGATCAAGGATGCCGTGAAGGACAAACGCGTGGTGGTGGTCGACGACTCCGTGGTGCGCGGCACGACGGCGCGCGCGCGGGTGGTGAGCTTGCGGGAGGCGGGCGCGCGGGAGGTCCACATGCGGGTGAGTTGCCCGCCGCACCGGCACGCGTGCCATTACGGGATCGATTTCCCCGATCCCAAAGACCTGCTGGCCAACCAACTCAGCGGACCGGAAATCTGCGACTACCTCGGCGCGGACAGCATCGGCTATCTCGATGTCGCCGGGATGGTGCGGGCCACGGGCCAGCCGGAGGATAGTTTTTGCCTGGCGTGCTTCACCGGGGACTACCCCGTGCCGGTCGACCCAGACCTCGACAAGTACATCATGGAACGCCGCGACTCGCGCGAACACTGCCTGGTCGCGGCGGACGACCATCCAAACTTGTTTGCGGATTTGAAGTGAGTTAACCTAGCGCCGCTATGCTTGAACCAATACGTGACTTGCTTCGGACGACTCCTTTTGTTCCGTTCACTTTGCTGTTGGCTGACGGTAAACAGTATCGCGTCCACACGGCGGATCATGCCTGGATCAGCCGCAGCGGACGCATCTTGATCGAGGAAGACGACGGGCCGGTGAATTTTTTAAGTCCGCTATTGGTGACTAACATACGCATGGATCACATGCCCTCGGAAAAGGTCTAGGCAACCGGTGTCCGCCGCCTCCTCCAAAGCCTACGCCCGCGCCGGCGTCGACATCGATCTTGGCAACAGCCTCAAGAGCGGGTTGGCGCGTGGGCTGGCGTCCACCCACGGGCGGGAGGTGCTCGGAAAGGCGGGCGGGTTTGGCGGGTTGTTCCAGGCGGATTTTCGCGGGCTGAAGCAGCCGGTGCTCGTCAGCAGCATTGATGGCGTGGGGACCAAGCTGAAGCTCGCAGTGGCGCTCAATCGCCACGGCACGGTCGGGCAGGATTTGGTGAATCATTGCGTCAACGACATCGCGGTGGTTGGCGCGCGACCGCTGTTTTTCCTCGACTACATTGGGACGGGCAAGCTGGAGCCGGCCGTGTTCAAGCAAGTGCTCGCGGGGCTCGTCAAAGCGTGCAAGGCGGCGGGGTGCGCGCTCATCGGCGGCGAGACGGCGCAAATGCCGGGCATCTATCACGCAGGCGATTACGACCTGGCCGGTTGCATCGTGGGCGTGGCGGAAAAGAACCGCATCCTGGATGGGCGGCGCATCCGGCCCGGAGACGCCATCCTCGGATTGCCCGCGGACGGGTTGCACACGAATGGCTATACGCTTGCGCGCGACATTTTGTTCAACCAGATGGCGCTAACCCCCGACTCGCGCCTGCCCGGCCTGCGCAAGTCAATCGGCGAAGAATTGCTGCGCGTGCATCCCAACTACCAGCCGCTCCTCGCCTCGCTGCCGGCGGGCGTGCTAAAAGGCGCGGCGCACATCACGGGCGGCGGGCTCGTCGATAACCTGCCGCGCATTCTCCCGGGCAATTGCGATGCGGCCATCCGCCTGGCGAGTTGGCGCGTGCCGCGCCTCTTCACTATCCTGCAAGAGGGCGGCAGCGTGCCGGCGACCGAGATGTACCAGGTGTTTAACATGGGCATCGGCATGGCGCTGGTCACCGCCGAAAAGGATGCCGCCGCGACGATCGCCGCCACGGGCGCCACGCGGATCGGGCGGATCGAACGCGGCAGCGGCCGCACGCATCTCGAGGGGTAAACGCCCCCTCGCGATTGCGTTGGCCCGGGTGCGCGGCGGCGGCTATATTGCTCTTCCTGAAATGAGCGAGCCCTCTCCATCGGAGCCCAAGGAACCGTCCGCGGGCAAGCGGCTATGGGGAATGGGCGTCGGCGCTGGAGTGCTCGGCGCGTCGCTGCTCGCCATGCGGTGGCTCATCCGCCCGCCGACGACTTCCGCCATCCCCGAAACCATCTCGCCCACCGGGTTTTCCACGGCGGCGTTTCAATCTGGCCGCGGCCAGATGATTTACCATGAGAACGGGAGCGGCCTGGCGCCGACCCTCGTGTTCGTGCACGGCCTCGAAGTCGGAGCGTCGTCGTACGAGTGGGCGGGCGTCTACGCGGCGTTTGCCGACCGGCGCCGGGTGCTCGCGCCGGACCTGATCGGCTTCGGCGAATCGGAGCGGCCCAGGAACAAGCACAACGCCGCCGATTGCGCCGCCAGCCTGGCGGAGTTCGTCGAAGGCCTGTGCAACGAGGAGCCGTCCCGCCCGGTCGTGATCGCCAGCGGCCTCGGCGCCGGACTCGCGGCGCTCATGATGGAAAAAAACCCGGAGCTCGCCTCCCGTCTCATCCTCTGGATGCCCACCGGCGCCGCGGAGACTTCCGTGGGTTTTAATCTGGGAACGCGCGTGCCGACCGTAAAGCAGTTCTTGTATCGCAACCAACTCGCGCGACGGGCATCGATCCGCCGGCGACTCGCGGCGCGAGGGGGAATCCCGCCCGAAGCCGTGCCGAATGAAGCCGTGAACGTCTACGCATTGTGCGCGCAGCAGTACCAGGCCGAGTGTTCGATTTACCGGCTGCTGCAACGGCAGCTCGATCTCGACCTGCCCGCGGCGCTGCGCTCGCTCCAGGCGCCGGTGACCCTTCTTTGGCCGGACCGCGCGCCGCCCGCGGAGTTGGAAGCGGCAAAACGGCTGGCCGCGCAAAACCGCCGCAGCTCGCTGCGGATCGTCCCATCCACCAGCCCCGGCGCGCCGTTGCTGACGCCGGACGCCTTGATCGCCGTCTTGCAGGATGAACTGCAGGGCGAACTGCGGGTGTTGCGCGAGGCGGGCTGAAGGCGCCTCGCCATTTACTTGTTTTCAGCCTAGGCGCAGCGGCCGCGTACCGCTTCTTCTGTTGGGGCAGGTTCCGCGGGCGCTTCGCCAATGATCGGCGTGAAGGCGGGAGGCGCCTTCGGCTTGGGCGGCAGCGGCAGGTCGAACGTGCCGTTGTGGAACTCGATCAGGTGCCCCGATTGCACGAGGAACCGCAGGTCGGCCGCCAGCGCGGAGCGTGCCTTGACGTACGGATCTTCCGGCGGCGCGTCTTCCGCGGCGACCGGGATGCCGGCCAGGATCTTCTCGGCCAATGCCTTGCGGGTGATGAGCGAGTTTTCACCCACCACCTTGAGGATCGCCGCCACCGTCTCGGTGAGCACTTCCGAGCCGGAGAACGTCGTGGGCCGGGAGGCGGCCACGTACACGAAACGCTTGCGATGTTTGAAGATGTGCAGCCCCGCGTTTTGCAACGCCTCGCGCAGCAGTTGGACGAACCGCCCCGGGTACCGCAGCTCGGGCTCGTGCGCCTGGCGGATCGCCTGCATCATCCCGGGCTCCGGCAGATGGCGCGCCACGGCGCCAGGCAGCTTGAAGCTCAACGCCGTGCGGACCATCGCCTCGAAGTGGTTCGACCGGAAATGCACCCGCGCGTCGGCCAGGCTATTGAACACGGTGGGCGGCTCGCCGGCAATCGTGCGGACCGTCCGCACGGTGCGCACGTCTTCCTTCCATTTCTCCACGAGCGCCGGGTCGCTGACGACCTCCACGTTGCGCCGATAATCTTCAAACGACATCTGCCGGCTAAACCGCCGCTCGTACAACGCGCGCAACGCCGGTTGATACCCGTGGTAATTCGTCGGCCCCAGCAAGGCGCCGCTCAACCGGCAGCGGGCGACGCTGGTGAAGTTTCCCTTCGGCGGATCCTTCTGGACGGTTTCCTCGACGTAAAATTGGTCCTTCGCGGCGTCGAAGCCGATCTTCTCGAGCGCGGCGCGGTCCAGCGCGACCGGGCCGTCTTCGCCGAGTTGATACAACATCACGCCGGTCTCGGCGGCGGCCGGCAGCACGCTGATCTCCAGCCAATGCCGCGCCGGTTCCTGCAAAAACATGCGCGCCAGGCCGAACAGCGGGTACGCCATGTGCCGGCTGCGGATCTGCTTGACGATGCTCTCCAGGCAGCGGTCGTCGGGAAGAAATTGGACGCCCACCGGGGCCGGAACCACCAGCGCCGGCGGCGGGCCGGAAGGCCGGCGGTCATCGCGATCACGCCGGGGCGGAGGGCCGGAGCGTCCACGGT
>CAXUAZ010000022.1:0-28879 GCA_964249195.1 uncultured Chthoniobacterales bacterium
GGTCGAGCCACCGCCCAAGCGCATCCCGCCGCCGCCGGCGCCGGTGCTCGATTTGATCTCGTCCGCCACGCCCGCGTCGCGCGCCGAAGCGGCGGCGATCGTGGCCGCGGTGGAGCCGCCGGTCGCGCCAGAAGCGGTTGCGCCCGAGGCGGAGGCCGCAGTGCCCGAGGAAAAAGTCCTCCACATCAAGCCGCCGATCCTTGTCAAGGATCTCGCCGTTCATCTTGGATTGAAACCGTTTCAACTTAACCGCGACTTGATGGCGATGGAAATCTTCGCGTCGCCCGCGCAGGTGCTGGAGCAGGATGTCGTGCAGACGCTCTGCAAGAAATACGGGTTTACCCTGGAAGTGGAACGCCGCGAACGGGGCGCAGGCGTCCACAAGCAGGAAGTCGTCGTCGCGGCGCCGCCGCCGCCGGTGATCGTCGACCCGGAGGCGGAGCTCAAGGTCCGCGCGCCGATTATTACGTTCATGGGTCATGTCGATCACGGCAAGACGTCGCTGATGGACGCCATTCGCAAGACGAAGGTCACGGCAAGCGAGGCGGGCGGGATCACCCAGCACATCGGCGCGTACAGCGTCGAGCGGGATGGGCATCGGATCACGTTCCTCGACACGCCGGGCCACGCGGCGTTTACCGCCATGCGCGCTCGCGGCGCCAACGTCACCGACATCGCCGTGATCGTCATCGCCGCCGATGACGGCATCATGCCGCAGACCGCCGAAGCGATCAACCACGCCAAGGCCGCCGGCGTGAAGATCATGGTCGCTCTCAACAAGATCGACGTGACCGGCGCGAACATCGACCGCGTGAAGAAGCAACTCCAGGATGCTGGCCTGACGCCCGACGATTGGGGTGGTGAGACGACGGTCTGCCCGGTCTCCGCGACCAAGGGAACCGGGATCGATCATCTGCTCGAGATGATGCTGCTCCAGGCCGAGTTGATGGATTTGCGCGCCTCGCCGACGGCGGCGCCGCGCGGCACCGTGATCGAAGCGCAGTTGGAAGCGGGCCGCGGGCCGACCGCGACCGTCATCGTCCGCATGGGCACGCTCAAGACGGGCGATGCGTTTATTTGCGGCAAGTTCGCCGGCAAGGTGAAGGCTCTCTTCGATGACCAAGGCAAGGCGATCAAATCCGCCGGGCCGTCGACCCCGGTCAAGGTGGTGGGTTTTTCCGGTCTGCCGAGTTCGGGCGACGAGTTTCTCGTAATGGAAAACGAGCGTTCGGCCAAGACGCTGAGCGAAGAGCGTCTCCTGGAACTGCGCAACAAGAAGCTCGTCGCGCCGCGTCGTGCCACGCTGGAGAGTCTGTTCCACGCCGCCGACGCCCACAAGGAGATGCGGCTGATCCTCAAAACGGACGTCCAGGGTTCGCTCGAGGCGATCGTCACGTCGCTGACCGATATCGAGAGCAAGAAGATCAACGTCGACTTCATTCACACCGGGGTGGGGCCGATCTCGGAGTCCGACGTGCTGCTTGCGAGCGCGTCGAACGCGGTCATCATCGGGTTCAACACCAAGGTGGAGAACGTGGCGTCGGGCGTTTCCAAACGCGAAGGCGTCGACATCAAGCTGTACAGCATCATCTACGAGCTCATCGATCAGGTGAAGGAGGCGATGGTGGGGCTGCTCGATCCGGAGTTGCGCGAGACGATCATCGGGCACGCGGAGGTCAAGCAGGTGTTCGATCTTACGAAGGGCAAGGTCGCGGGCTGCATGGTCACCGATGGGCGGGTCGCCCGGACAGCGCGCGCGCGTTTGCTGCGCCGCCGCCAGCCGATTTACGACGGCGGCCTGGCCACGCTGCGGCGTTTCCAGGACGAGGTGAAGGAAGTGCGCGCCGGCGTGGAATGCGGCATCAAGCTCGGCGACTACAGCGACTACCAGGTCGAGGACGTCATCGAGTGTTACCTGCTGGAGAAGATCGCGCAGAAACTCTAACGTCCTTTTAAGGAAAGCAGGCGGTTCCGGGCGGAGCTGTCGCATCGTCGTCCCCATGAAGCATCGCCAGTCCCGCGTCAAAGAACTCATCATGCGTGAGCTGGGCGCCATCGTGGCCCGGGAGCTGACTTTCGCCGCGCAATTGGTGACGGTGCACGGCGTGGATCTGACGCCCGATTTCAAGCATTGCCACGTGTTCGTCGGGGTGCTGGGCACGGACCCTCAGCGCAAGCAGGCCATGCGGACGCTGCACGAGATGCGGCCGCTGTTGCAGCACGAGCTTTCCAAGCGCGTGGTGATGAAATTCACGCCCCAATTGCACTTCCGGCTCGACGAGGCGATCGAGCGCGGGACGAAGGTGATGGAGATCATCCGGCAGATCGACGAGGTGGCGCCGCTGCCGGACGAGGAGGAGGAACCGTGAAGGAGATGGCGACATTCTCCGAGATCGGCGCGGCCATCCGCGAGCGGCAACGTTTTGTCATCGTCAGCCACCTGCGGCCCGATGGCGACGCGCTCGGCAGTCAGTTGGCGCTGGGCTTGAGCCTGCGCGCGGCGGGCAAGGACGTGACGCTCTGGAACGAAGACGGCATGCTGGACAAGCTGCGCTTCTTGCCCGGTTCGGAGCTGGTCTCCGCGCCGCCGGCGGAGCCGCAGGAATTCGACGCGCTCATTGCCCTCGACACCGCGGCCGAATCCCGGCTGGGAACTCCGCTGGCCGCGATCAAGACGAGTTACACGATCAACATCGACCACCACATCAGCAACATCGGCTACGGCGATCTGGCGCGGATCGACGCCGCCTCCCCGGCGACGGGTCAGATTGTTTATGAGCTGCTGGCAGACCAGGGATTTCACATTGACTCGGCCATCGCGACGAACCTCTTCGCGGCCATCTCCACGGACACCGGTTCGTTTCAATACCCGCAGACTTCCGCGCGCACGTACGAGATCGGCGCGGCGCTGATCCGGCACGGGGTGAACGTCGGAGAACTCTCGCAGCAACTCTACGAAAGCCATCCGTTTCGCCGGCTGGAGCTGTTGCGCACGCTGCTCAACACCCTGGAGATGAGTTCCGGCCGGCGGGTCGCCAGCTTCGCGTTGACCCGCGACGCCGCCGCGCAACTCGGCGTATTGCCCGAGGACAACGAGGGGTTGATCGACCATCTGCGCGCGATCGACACGGTGATCGTGGCGGCGTTTTTCGAGGAACTCCCCGATGGATTGATCCGCGCTAGCCTCCGGTCCAAAACGCCGACCGTGGATGTCAGCGCAATTTGCGGCAGCTTCGGCGGGGGCGGGCACAAGCTCGCGGCCGGGGCGCGGATTCGCGGAGAATTGAGCGACGTGCAGGCGCGGGTGCTTGCGCGCATCGATGAAGCGGTCAATCAGCAGCCTATTTTTCCATGATCCAGCGCCATGCTATGAGACCGCCCGAGAACACGATCGACGGAGTGCTGCTCGTCGACAAAGCGCCCGGCATGACTTCGCACGATGTCGTCGCAATTGTCCGCCGCCAGCTTGGCACGAAGAAGGTCGGCCATTGCGGGACGCTCGATCCGCTCGCGACGGGTCTCCTCATCGTGGTTCTCGGGCGCGGCACGAAAATCCAGGATCTCCTCATGGCCGAGGACAAGGAATACGTCGGCACGATGACCCTCGGAGTGACCACGGACAGCCAGGATCGCGACGGGCAGCCGGTCGAGACCAAGCCGTTGCCCGAAGGTTTGGATCGCGAAACGATTGACCGGGCGTTTGCGAAATTCCAGGGCGACTTCTACCAGATGCCGCCCATGGTGTCGGCGATCAAGCAGGGTGGCGTGCCGCTCTACAAGCTGGCGCGGCAGGGGAAAACGGTCGAGCGCGAGCCGCGGTTCGTGCATGTCTTCGCACATGAGATCCAAACGGTGCGGCTGCCGGACATTGATTTCCGCGTCACGTGCAGCAAGGGATTCTATGTGCGGACCTACGCGCACGACATCGGCGCGGAGCTGGGTTGCGGCGCGCACTTGAAAGACCTGCGGCGCACGCAGTCGGGGCGCTTCGATCTGAGCCGGTCGGTCACGGTGGACGACATCCGCACGAAACCGCGCGAAGAAGTCCTGAGCCGGATGCTGTCGCTGCCCGAAGTTTCGCGTCTGCGCGGGGCGTGACTACGGACGCGGAATTCAACGCAAAGGCGCAGAGGCGCAAAGACTCGCAGAGAAGAAGTTCTGGTTTTTGGATTCTTCCATTTTCTTCCCTTTGCGAGTCTTCGCGTCTTTGCGCCTTTGCGTTGAATTCCGTTAACTACTTCTTGCCGCTCAATCGCCGGACCCAGTATCGGCCCATCAACTGGAAAAAGCGGACCGCGTCGGGCCCCGGACGGATGCTGCTGACCTCGTCGCCGTACACCGTGCTGACCGGCACGGAGACGATCCGTTCGCCCCGCCACGCGGCCAGGATCAGCATCTCCGTCTCGGAATCGAAACCGCCGACCCCGCCCAGCAACAACGGCGCGAGATCGCGATGGATCATGCGGAAGCCGCACTGCGAATCCGCCACACGCTGACCGCACAACAGGCTGATCTGCGAGGACATAAAACGATTGGTCATCAACCGGAGCAGCGGCATCTCCTTCGTCTCGGTCATGCGATTGCCGACCAGCAGTTTTGCGCCATCCTTCGCGGCTTCCAGGAACCGGGGGATTTCCTCCGGCAGGTGCTGGCCGTCGCCGTCCAGCATGAGGAAGTAATCGAAGTCGCGGTCGAGCAGCGCGCGGATGCCGGTCTGCACCGCGCGGCCTTTTCCTTGGTTACGTTCATGCGAGATCACCTCGGCGCCGCCTTCGCGAGCCTGGGGGGCGGTGGCGTCGGGCGAGCCGTCGTCGACGACCAGCACCGTCTCCAACTGCGCGCGCGTGCGGCGGACCACATCCGCGATGAAGCGCTCCTCGCGAAAGGCCGGGATGAGCGCCGCGATTTTCAAAGGGCCGCCGCCAGCTCGGGTGTTTCCGCGCGCACCACGGGATGGAAATCGCTGGCGTGATACGAACTGCGCACCAGCGGGCCGCTGGCCACGTACTCGAAGCCTTTGGCCCGCGCGATTTCACCGTAAGCGTCAAACTGCGCGGGCGGGATGAAGGCGACGACGGGCAAGTGCGCCGGCGTCGGTCGCAGGTACTGGCCCATCGTCAACACCTGCACGCCGGAAGCGCGCAGGTCGTCCATCGATTGGAAAAGCTCTTCTTCGGTCTCGCCGAGGCCGAGCATCACGCCGCTCTTGGTGACGATCCCCGGCGCGATGTCCTTGGCCCGGCGGAGTACTTCGAGCGATGTCCGATACTTGGCGCGCGAGCGGACCAAAGGCGTGAGTCGCTCGATGGTCTCCAGGTTGTGATTGAAGATCTCGGGGCCGGCCTCCAGCACCGTGCGCAGGCAGTCGCCTGCGGCGTGGAAATCCGGCACGAGGACCTCAATGATGATCGCCGGGTCCACCGCGCGGATCGCGCCGATCGTACGGGCAAAATGGTCGGCGCCGCCGTCTTTCAAATCGTCGCGCGCCACCGCCGTGATGACCACGTGTTTGAGTTTCATCCGGCGCACGGCCTCGGCGACGCGTTGCGGTTCGTCGGCTTCGAGGGCGAAAGGCTTTGCGGTCGACACCGCGCAGAATCCGCACGCTCGGGTGCAGCGATCCCCGGCGATCATGAACGTGGCGGTGCCCTGGCTCCAGCACTCCCAACGGTTTGGGCACTGGGCGCTCTCGCAGACCGTGTGCAACTTCAGATCGGAGACGAGCGCCTTGGTCGAGAAGAAGACCGGGTTGGACGGCAGCCGGACCTTGATCCAGTCCGGCTTTTTATCGAGGTGCAGCGAAGGATCTATTTTGGCGCAGGACATGGACTCCCTCGACTATGCAGGACGCAACGCGCGGTTGCAAACGGCGGACTTTTATCTCGCCACGCCGGCGACCGCCGGGCCGCCTTCCGGCGCGCCGAGCTGCGCGATGCGTTGCAGGAGTTCGCGCGCCGCGGGTTGCGTCATCTTGAAGCGCCATTCGACTTGATTGTCCCTTGTATTCACCGACGGCGGCTCAATGAACAAATTCGGCCCGGCGCTTTGCAATTTCAGCACGCGATCCGGGGTGGACTGCAGTTGGCGGCCGATGTGCTCGGCGGCGCTATAATCGGCCGCATCGAGCACGAAGAGCGCGGAGACGGGTTCGCGGAGATCGAGCGTCAGGCCGACCGCCCGGCATTTCGCGAGCACCTCGGCATCGAGAAACGGCCCCGCCAGATGGCTCAGGCTGCTCGGGTGTTGGGTGACGAGACGGAAGGCGCTCTGCTCATCCAGGGCGGTAAATTCCGTGAAGAATTGATCGTCGCTCTTGAGATCCTGCTGCAACCCGAGGCGGACATTGACCAACTCCTCGACGACATCGAACAAACCGACCGCGAGCGTCTCGGGCCCGATCTGCGCCAGGGCGAGATCGCCCTTTTGATAGATGGGCAACCCTTGGCCGGGGTTCTTCACAAAGCCTTCGTTCGCGCGCAGGTTGTTCAGCAGCGCATCCATCGGGGTCGAGGGGCGCATCTCCACCAGCAGATAATCCAGCGGCGCCCCGGCGCCGGGCGAGGGGGCCAGCGCCCGGGTGATGCGGCTCACCTGCCGGCGCACGTCGATGCCGGGCGTCTCGGCAACCTTGCGCACCATGCCGGACCAGACTTCCTGCCAAGCGTTGGGTTCCTGGGTCTGCAACGAGTGCGCGAAGTCGCCCTCGGCGAAGCGGCTCACGTTGAGCGAGAGGATCGTCTCGGTCTTGCGCGGCAGCCAATCGCGTTTGGCCGGCGTGCGGAAGAACAGCAGCAACCCCCCGGCGACCAGCACCGCCGCCGTCACGGCGACGAACTTGAAGATGCGCAGATCCTGCTTGTTGGCGTCGCGGGATTCGCGCAGCCAGGCGGCTTCCAATGCGATGAGCCGCTCGTAGCTTTGACGCCGGCGGCGCGCCTCGTTGAATTGCGATTCGACGCCGGCGGGCGGTTGCTCGAGCTGCGCCAGCCGGCGGCCGATGGGGAGGTAGAACGGGTCTTTCTTTTCCTCGATGCGAGCCACCTTGCGACGAAGCTGCGCGATCTGCTTGACCAGCGCCGCGATGGCCACCGTCGCAGCCCGCTCGCGCGAGCCCAACGCGATTTTGGCCTGGTTGCGGCGTTGGACCAAGGAGAGCAGGCTCGCCCGCAAGCGGGTCAGCTCTTGGTCGTTGCCCTCGATCTGCTTTGCCTGTTGTTCGTCGATGGCGCGCTGGAGCGGTTTGCGCTCTTCCTCGATCTGCGCGAGCGCCTGCTGGTGTTCCTTGCGCGCGGCCTCGCGCTGCACTTCCTGCTCTTGCAGCTGAATGTCGAGCGCGCGCACCTTCACGTTGGCCGCCTCGACGTCGTCGCTCAACTTGTTGATCGCCTCCAGGTGCGGGCGCATGGACTCATCGTCGCGCAACGCCTCCCAGCCGCGTTTCCCGAGATCGATGTCCGCGCGGTCAGCCGACCGGCGGGCGGACGAAAGCGCATGACGATTGCGTTGGCGACGTAACCGGCGGGTGACTTCCTGGACGCCGGTGCTGACGAAATTCATAGACAGAGACGGCGCTCATGAGAGGCGCGCCCGCTAATCCTCACTAGAACTCAGCTTTGCCAGAATGGAAAGGTCCTCCAGCGACGTGGTGTCGCCGGTGACGCCCTGGCCGCTCGCGACCTCCTTGAGCAGGCGGCGCATGATCTTCCCGCTGCGGGTCTTGGGCAGCGCGTCGGCGAATCGGATTTCGTCCGGCTTGGCGATGGCGCCGATGGCGGTTCCGACGTGCCGGCGGAGTTCCTCGCCCAATTCCTTGCCGGCCGCGGCGGTGTTCTTGAGGGTGACGAACGCGACCACGCCCTGGCCCTTGATCTCGTCCGGCTTGCCGACCACGGCGGCCTCGGCCACGGCCGGGTGGCTGACCAGCGCGCTCTCGATCTCGCTCGTGCCGAGCCGGTGGCCGGCCACGTTGAGCACGTCGTCGATCCGGCCGACGATCCAGAAGCGGCCTTCCTCGTCGCGCCGCGCGCCGTCGCCGGTGAAATAGTAGCCACGCCCGGGAAATTCGCTCCAATACTGCTTTTGATACCGCTCCGGGTCGTTGTAGATGGAGCGCAGCATCGAGGGCCACGGGCGGCGGATGACCAGTTTGCCGCCGGCGTTGGGCGGGACTTCGTTTCCCTCGTCGTCGACGATGGCCGCGTCGACGCCGAAGAACGGCAGGGTCGCCGTGCCGGGCTTTGTGGGCGTGGCGCCGGGCAGCGGAGTGATCATGTGGCCGCCCGTCTCGGTCTGCCACCAGGTGTCAACGATCGGGCAGCGGCCGCCCCCGATTTTTTCGCGGAACCACATCCAGGCTTCCGGGTTGATGGGCTCGCCGACCGTGCCGAGCAGGCGCAGGGAACTCAAATCGTGCTTCTCCGGCCATTGGTCGCCCCATTTGATGAACGCACGGATCGCGGTGGGCGCCGTGTAGAGGATGGAAATCCGGTGCTCGGCAATGAGCCGCCACCAGCGATCGGGCTCCGGCTGATTGGGCGCGCCTTCGTACATGAACACGGTCGCGCCCGCCGCCAGCGGGCCGTAAACGACATAGGTGTGCCCGGTGATCCAGCCGACGTCGGCCGTGCACCAGTAGACGTCTTCCTCGCGCAGGTCGAAGACGTATTTGGTCGTGCAATGCGCGCCGAGCAGATAACCCCCGGAAGTATGCAGGATGCCCTTCGGCTTGCCCGTCGACCCGCTCGTGTACAGGATGAAAAGCGGGTGTTCGCTGTCGAACGCCTCGGCCGGGCAGTCGGCGGAGGCTTTGGCCATTTCCTCGTTCCACCAAACGTCGCGGCCTTCGGTCATGGCGATTTCCTGGCCGGTGCGGCGCAGGACGATGACGGTCTCCACGGCGGTCGTGCCGTCTTTGAGCGCGTGGTCGACGTTCTTCTTGAGGGGCACGATCGCGCCCCGCCGCCAGCCGCCGTCGGCGGTGACGATCCACTTCGCACCGCTGTCGGCCAGACGGTCCTTGATGCTCTCGGCGCTGAACCCGCCAAAAACCACCGAGTGCACCGCGCCGAGCCGCGCGCAGGCGAGCATCGCGATGGCCGCTTCCGGCGTGAGCGGCAGATAGAGCAAGACGCGATCGCCGACACCGACGCCCCGGCTCTTGAGCACGTTGGCAAAGCGGCAAACCTCCTCGTGCAACTGCGCGTAGGTGAGCGTCCGCTGATCGCCGGGCTCGCCTTCCCAGGAGATCGCGATCTTATCCCGGCGCGGGCCGGCGAGATGCCGGTCCACGCAATTTTCGGCGATGTTGAGCTTGCCGCCGGTGAACCACTTTGCATCCGGGCAATTCCACTCGAGCACGGTGTGCCAGGGCGCGCGCCACGAGAGTTCCGCGGCTTCGCGGGCCCAGAAGGCATCGGGGTCGGCGATGGATTCGTCGTAGAGCCGGCGGTACTCCTCCATGGAACCGATGCGCGCCCGGGCGGCGAACTCGGACGGCGGGGGGAACACGCGGTTTTCGACGAGATGCGATTCGATGCTTTGACCGGCGGCGTTCATTTTGGGATGGGGAAACGGCCATTTTAATCTCTCGGCAGGTGGGCTCAAGCGGATTCGCCGTGGCGCGGAGGGCCGCGCGATGTTAGAGGATCGGCATGGCCTGGAACGGGGAAATATCTGCCGCCGGGCAGACGCACACGTGGCGCCGGGCGGGCCGGTTTGTGGCGCGCGCCATGGCCCTGGATTGCCCGGTTTGCGGGACAAAACCGATCTTCAAGGCATGGCGTGGCGTGCGAAGTTTTTACGATTGGTTCACGCCGCTCGACGGCTGCCCCCGATGTGGGTATCCGTTTGAACGCGAGCCGGGTTATTTCCTGCTGGCGGTGTTCGGGTTCAACTTCGGGATTGGAACTACGCTGGGGATCGGCGGGTTTATCCTCCTGGCGGTCTACGGCGACGCCGCGAATACGCCCGTGTGGGCGCTGCTGGCGACGATCGCGGCGCCGATCCCGATCATCAATCTCTTGATTGCCCGGCACATGAAGGCGCTCTTCATCGCGCTGGATCATTTTGTTGACCCCTTCGTGCACGAGGCGCCTGGGGACGACGACAGCGGGGACGATGGCAGCAGCGGCGTCCGGCCGGATCCATCGGACGGCGGGCAAGGCGGGCAGGCGCCAGTGTACGCGGAACTGGCGGGGCGGCGCTGATTATTCCCCCAACGCCCGGTCGATCCACTCGCCCTCGCGGTCCCGGGCGTTGAGCGTGAGCAGGACGCCTTTGCGATCCAGCACCCAGACCGTGGGGAGGGCGTTGATCCCCAACGAACGGACGAGGTCGCCCTTCCATCCCCGCAGGTCGCAATGGATCGGCCAACTCAAACCCGTCACCTTGATGATGCCGGAAAGCGCCGCCGGATCGTCATCCAGGCTGACCGTGTAGAAATCCAGCGGTCGATCTTTTAATCCCGGCGCTGCTTGCTCCAGCCGCGCGAGTTCGCGCAACGAGGGCGCGGACCACGATGCCCAAAAGAGGATCACCGCCGCGCGGCCATGACGATCGGCGAAATTGATGGGCCGTCCGCCGCGCCATGGTTTCAACACGGCCTCGACCGGCTTGCCCAATTGCGACAACCGATGGAAATCGTCGGCGATGCGCTGGCGCAACGCGGCATCGGTCGTCCGGCTTTGGGCCTCCTCGAGCAACGCGCGCTTTTCCGAAGGGCGCTCGTCGTACACCGTGGCCAACTCGACCATCGCCGCCGCAAACCGGCGGTCGCCCGGGAAATCCGCGTCGAATTTGCGGATCGCAACCTGGAGGGCGCCGCGCGCCTCGTCGTCGCTGCGACCGGCAAAATCCTGCATCGTCTCGCTGAGATCTTCAAACCCGGCGTCTGACTTCACCGAAGCGGGCGTCTGCGGATCGGCTTTCAGATTCGCGAGGATTTTCTGGCTTTCCGCTCGGAGGGCCGGCTGTTTGAGGAGCTTGCTGCGCGCCACCAGCACCCCGGCTAGCCGGATGCGCGCGCTGTATCGGTGCGGATCGTCGGGGTACCGCGCGATGAACGCTCGCAGGGTGGCATCCTGCCGCTCCAGGTGTTGTCGCGCAGCCGTCAGCGCCTCTTCGCGGCCGGTGAACTCCGTGCCCGGTCCGCTGGCGAGTTCCTGGATGGTTTGCCAATCGCGATCCGCCGGCGAAAGGGTGCTTTGCGCCAGGATCGGGGCCGCGAGCAGCCACGCCGCGGCAAGCACGCAAAATCTCCGCATCTACCCGTTGGCCTGACGAACCGGCTCCTCGACGATCTCCGCGGCGATCGGGGTCGAGCCGACAAGTTGCGGGGTTTGTTGCCGCATCTGGGTGGCGTGCAACTGGCGTTGGAGTTCTGCCACTTGCTGCTGAAGCTCTTCGGCCGTGGGGCCACCGGAATTGCGGGCGAGCTTATCCTTGGCTTCCTGCACGTTCACGGAATTTGCCGGGCTGGTCAGCTCATGCTCGAAATCTTCCCGCGCCTTCTTGAACTCATTGAGACTCTGGCCCAGACCGCGGGCGAGTTCGGGCAACTTCTTGGCCCCGAAGAGCAAAAGGACGATCAGCCCGACGATCAGCATGTCCGGGCCGAACAAATTTCCGAGGGTGGCGAGGGCGTTCATCCCTTCAGATACCGCCGAGTGTCCCGGGACGCAACCGGTGATTAGTCAAGCAAGCGGGGGTCCGGCAAGCCCCAGGCGCGCCATTTCCGGGCGTATTCTTCTTTGGGCAACAACGCGTAGGCGGGATGTTGATCGGCTCGCAGCCAGCGGATGACGTTCACCAGGTTGCCCTCCGCCATGGTCGTGCAGCCGCTCGTGGGGCGCGTGTCGCCCCGGCGGATGTGGAAGAAAATCGCGCTGCCGGCGCCGGATTGCGGCGGGTCCGCGTTGTGCCGGATCTCGACGAGCCACCGGTAGGCAAAATCGCCGTGGCGCATTTTCATCTTGCCAAACCACGCGGGCGGGTGGCTGGCGTCTTCAATGGCGATATGTCGGTTGTAGTCGGGGGAAGACGGGTCATCCACCCAGGCGTCGCGGTCGTTGACCGTGTGGAAGGGGTAATCCGAGCCCGTAGGCAGTGCGGCATCGTAGGTGTAGATCGCGCCGAGGCGGAAGATCCCGGCCGGGGCGCGTCCGTCGCGTTCCTGCTTGTGGAGGCCGGGCTCTTCCTGCCCAAGCACGCCGCGGCCCCAGGCGAGGCCGTTCTTGCCGAAGAGGACGGCGATCGGCTCGCCGTCGCGGCGCCATTCCCCCTTTGCGCCGTCGCGCGAAAAACGGGCCAGCTTGCCCTGCATCGAGTTCCAATCGGGCGCGACGGCGACGATCAGTTGGCGGACCTCATCGTCAACGGCGCGGGCCGGTTGGAACGCCGCGCCGGCGAGCGCGAGGGCAAGCAGGAGGCGTTTCATGCGGGAAGGGGTTCACCGACGACGGAGAGAATCGCCCGCACAGTCGCCGCGTGTTGGGCGTCAGGAATCGCCGGGAGGCGGCGGATTGCGGGCGGGGGCGGCAAGTTGACCCACGAACGGCACCCTCCGTACGCGGGCCGGTCGGGGAATTCCCAGGCGCTTTCCAGGCGCCACGCGCGGCCAATGGCGCATTGCAGGCCGGCGGGTTCGTCGTAGTCGAAGCGCTCGCGGATCACGTCTTCGCGCCAGACATGATAAGGAGTCAGGCGCCGGATCGTTTCCCAGTCGTCGATCCAGACGGCGTGTTCGACGGTGAAGACGCTCTCGATCCGCACCGTGCCGGCTGGGGCGGGCGGCAAGTCGGCGAGTGCTTCGGGCCGCACTTTGGCCGCCTGCTGGTGGTAGGCGGTCGGGAACAGGAAAAATTCGCCGTGCTTGAAACGGAAACCGTCCCGGCCCTCCGCGATGCCGCCCTTGCGCAGGATGATGCTCTGGCGCCCTTGCGCGAGGGCGGCGCAGATCAGCGCCCAATCCTTGAAGCCGATGGCATTTGCGGGGTCGATCATGAGGCGCGTTTCCATAGCGCAGAGTGCGCGGCATGGCAAAAACGTTGCGCGCCCCTTTTGCGATTGCCGGTTGCGAAAGGCGGCCTACCCTAAAGGTTCCGTGCCGTATCACTTCGACCTGCATTGCCATTCATATTTCAGCGCCGATGGCGTCGCCAGCCCGGAAGCGCTGATCGCCTCGGCGCGCAGCCGCGGTTTGCACGGCTTCGCCATCACGGACCACAACACGTGCGAGGCCGTCGATTACCTCCTTTCCAAGGGATTGATGCGCGCCGACGGGCAACCGGTGGACGGCTTCTTAATTATCCCGGGAGTCGAAGTGACGACCGACGAGGGGCATCTGCTTTGTCTGGGGGCGACCCTGCCCAACCTCAAAGGGCGCCCGGCGGCGGAGGTTTGCGAATTGATCCACGCCGCAGGCGGGCTGGCCATTCCGCCGCACCCGTACGATATTTTCCGCGCGGGGATCCGCCGGGCGGTGCTAGACACGCTGCCCATCGACGCGCTGGAGGTGTTCAACGCCGCGACGACTTTCCATCGTTATAACAAGAAGGCGTATAAGTACGCGCAGGAGCGTGGGCTGCCGATGACGTGCTCCAGCGATGCCCACCACGAGGATGCGATCGGCGCGGCGTTCACGGTGCTGGAGACGGCCGATTTCACGATGCGCGGCATTCTGGGCCAGGTGGTCCGGCCCAATAAGCTCAGCGCCACGTACCTCAAGCCCAAGCAGAAGTTCCGCAAGACGTGGAACAACCTGCTGCGGCTCAAGCGCAAGCGGCCCACGCTGGCGGCGCTTTAGCGTTGCGCAAAGCGGCGCAGGCTGCGCGAGCGTGCCATGGAGCTGAGTTCCTCGCGGTCTTCCTTGCTTAGGGTCAGTTCGATGATTGGGTGGCCTCGGCTCATTCCGCGATCCTGCCGCCGATCATAGCTTTATTCCAGTTACTTCAGGGACACAACGCTAGAGCGTATTAAATTGAATTGTAGCCGTCAGCAACTCACGGGGACGGCCATTAAAAAGTATACGGGGCGGAGCCCATCCCTCCAAATATTTGGAGGGACGACCTCTGTGTCGTCCCTGACTTCGGACGGTCGAGCGGCTATCGCTTTACTTTATATGCTCTAGTCGTCGCTTTTAAGTTCCAGGCGCGGGAACACCGCGCTGGGCGCCCCAAGAGTGTGGCCGTCGGGCAGCGCGCCCCAGGCGGCTTTCGGCAGATGGTCGCCGGCGGCAGGCGTCCAGCGCAATTGATTCAGCATGGTTGCGGATGCGTCCGGCAAAATCGGCCCGAGCAGGATCGCGATGATCCGCGAAGCCTCCGCCAGCGCGTACAACACGGCATCCAGCCGGGCCTGCGCCGCGGCGTCGTCTTTTAATTTCGCCAGCTTGAACGGCGCGGTCGCATCCACCAGGCCGTTGCCGGCCGCCACCACGGCCGCCACCGCGTCCAAGGCGGCCCGGGGCTGGTGGTCATCCATCGCTTTGGCGTACGCGGCGATGCTCTCGGTTGCGCGCTCGCGCACGGACGCGACTTCCGGGATCTCGCCGCCCGTCTTCAAGACGCCTTCGCGGTAACGCTGCGCCATGTTCAACGAACGGTTGAGCAGATTGCCCACGCCGTTGGCCAGCTCGCTGTCGTAAACCTGCCCAAGCCGCTCCTCGCTGAAATCGGCGTCCTGACCGGTGACAATCTCGCGCATGAGATAATAACGCAATGCGCCTACGCCGTAGCGGTCCGCGAGCGCGTCGGGATCGGCGACGTTGCCGACCGTCTTGCTCATTTTCTCGCCGCGCGAGTTCCACCAACCGTGCACGAGCAGGCGCGGGATTTCGGCGTCGGAGAAGCCCATCGCGTGCAGCATGATCGGCCAATAAATGCCGTGCGCCGGCACGAGGATGTCCTTGCCGATCACCTGCGCGCCAGCGGGCCAGCGGGCGCGGAATTCATCGTCTTCGAGGTAGCCGGCGAAGCTGAGATAGTTGAGCAGCGCGTCGAACCAGACGTAGGTCACGTACTGCGCGTCGAATGGCAGCTCGATGCCCCAGCCAAGACGCTCCTTCGGGCGCGAGATGCAGAGATCGCCGCTGATGCGCTCGGCGGCGTTAAGCGTGTCGTTGATGCGGAAGGCCGGCGCGATCAGATCGGCGCGCGAACGCAAGAGACCGATGAGCCAGTCGCGGTGTTCGGCGAGGCGGAAATAATAATTCTCCTCTTCCAACTCGACGACCTCACCCCATTCCGGGCCGTAGGCGCCATCGGGCCCGCGTTCCTTGTCGGTGAGGAATTGCTCCTGGCGCACGCTGTAGAATCCGGCGTACGCGGTCTTGTAGATTTTCCCCTCGTCAAAAAGCCGCTGCAACACCGCCTGCACGACCCGGATGTGTCGCGGATCGGTGGTGGCGGCCCATTCGTCGAAGCTGATGCCGAGCTTACGGTAAAGCGCGGCAAATTTCGCGGTGTTCGTCTCGACGAATTCCGCCGGGGAAACGCCCGCCTTGTCGGCCGACTGTTGGACCTTCTGTCCGTGTTGATCCACGCCCGTGAGGAAGAACACGGGCCCGCCGCGCATCCGGCGATAGCGCGCGATGACATCAGCCAACACCTTCTCGTACGCGTGCCCGATGTGCGGGGCGGCGTTGGTGTAATCGATCGCGGTGGTGACGAAGAATGTTTTCAAAGCAAAGAAGCCGTAGCTAAAGGCAATTTAACCACAGAGGACACAGAGAGCACAGAGAGGGAAGAGATAAAGATAAAGAAGGGAGATGAAGGCTTCTGGATTGAGTCTGAAGTGAATCTTCTTTCTCTGTGCTCTCTGTGTCCTCTGTGGTTAGACCCGCCTTCCGTTAACGGTCCGGCTTGAACTTCCCGCCCCACGAGAGGATCCGCGCCTTCGCGCCGGCGGCCTCGGCTTCTTTGATCTGATCGTTGCGCACGTAGAACATCGAGAGGCTCGACCACGCCAGTTGATCGTTGGGCTGCAATCGGGTCGCGCGTTCCCCGGCCGCAATCGCCTCGGGGAAACGGCCCAGCTTCATCAGCGCCATGCCCAGCGCGTGCCAGCCGTCGAAGAACTCCGGGTCGGTTTCGACGCACCGGCGATAGTTTTTCACCGCCTCCTCCAGTTCGCCCAGCGCGAGGTGCGCGTTGCCCTCGTCGAACGTTTCTTCCAGGTCCATCGCGCTAACCGTCCATCGAGGACTGCCCGCCGTCGTAATGGGCGTTGGCTGATTCCCGGCTGGCGCGCAGCCATTCCGCGAAACCGAAGCGGCGTTTGCGCAGGCGCAGGCTGTTGCCCACCATGTCCTTCTGCGCGTCGAACTTCTTCTCGTCGACGCCATACCGCGCCCGCACGTAAACGAGCAAGCCGCCATCGGGCGTGTTCACGAGCTTGCTCACGTCGCCGACGTTCAATTCCATCGCGGCGTCGGTGATCTCCGCGGCATCGGGAACACCATTGTTCGGCTCGGCCGGGGAGAACGGCGGGACGTCTTCCGTCATCTGGTTGGCGTCCTTCGCGGCGTCCGCGATGGATTTGCCGCTCTTGAGCGACGCTTCGATCTTCGTGCGGATTTCCTCGGCCTTGGCGGACAGGGCGACCTTGGCGTGATCTTCCTTGAGCGCGGCGACGATCTTGGGCTTGGCTTCCTCCAGCGTCATCGGCTTGGCTGGGGTCACGGCGTCGAGGTGCAATATATAATAGGCGGTCGGCGTATCGATCACGTCGCTGTCGGGCTGTTCCTTGGTGAGATGGAAAACCGTCTCGGCGAAACGCGGGATCGTGGCCTCGGGGTAGCCGCCGGCCTGTTCTTCCTCGATCTCCGCCGAGGTCTTCACGGGGGTTTTCGCTTCGGCCGCGAGCGCGTCGAAGTTGGCCTGGCCTTTCGCGTCGAGCAATTTATCGATGAACTGCTCGGCCTCACCCGCGTGCGGCTTCATCGCCTCGACGCGTTCCTTGCCGGTGAGCTTCTTCTGGTCGTCGTTCAACCCGAAGACGACGTACTTGACCTTGCGCTTCTCCGGGAACTGCAGCGTGCCCTTCTGGTCGTCGTAATACTTCTTTATTTCGGCGTCGGTGGGGGTCACCGCCGCGGCAAAATCGGTCTTCTTAAGCCGGATGACGGCGGCGTCCGTCTTGGAAAACGCCTGTTCGTACGCCAGCCGGATTTCCGACGGACTCACGATCGCCGTGCTGTCGACGACCTGGAGCAGCCGGCCGATCTGCAGATCGGCGCGCACGAGTTCATCCACCTGCCGGTCGCTGAACCCGCGCGGCCCGAGCTTCTCGTCGACAAACTTCGCGTAACGCACCGGGTCGAACGCGCCGCCGGGCGCCTGGAACGCCGGGATCTTGCGGGAGGCGTCGTCGACCTCGGCGTCGGACGGCTCGAGCCCGAGCGCGGAAGCCTCGTGCTTGAGCACGATGAAGTTCATGGCGCTCGAGATGAGGTCGCGGCGGTTGAACACTTCCGGCTTGCTGAGGTTTGGCAGGCCGAGATCTTCGGCGGTGTTCAACTGGCGGATGGTGCGCTCAAACTCGGTGTTCGTCAGCGCTTGGCCGTACACGGAGCCGACCCGGTCGTTGCCGGTCCGGCTGTAATGGGAGCGGTCGCTGAAAAACCAGATAAAGGAGACGATGACGAGGATGGCGATCACCGTCATCATCCAGCGCTGGTTGGTGCGCATCAAATTCACGATCATGCGCGCATTCTAGCACAAGGCGCGCGCGGCGGAAGGGGCGTTTGCGCGCAAGGGGCGCTTCGGCAGTTGCAATGTGACGTGCGGGTTCCTACATTCGGCCCTGAATTGGTTATGCTCCCCCGCACCTCGTTTTCTTGCCTCCTTGCGGTGCTTGGCATGGTTGGCTCCGCCCGCGGGCAGGACCGTCTCTATTTCAAAAACAACCGGGTGCAGGACGGCCGCCTGGCCGGCATGAACGGGAGCACGGTCCTCATGAATATCGCCGCCGGGTCTGGCCCGGGCCAGATCGGGTTCGATCTCAGCCTGATCGCCCGGGTGGACGCGGCGCCGCCCCCGGCGTTTGCCGCCGGTTACGCGGCCTTTCAAGCGGGCGGGTGGGACAAGGCGCTCGCCGCGCTCAAGCCAATCGCGGATCAATATCACGGGCTGCCGACGGAGTGGGCACGCCAGGCGGTTGGCGCGCTGGGCGACATCTATCTGGAGAAGAACGACATCGCGCGGGCGGAACTGGCTTATAACGAATACCGGCGCTTCTACCCCCAGGGCGCCGGGAACGGCCTGCGCGGTAATCTTGCCCAGGCGCGGCTCGCCTTTGCCAAAAAAGATGCCGCCGCCGCCAAACAGCGCCTGGAGCCCATCACCAAAGCCGCCCTCAAGAGCCCGACCCAGATCAGTTCGGCCGACAGCGCCGCTTACGGGCAGGCCTTTTACCTGATGGGCCAGCTCCGGGAAAAAGACGGCGCCTACCAGGAGGCGCTAGAAGATTACCTGCGCACGGTGACCGTGTTCTACCAGGATAAAACGGCCGCCGCCGGCGCGCAGAAAAACGCCGACGCGCTCCGTGCCGCGCACAAGGAAATCTCCGTCCCCTAGAATATGAACAAGCCTTCCCCCACTTTTTGGCGCTTCCTCCTGATTCTCGCCGGCGCCGTTTTTCTTTTTGCCCACGGGGTGTCCGCCCAGGAAGCGACGGAAAGCGCCGCGCCGTCCCCCATGGCCGAGCGCAGCGTCTTGCAGACGATCCTCAATAGCGGCCCGCTGGGCGTGGCGATCTGGTGCGCGATCCTGGGCGCGTCGATCACGATGGTGACCTTCGTCATTCAAAACCTGATGACGCTGCGCCAGGAGCGGCTCGCGCCCCGCCCGCTCGTGTCTTCGCTGGCTCAGGTGATCGCCGCGGGCAATTACCAGGAAGCCTGGGAAATCTGCAACGCCAATCGCAACTACCTCGCCAACACCCTCAAGGCCGGCCTGGAGCGCGTCGGTCGCGGCAAGGATATGTTTGACGATGCGCTCTCCGAGCACGGCCTGCGCGAGGCCCAGCTCCTGCGCACGCGCAACAGTTACCTGTCGGTCATCGGCGTCGTCTCGCCCATGATCGGGCTGCTCGGCACGGTCATCGGCATGATGAAGGCGTTCACCGTGCTCGGCAGCAGCGGGATCAGCGACCCGCGGTCGCTCGCGGCAAGCATCGGCGAGGTGCTTTTGGCGACGGCGAGCGGCCTGTTCATCGCCATCCCGGCGTTCGTCTTCTATTATATCTTCCGCAACCGGGTGCAGGCGGTGATCGTCTACGCCGAGGACAAGATCAACGGGCTGGTCGAAGATGTGCCGTTTGAAGAACTCCAGGGCGTCCGGATCGGCGAGAACTTCAGCGCGGGCCAGGGCGCTCCGATGGACACCGGCTCGCGGCGCGTATCGATGTCGCTCACCACCAACTGCCCGGTGTGCAACGCCTCGATCAACGCCGGCCAGTCGCCGTGCCCGAACTGCGGCGCCAAGCTGGACTGGAACCAATGAGCGAAAGCCGGATCAAGGCAAAACGGCGCCAGCGCAAGGCGGCCGTGCGCGAGATGCCGGACGAAGACCCGGATTTCCAGATCGCTCCCATGATCGACGTGCTCCTCGTGTTGCTGGTGTTTTTCATGTCGATCAGCTCCACGGAAGTCCTCCAATCGACCAAGAACATCGAGCTGCCCATCGCGGCGGACGGCACCTCGGCCAAGAAGAACAAGGGACAGGTGATCGTCAACATCTCGTGGGTGCTCGCGGCCGATGCCGGCGCGATCACGGTCGATGAACAGAACTATGCCACCCCGGCCGACCTGACCCCGATGTTAAAACAACGCGCCGCCGCCAACCCCGGCCTGCGCGTGTTGATCCGCGCGGACAAGCAAACGCGGTACGATTTCACCCGCGGCGTGATGCTGGCGGTGGGGGAGGCGGGCATTTCCAACGTGACCTTCTCGGTCGTGGATAAAGCCGGTCCCGGGTCGAAAAAGCCGGAGACTCCAACCCTTTAAGCAACCATGGCAGGCTCCGTAGGCTCAGAAGATGGCGACATCGGGTTCCAGATCGCGCCCATGGTGGACGTGGTCTTCGTGCTGATGCTTTTTTTTATGGCGTCGGCGGGCATGCAGGTGGTCGAGAAGGAGCTCGGCATCAACCTTCCTAGCGGCGCCTCGGCCCGGGATAGCGACGCCCCGAAGATCCCCATCGTGATCGCCATCGGCAGCGACGGCACGGTACAGATCAACGGCAGCCCCTACGACGCCGCCAGCGGCGATCTCCCGCTGGCCCGAGAGAAACTGCGCGATCTGATGAGCTACGGAGGGGAGGATCCGGTCATCATCCAGCCCGCGCCCGATGTCCGGCACGAGCGGATCATCAACGTCCTGAACGCCTGCGCCGCCGCCGGGGTCAAGCACCTGAGCTTTAGTTAATTAGGGGTTGTTCGTAAAAGACTGGCCGGATACGGCGTTTTTTGCTAATCTGCTGTTGTCCGGTCGTTACCCCTGTTCAGTCATCCATGCCATCCATCACCGAAAAGGAACTATCGTCCAACGGCCGCAGCCTCTGGCTCAAGGCCAACACCGCCGTGGAGACGCGCAATTTCGGCTATGCCGTGTCGCTGCTCCAGGCTGTCCTCAAGGAGTCGCCCGAATTCCTGATCGGCCGGCAATGGCTGCGTCGCGCGGAGCTGGCGGCCACGAAGGTCAACAAGGGCTTTCTGCGCGGCATCTCGGGCGCTTCCCTCCAGGCGATGAAGGCGCAGAGCATGGTCAAGAAAGACCCGCACGGCGCCATCCTGCTCGCCGAGGAGATCCTCGAGAAGGATCCGCACAACATGTCCGCCAACGCGCTCCTGCGCGATGCCGCGTCCGCCGCTGGCATGGTGGAAACGGCCGGTTTCGCGCTGGAAACCATGCGCGACGCCAGCCCCAAGGACACCAAGATCCTGCACGAGCTGGCCCGGCACTATTCGGCCAATGGCCGGCTCGACGACGCCATCAAGATTTACAATCAGATCACCTCGATCAATCCGGCGGACATGGACGCGATCAAGGGCGGCAAGGACGCCGCGGCGCGTTCCACGATGAAGACCGGCGGTTGGGAAACGGCCAAGGATTATCGGGACGTGCTCAAGAGCAAGGACGAGGCGGTGTCGCTCGAGCAGGCCAGCCGCGTGGTCAAGAGCGAGGACATGATCAACCAGCAGCTCACCGAGCAATACGCGCTGTACGAGCAGAACCCCGAGAGTCTCGATGTCGTGCGCAAGATCGCGAGCCTCAACGAACAAAAGGAGGACTTGGCCGAGGCGTTGGTTTACTACCGCTGGGCGGTTCAACTGACCAAGAGCGGCGATCCCAATCTCGTCCGGAAAGTCAACGACTTGACCCTCAAGGATCTCGATCAGCAGATCAATGCCCGGGAGGCTTGGCTGCGTGAGCAAGGGGAACCGGCGGACGAAGAGGCCCAGGCGACCGCGGAAGCCTACAAAGCCGAGGTCACCGAATTCCAGCGGCAGAAGGCCGAGATGCTCATCGACGTGGCCCGCAAGCGCGTCGAGCGCAATCCGACCGATCTAAATTTCCGGTACGAGCTGGGCGAGCAGTTGGTCCGAATCGGGCAGTACTCCGAGGCGATCGTCGAGCTGCAAAAGGCGCGCTTGAGCCCGAACCTGGGCGTGAAGGCAATGAATCTTCTCGGCCGCTGTTTCGAGGCCAAGAACATTTACAATCTCGCCGTCAAACAGTACGAAGACGCGCGCGCCAAGTTGCAGAACATGGATGCGACGAAAAAGGAAATCACCTATTCGCTTGGCCTCGCCTATCAGAAGATGGGCGACAAGGACAAGTATCTGGCGTGCATGACGGAAATCTACGAGGTGGATTCCTCGTATTCGGACGTTGCCGTTCGGGTTGAAGGTTCTTACAGCGAGGCGGAGTCGTCGTAATTCCAACCTGTTGTGGCTTCCTCTCCCTCGTCGATTGCCAATGGTCGCGCCCCTTCGCCCGCGCTGAAGTTTGGAGATCGCTGGCCGTACGCTCCCGCCCCGGAGTCGGCGGAGTCGGGGATCAAGGAGCGTTACGAGCTTTTCATCGGCGGCAAATTCGTCGCGCCCAAGGGGGGCAAGTATTTCGATTCGATCAATCCGGCGACGGAGGCCAAGGTGGCCGACATCGCGCTCGCCGGGCAGGCGGACGTGGATGCTGCCTTTACCGCCGCGCGCAAAGCGTACGACGACGTCTGGGGCAAAATGCCGGGGCGCGAACGCGGCAAGTACATTTACCGGATCGCGCGGCTGCTGCAGGATCGCGCGCGAGAGTTTTCCGTCGCCGAGACCATCGACGGCGGCAAACCCATCAAGGAGTCACGCGACTTCGATGTGCCGATGGCCGCCGCGCACCTCTTTTATCACGCGGGTTGGGCGGACAAGCTCGAATACGCCTTCGCCGGGCCGCGCCGGCCGCAGCCGCTCGGGGTCGTCGCGCAGGTGATCCCGTGGAATTTTCCCCTGCTGATGCTCGCCTGGAAACTCGCGCCCGCGCTCGCCTGCGGCAATTGCGCGGTGCTCAAGCCGGCCGAGACCACGTCCGTCACCGCGATGAAATTTGCGGAGCTTTTACTGGACGCCGAGCTGCCCGCGGGCGTCGTGAATTTCATCACCGGCGCAGGCGAAGTGGGCGCCGCGTTGGTCAAGCACCCGGGCGCCGCGAAGGTGGCGTTCACGGGCTCCACGGGCGTTGGTAAGGCGATCATGCGCGAGACGGCGGGGACCGGCAAACGGCTCACCCTCGAGCTCGGCGGCAAGGCGGCGAACATCGTGTTCGAAGACGCGCCGATCGATCAGGCGGTCGAGGGCGTGGTCAACGGGATCTATTTTAACCAGGGGCACGTCTGTTGCGCGGGCAGCCGGCTGCTCGTGCAGGAGTCGATTGCCGAGCGATTCGTCGCGAAGCTCAAGACGCGGCTCTCCAGCCTGCGCGTCGGCGATCCGCTCGATAAGAATACGGATGTGGGCGCCATTAACTCGCGCGGCCAGTTGGCGCGCATCCGCGAAATGGTCGCCGCGGGCGAAGCGGAAGGCGCGGCCCTTTACCAGCCGCCGGATTGCCCCTTGCCCGAGAAAGGGTTCTGGTTCGCGCCGTCGATTTTCACCGGGGTGACGCCGAGCCATCGCATCGCGCGCGAAGAGATCTTCGGGCCCGTCTTGAGCGTGCTGACCTTCCGCACGTTGGACGAAGCAATCGAGAAGGCGAACAACACGGCCTATGGCCTGTCGGCCGGCGTGTGGACGGAGAAGGGATCACGCATTCTCCAGATGAGCGCCGCGCTCAAAGCCGGCGTGATCTGGGCAAATACGTTCAATCAGTTCGATCCGTCCTCACCCTTCGGCGGGTACAAGGAGAGCGGCTTCGGCCGCGAAGGCGGGCGGCAGGGATTGGCCGCGTACGTGAAACTCGGATGAGCCGGCTTCCCATCAACAAGACGCCCAAGGTCTACGTCGGCGGCGCCTTCATTCGCTCGGAGGGCGGGCAGGTGCTGCCGGTCTACGATCCGGCGAACCCTTCGCGACTCCTCGGCAACGTCCCGCGCTGCACCCGCAAGGATCTGCGTAACGCCGTTGAAGCCGCCGCCGCCGCGGGACCCGGCTGGGCCAAACGCTCCGGGTACAATCGCGGCCAGATTCTCTATCGGCTCGGCGAGATGATGGAGTCGCGCGCAGAAGAGTTGGCGTCGTGCCTTGGGCCTAAGGCCACCGCCGAGGTGGAAGCCGCCGTGGATCGCCTGGTGTATTACGCCGGCTGGGCGGATAAATACGCGCAGGTCGTGGGCAATACGAACCCGGTGTCGGGTCCGTACTTCAATTTCACGCTGCCCGATCCCGTTGGCGTCGTCGGCGTCATCGCGGATGAGACCGCGCCGCCGTTGCTCGGGTTGTTGAGCCAGCTCGCGCCGATCATCGTCAGTGGCAATACGACGGTGGCGTTTGTCGGCCAGCGCGCTTCGTTGGTTGCGGTGCTCCTGGGCGAGATGCTGGCGGTGAGCGATCTTCCGGGCGGCGTGATCAATCTTCTGACCGGCTTGCGCGCGGAGCTGTTGCCGACGTTCGCGACGCACGAGGCGATCCGCGCGATTGACGCCGCCGGAGTTTCCGCAGCGGAAGCCAAAACGCTGGGCCTCGGCGCCGCCGAAAGCGTGAAACGGCTCAAGACCCGCGCGGAAGGCGCGACCGACTGGATGACCGATGCCGCGCAAGGCGTCGAAGAGATCGCCGAGTTCGTCGAGTTCAAGACGATCTGGCACCCGGTCGGCGCCTGAGCGTCTCACAATGTAAAGACGCACTCGCCCGCGACATAAGTCGAGAGGACCTCGAGCGCTTCTGAGATCAACACGAGATCGGCCGGCGCGCCCGCGCTGAGCGAACCCCACAGCGGGTTCCACCCGCGCCGGCGGTCAAACGCGAGGGCGCGCGCGGGGTTCCACGTCGCCATCTGCACCGCCTCGGGCAGCGTCGCGCCCGCGTGCTGCACCATGTGGCGCACCGCATCGATCATGCGGATCGTGCTCCCCGCGAGGGCAGCGCCGTCAGCGGTGAAACCAGCGCCATCATGAACGACGCACTCCAATGTGCCCAACGGATAGTGACTGCCTTCCGGAAGCCCGGCGCCCGCGCTCGCATCGGTGACCAGCGTGATGCCTTCCGCTCCCTTTGCTTGATACGCCAGGCGCAGGAGCGTGGGTGAGACATGCCGCCCGTCCGCGATCAGTTCGCAACGCATTCGCGGTTGAGCCAGCGCAAATTCCAATAAGCCGGCGATTCGAAAAGGACCGCGCCGCCGCGCGCCGCTCATGGCGTTGAACAAGTGCGTGACCTGCGACATCCCAGCCGCGAAAGCGGCGCCGGCTTCTTCGTCCCAGGCATCACTGTGACCGCCGCTGACGATGATATCGCAGGAGCGCAACCGCGTGATGAGTTCCAGCGCGCCGGGCAATTCCGGCGCGAGCGTTACCTGCGTAATGTGGTCCGCAAATTGCAGCCACGCTTCTGTTTCGACCACATCCGGCAGGCGAATGCATTCGGGCCGGTGCGCGCCTGCCTTGTTCACCGCCAGGCAAGGCCCTTCAAGATGGATGCCGAGGAAGCGCGGCCCGTTTACCCCGACGTATTGCGATGCGACTCGTAATACCTCTTCGATCTCCGGCGGACTCGCCGCAACGGTCGTCAGCGCCAGCGCCGTCGTGCCTCCGGACGCGTGAAAGCCGCGGATCGCATCGAAGGCTTCGGCCGACGCCTCCATCGTATCCCGCCGGCGGGCGCCGTGAACATGCAGATCGATCAATCCGGGCGCCAGATAAGCGCCGTTTCCGTCGATCAGCGTTTCGCCGCGCAACGGCCGCAGCCGCCGGTCGGTGGAGGAAACTTCCAGGATGACGCCGCCCTCGACGCGCAATTGGGCGTCCTTCCATAGCTTTTGGGCGAGGACCAGCGTTATATTTTGAAAGAGCATCGGAACGGCAACTGCTATACACCTCGGCGCGGTTTATCAAATGAGCACATCGGCGATTGCGGCATACTGGATTGGAAACATCGTGTTTAGCGGCATCGGTTTCGTGGCGTTTGTCTATGGCAGAAAGCAGGTGCAATGGAAGCTCGTGGCCATCGGCATCGCGCTGATGACGTACGCGTATTTTGTGTCGGATGTCGTTATAATATACGTGATTGGGTTCATCCTTACCGCTGCTCTCTTTGCGGCCAGAGAGTAGGAGAAAATAGCGCAACCTTTAATATTATTGCTTGCTGATGCACAAACTCTCTCTACATTGGCCCGCCTATGGCAAATACCAGCACTTCCAGCACCGCATTGAAAGATGCAATCAACGCACGCAAAGCATCTCTCGAAGCAGAGCTGAAAGCTTTCGAAGGTTCCAACATCGAAAAGCTTTTTACCGAGCGCGATCAACTCACCGCCAAACTTGAAGAAGTCGAGGCGAAGATCGCCGAGTTGGCGCGTCACGTCGGCGGCGGCGCGAAAGCCGCGAAGCTCGGCAAGACCCCCGCCAAGCGCGGACCGAAGCCCGGCGGCACGCGCAAGCGTCGCAAGCGTATGAGCAGCGCCGATATTCGCGATCGCATCACGGAGTCGTTGACCAACGAGAAACAGGGTTTGAGCCAGAAGGCGCTTTCCGAAGTCACCGGCATCCCTTACGGCACCGTCGCCGCGTATATGAAGGCGAATGCTTCCAGCTTTAAGGCCACCGGCAAACTCAAGACCAAACGTTACTTCTTGAAGTAACTAGGTTTTCTGCCGTCAGGCAATAGGTCCCATAGGTCCTATACGACCTATGGAAGCGCTGATTCAAATTAGGCGGTTTGAGGTGAGTTGCGTCTCGCGATAGAGTCTGGCGAACGCGCATGACCCTTCTTCAACCCGCCGCCCTGGCGTTTGCGGCGCTCGCGCCGGTCATCGTTGTTCTTTATCTGTTCAAGCTGCGTCGGCAGCCGGCGCAGGTATCGACGTTGATGTTTTGGCAGCGGGTGGCCGCCGACCACCGGCGGCGCGCGTTGTTCCAACGGCTGCGGCAGATTCTTTCGTTGCTGCTGCAACTGCTGATCTTCGCACTATTGCTGCTCGCGCTGGCGCGGCCGGAGTGTCGGCGGTTCCGCGGAGGCGCCGTGATCGTGCTGGATTGCCGCGCAAGGATGCAGGCTCGCGGCGATGACGGCCGGCCGCGCTTCGACGCCGCCCGCAACGTCGCCGAAAGTTATCTGCGCCGCGCATCCGTCGACGAACCGGCGGCGCTGCTCGCAGTGGAGTTTTCTCCGCGCGCGGCCGTCGGTTTCAGCACCGACGAGAAGCCGCTTCTCGACGGTCTGCGAACCCTCCGCGCGAGCGACGCGGGCGGCGACATTCAAGACGCCATCCGCGCCGCGCACGACCTGCTCGCGGCCCGCGGACGCGGCGGCCGGATCGTGCTCGTGACCGATCAAGCGCCTGAAGGTCTCCCGTCCGATCCAGAGCTAGAGTTGCAGCTCGTCGGCGCCGGCAAACCTCCCGAAAACGTCGGCATCACCCGTCTGACCGCGCGGCCCTTGCCGAACAGCCCCGGCACGGACGAAGTTCTCCTCGAGCTGGAGAACTTCGGCGCCTCGCGACAATCGGGCAGCGTGGAACTCTCCTACGACGGCGCGTTGATCGACGTCAAACCGTTCGACCTCGCGCCGGGCGAACGCCACACGGAGATCTATCCGACCCTCGCGGCGGATCGCGGCCTGGCAAACGCGCGCGGCTGGCTTTCCGCGCATTTGGCGCATGCGGACGCGTACCCCCTCGACGATGACGCCTACGCCGTGATCTCGCCGCCGCGGCCTCGGCGGACGCTGCTCGTATCCGCGGGCAATCTGTATCTCGAAAGCCTGCTCAAGGCGGACGCCGATTTGCGCTACGATCTGCTTGCCCCCGCGGAATTCAACGCGGCCCAGGCGGCAACTTTCGATGCCGTCATCCTCGATGATTTCCTGCCTCCCGGCCTCGAACGCGCGGATCGACTTCCCGCGGGCAATTTCCTCTTTCTAAAGCAAACGCCGTTTAATGTTCCGGGCGCTCCGCCGCGGAATCAGCCGGTGGTGACGGAACAGGATCATGTCAACCCATTGTTGCGACTGGTCGACCTGCGCGACGTGCTCTTCTTCCGGGCGAATGCCATCGCGCCGCCGGTGGATCTCCCCGGTTGGAGATTCACGGCGCCGGCGCGCGCGCTCGATCAACCGCTGGTGATTGCCGGCGAGCGGCCCGGTCAAAGAGTCGCCGCGTTTGCCTTCGGCGCCACGGATTCCGAACTGCCGCTGCGCGTCGCCTTTCCGTTGCTGATTCATAACACCCTGAGCTGGCTGGCAAGCCACGACGACGCGACCGAAGACATCAGCCGCCGCGCTGGTGAATCGGTCTCGCTGCCCGTTGGCGCCGCCGTGTGGGCGCGCGCGCAACGCTCCTTTGCGCCCCTGCCGGCGTCCATCTCAGCCGCGGAATGGACCCGCGATACTTGGCAGCCGGCGCGCAATGGCTTCTACCTTCTGCGCGACTCGGATGGTCGCGAGCGGTGGGCGCCGGTCAATACCGGAGATCGCGCCATGTCCATGTTCTCCGCGGCGCCGCTGGCCGCCGCCCCGCCCGCCGTGCATTTTCCGGTCTGGCCGCCGTGGATCTATCTGGCGCTGGCGGCGTTCGCATTGTGTCTTGGAGAATGGTGGAGCTTTCACCGGCGGCGTACGGAATGAGCATTCCGCTCGAGTGGACGCACTCCGGTTTTCTCCTGCTCGCGGCGCCGGCGATCGCGATCCTGGCGCTGGCCATGCGGCGCTCGCTGGCCGACCTCACGTCCGCCCAACGAAGGGCTTGTTTCGCGGCGCGGGCCGTCTTGTTATTGTCGATCGCGCTGGCGCTGGCGGGCATCCGGTGGTTGCGACCGGGAAACGACCTCAGCGTCCTCTTCGTCGTCGACGACTCGGCCAGCCTCGCGCCCGAAGCGCGAGGGCAGGCGCGGAAGTTTGTCGAGCAAAGCCTGCCGGCGCGCCGCGGCGGGGATGCGGCGGGTGTCGTCGGGTTTGCCGTGCAGCCCACGATCTGGCAGACGCTGGCCGAATCCAGCCGCCTCACCGCGAGTTGGCCGGCCCTCGACGAACCGGAGCGCGCCGCCACCGACATCGGGCGCGCGCTGGATTTCGCCGCCGCCATTCTGCCTACGGACCGCGCGCGCCGGGTCGTGCTCCATCCGGTCCAGCTCGGCCCGCACCCATTCGTCGAATGCGGCACGGATGCTGCTGCCCTCCGGGTCGTGCCGCTCCAACTCGTCGCGGATCATCAACTCCGGCTGGACCGCGTCGTAGCTCGGCG
>CAXUAZ010000023.1:0-28769 GCA_964249195.1 uncultured Chthoniobacterales bacterium
AAAATGGCGGCGGCGCCAAGTCCGACAGCTTGCATAGACCGCCGCTACAACTGGGACGCTTCGCGCTTTGCGGCAGCGGGCGGGTGCATTACATCTGCCGCATGGAACTCGTGCAGATCGTGCCGGCTCTCCCGCCGGCGTTCAGCGGGGTGGGGGATTTCGCGGTGCTGCTCGCGCGGGAACTCCTCGAGCGTCAAAGCGTCGGGACGCGGTTCATCGTCGGTGACCCGGGGTGGGACGGCGGCGCGTTCGTCGCGCCGTTTCCCGCCGAAGCGGTCGCGGCGAGGTCGGCGGTCGCAATGCGCGAATCGCTCGATCGCGCCAGCGGCCCCGTGTTGCTGCACTACGTCGGGTACGGGTACGCGCACCGGGGTTGCCCCTTCTGGCTAGTGGACGCCCTGGAGCGCTGGAAACGGGATTCCGGCCGCCGGCTCGTCGTGCTCTTTCATGAGGTGTTCGCTTCGGGTCCGCCGTGGTCGAGCGTGTTTTGGACGAGCCCATTCCAACGGCGGCTGGCCGCTCGCCTGGCCCGCCTCGCGGACGCCCGCCGGATCACCACTACGATCTCCCTCCGTGAACTCACCGGCGCCCTGCGGCGCGGGGAAGACCTGCCCACCACGGTGGCGCCCGTTTTTTCAACCCTGGGCGCACCGCCGGAAGTCGCGCCGCTGGCAACTCGCGAACGGCAGGCGGTCGTCTTCGGCAGTCCGCCGGTGCGGGCGGAGGTTTACGCCAAATCGGAGGCGCTGAGGACGTTCTGCCGGCGCCAGGGCATCGAGCGGGTGATCGACGTGGGCGGGCCGATCCCGGGAGTCGCGCGGCTCGCCGGGATCGACGTGCGGGAAGCCGGGTCGCTGCCGGCGGCGGAGGCGAGCGCGCTGTTTGCGCGGTCGTTCGCCGGGTATTTCAACTACCCCGCGCCTCACCTGGGCAAGTCGACGATCTTCGCGGCGTATTGCGCGCACGGGCTCGTGCCGGTGACGTTCCCCAGGAACTCCGACGCGGGCGACGGGCTGCGCGCCGGCGAGCATTTCCTCGAACACGCCGACGGCGACCTCGAGGCGGTGGCGGGCGCGGCGCGTGCTTGGTATCACGGGCACCGTCTGGAGGTGCATGCCCGCGAAATTCAACGTTTGCTGTGATGCTTTCCGTCGGCGTCCTCGTCACCAACTACAACACCTGGCCGCTCGCGCTGGCCTGCGTGCGCGAGCACCGGCGTCTCCATGGCGCGGCGCTGGCGCGCGTCCTGTTGCTCGACGATTGCTCCCCGCTGCCGCCGCCCGACTACTTGCCCGCCGATGTCGAGATCGTGCGCAATGAACGCAATCTAGGGTTCTCCGCCAATCTCAACAAAGGCGTCCGTCTCCTTGGCACGGATCTCGTCCTGATCTTCGACGCGGACGCCTTCCCGCTGATGCCCTATCTGGACGCGTTGCGCGCGGCGTTCGAGGCGGAACCGCGCCTGGGCCTGCTCGGATTCCGCACGGAGGATGAACACGGCGCGCCGACGGCCGCATGGCATCCGGAGCCGGGCGCGTTGAGCCTGTTGCTGGGGCTGCCGCTTTGGTCGCGGTGGCTGCGGTGGTTCGGCAAGCGCGCAGGCCCGTTGTGCATTACCGCGGCGGCGATGGCGGTGCGGCGAGCGACGTTCGACGAGGTCGGCGGATTCGACGAACAACTCAACTGGCTGGACGTCGACTTCGACTTCAGCATGAAGATCAACCGCTCAGAATGGACGCTGCGCCCCGAGCCGGCGCTGCTGGCGCGGCATGAATACGGGGGCACGCCGGTGTCTTCCTCCGACCGGTTGGTGAAGTTCTACGCCAGCCGGTGGTATCTCCTGCGCAAGTACCAGGTGATCGCGCGCGCGCAACCCGCCAAGACGCTCATCCTCGCGCGACTCGCGGCCGAGTGGCTCTTCCTGCGGGCCTTTGGCCGGGTGCGGCATCGGGGGAACCCGGAGGAGTATTTAGACAAGCTGGATTGCCGCCAAAGGCTGATGGCGTACGGCTGGCGAAATTTTCGGTGAGGCCACCGGCCCGTTGACATTCGCGATGCGTCAACGGACACTCTGGCAGTCTTTTCTTTGTCCTATGGAACAACCACAGATCACCGCCTATCTCAAAACCTACTGCGGCTGGAGCGCCGGCGTTCGCGCCGTATTGCAAAAGTACAAGTTGCCTTACACGGAGAAAGACATCATTCAAAACCCGGCGTTCCGCTGGGAGATGGAGCAGAAAAGCGGTCAGCCCCTTTCGCCGTGCGTCGAGATCAACGGCCAAATGCTGCCTGACGTGAGCGGCGAGGAAGTAGAAAAATTCCTCCTCGACAGCGGCATCACGGAGTACAACACGACCCCGACCGCCGTGCCGACCAACGCCCCTTGCAGCGACGAGCAGCACGCGGCCATGGCCAGCGGCGAGCCGGTGCGGTTCCAGACGACGCTCTAAATCCCGCCTGCCCCCCTCGACATGCTTTCGTTTTCGACGTGCTGGAACTCCAGCCGCCATCAGGAGGGCGCGCCGATGTTGCAGGAAATCGTCGATCTCGGGTTTGACAACATCGAGCTGAGTCACGGCATCCGCGTCTCGCTTATCGGCGGCATCCAGCAGTTCGTCGAGAAAGGCGGCGCGCGGATCAGCAGCCTGCATAACTTTTGCCCGCTGCCGCTGGAGGTGACGGGCAGTTCGCCGGATTGCTACGAGTTCACGTCGCACCGGCCGTTCGACCGCCAGCGAGCCGTCAAACTGACCTGCCAGACGATCGATTTCGCCCAGCGGCTGGGGGCAGGGCTGGTGGTGCTTCATCTGGGGCGGGTCAACATGCGGCCGGTCACCCAACGGCTCGTCAAGCTGGCCAAGGCGGGGCAGATGCTCTCGCGCGAGTTCGTGCAATTGAAGATCGCGGCGGTGCGCGAGCGGGAGGCGAAGGCGCCCGTGTACCTCCAGCGCGTGAAGGATTGCCTTAAACGCATCGTCGAACACGCGGGCAACAAGAACATCAACCTCGGGATCGAAGGCCGCTTCGGCTACGAGGAGGTGCCCACCGAGCGCGAGGCGCCGGCGCTGTTGGATGAGTTGAACGCCCCGCACGTGGGTTACTGGCACGATTTCGGCCACATCCAGGTGAAGGCGAATCTGAATTTTGTGGACCATTACGAATGGCTGCGCGCGATCCGGGGCCGGCTCTTCGGCTGCCACCTGCACGACACGCAATGGCCGAGCACGGACCATCGCGTGCCGTTTGCCGGCGGGATCGATTACGACCGGCTCATCCCGTTGCTGCCGGAGAACTGCCTCTTCGTCTGGGAGCTCAATCCGCGGATGAAAGCCGAGGAAATCCAGGAGGCGCACGCCCGCTGGAAGGCCCGTTTTCCGCAGCCCGCGCTTGCGTTTGGGGCGCGGTGAGGCGACACGGTGCGCGGCCTGCGTTAGAACTCGACTGCCTCGCGTGAAAAAAATCCTCCTGACCGTGCTGCAGGTCACCGTGACGGCGGTGATGCTCTACTTCATTTTCCACGATCCGCACAAGCGCGCGGACATGGCCAATGCCATCCGCGGGGCGGACCTGCGGTGGGTGCTCGCCGCGATCGGCGCGGCGGCGTCTTCGCCGCTGGTGGGCACGGTGCGTTGGGGGCTGCTGCTGCGGGCGCAGGGGATCGTGTTGAGCTGGATGCGGGTCGCGCAGATTTACATGATCGGGACGTTTTTTAACCTGTTCCTGATCGGGTCGACCGGCGGGGACGCGATCAAGATGTTTTACGCGCTGCGGGAGAAGGCCGCGCGCGGCAAACGGGCCGGCGCGATCCTCTCGGTGGTGATCGACCGGCTGTTGGGTCTGCTCGCGTTGATCCTGATCGCCATCGTCTTTGTCTCATTGCGTTACCGCTGGCTCACGAAGACTCCGGAATCATCCGCGTTGCTGGCAAGTTTCGCGACGGTGATAGGGTTGGCCTCGGGGGCGTTCATTTGCGCGGGGATCGTCGTGTTTTTCAACCTGGCGGATAAGCTTCCGGCTGGCCTGCCGGGCCGGAATAAGGTGCTGGAACTCTCTACCGCCTGCCGCCTCTGCGTGCAGGAATGGCGCGCGACCGTCGCGGGATTTCTGGTGTCCATCGTGGGGCATAGCTCCTTCTTCTTTACCTACTATTTCGCGGCGCGGGCGGTGCATGCGAAGGTGACGCTTTGGGACATCTCGACGATCATGCCGATCGTCAATACGATCGTTTCGTTGCCCATCAGCGTATCGGGGCTGGGATTGCGCGAGACGTTATTTGTCCGGCTGCTGGGCGATCTCTGCGGGGTGAGCGCCGGGAAGGCGGCGCCGACTTCGATGATCGGCTTTATTTGCAGCGTGATTTTCTACGGGTTGGTCGGCGGCGTTGTTTACATGCTGTTCCGCTCGCACGAGCCGGCGGCGCCTTCGGACCTCATGGGTCTCGAGGAGCAACTCGAGCGGCAAGTGGATAAGGACGTCACCCGCCAGACGGTGATTTAAGAACCCCGCCATGGCTGTGATCCTCCATGCCGCGATCACGTTCGACGGCCGGCTCGCCCCGCTCCCGGCGAGCGAACAAACGCCGGGCGCCACGGGTTTTCGCAACGCCCGCCGCGCCGACGCCATTTGCGAATGGATCGACGCGCTCGATCCGCGCGAGGACGCGCATTGCGAGATCCTGACGCCGGCTGCCGCGCCAGTGGCGATGGCGTTGCTTTCCGGCGGGCGCGTGGATGAACTGCGGCTCGTGGTTTGCCCGCTCATTTCGGGACGCCGGGAGGCGCCGACGTTGACCGGACCGCCCACCCCGGAATTCCTGCCGTCCGCCGTCGGCCTGCGGTTGGTCTCGATGAAGCCCGCCGGCGACATTTGCCTCCTGCATTATCGGGTGAGGAAGCCGGCGGCGTCCGCGGCAGCCAAGGCTTCGTAGAACGAGCGATATGCACACCGCCACCGACATCGTCATCCGGGCGCCGCTGGAGCGGATTTTCGAGACGGCGGCCGATCTGGAACGGTGGCCGGCGATCCTGCCGCATTATCGCTACATCCACTACTACGAGCGCGGTCCAGCCCGCAACATCGTGAAGATGGCCGCAACGCGATCCGGCATCCCAATCGCCTGGACCAGCGAGCAGATCATCGATCGGGACCGGATGGAGGTGCGTTTCAAGCATCTGAAGGCGTTCACGAAGGGAATGGAGGTCGTTTGGCAATTCCAGGAAACGCCCGACGGGGTGCACGTGGAGATCGTGCACGATTTGAACTTCCGCATCCGCGCGTTGGCGCCAGTGGCCGATTGGATCATCGGGGAGTTTTTCATCGGTAACGTGGCGAACAAGACGTTGCGTTGCATGAAAGCGTATTTGGAAAAGGCAGAAGGATGAAGGCAGAAGGATGAAGGCAGAAGGATGAAGGAAATCCCCCGAACGACTAACTTCTAAACAGACAGCGCAATGCATTCTCTCCTTCTGCCTTCTACCTTCTGCCTTCATCCTTCTGTCTTTTGTCTCCCATGAAGCGCGCCGTGATCACCGGCCTCGGTCCCATCGCCAGCAACGGGATCGGCGTGGAGGCTTTTTGGGATTCTCTCAAATCGCAGCGCAGCGGGATCGGGCTGCTCACCGCGTTCGATTCGAGCGACATTAACGCGCACTGCGCCGGTGAGGTGCTCGACTTCGATCCGACGAGCTTCTTCCCTCCGCACCGGCTCAAGCGGCTGGATCGCTACGCGCAGTTTGCCGTAGCCAGCGCGCGGCTTGCGTTGGAAGACGCAAGCTTCGCGCACTCTCCCGAGGAGCCCCAGGCACGGGTCGGGGTGAGTTTTGGCACCGCGCTCGGCGGCATTGCCAACGCCGAGTTTCAACACGCGCATTTCCTGAAGAAAGGCGCGCGGGGCGTGAACCAGACGCTGGCGTTGCAAGTCTTCGGCGGCTCGGCGCATACGAACATCGCGATCGAGTGCGGGTTCCGCGGCGTGGGCACGACGAACTCCAATAGTTGCGCTAGCGGCACCGTCGCGGTGGGCGAGGCGTTGCGGTACATTCGCGACGGGTGGGCCGATGTCGTGCTCGCCGGCGGCGCGGAAGCGCCGCTCAGCCCGCTGACCTTCGGGGCGTTTGCCATCATCAAGACGATGAGCCAGTGGACCGGCGAACCGACCGTCCGCGCGTGCCGGCCGTTTGACCGCACCCGCGATGGGTTTGTGATGGGAGAAGGCGGCGCGTCGCTGGTGATCGAGGAGCTCGAACACGCCCGCGCCCGCGGCGCCCGCATTTACGCCGAGGTGCTCGGGTACAGCCTCAATAACGACGCCTTTCACATGACCAGCCCATTGCCCGACGGCGCCAGCGCCATCGCTGCGATGCGCGCCGCTCTGGACGACGCGCGACTCGGGCCGGAGTCGATCGATTACATCAACGCGCACGCGAGCAGCACGCAGGTCAATGATTCCACCGAGACGCTGGCGATCAAGGCGGTGTTTGGCGCGCGCGCGCGGCAGATTCCCGTGAGCGGAACAAAGGCATATCACGCGCACCCGTTAGGCGCGACCGGAGCGATTGAAACCGTGGCTTGCGCGCTCGCGTTGCAACACGGCTGGGCGCCGCCGACGTTGCACTACGAGGAGCCGGATCCCGCGTGTGATCTCGACATCATCACCGGCGCCGGTCGCGAGATTCCCATGCGCACAATTTTGAGCAATTCGTTCGGCTTCGGCGGGATCAACTCCTGTCTGATATTGGGAGCGGTTCGCTGACCTCTGGCGGCGGGTTGATCTCGTGCAGCCGGATGCACGTCGCCCGGCGATCCGGCGTGTACTTCACAAACGGCGGATACGCCGCCTTGCACGCCTCGATTGCATACGGACACCGCGGATGAAAGGTGCAACCCACCGGAGGGTTCATCGGCGACGGCGGGTCGCCCGAAAGGATGATCCGCTTGCGCGTCTTCTCGCGCGCCGGATCGGGGATCGGCGCCGCGCTCACCAGCGCCTTGGTGTACGGATGCAACGGCCGCTCGAAGACCTCCGTCGCCGGCCCGATCTCGACGATGCGCCCGAGATACATCACCGCGATGCGATCCGAGATGTGTTTCACCACGGATAAGTCATGCGAGATGAAGATGGTGGTCAGCTCCATCTCGCGCGTGAGTTTCGCGAGCAGATTGATGATCTGCGCCTGGATGGAAACATCGAGCGCGCTCACCGGTTCATCGGCAATGATCAGCTTCGGCTCGACCGCGAGCGCCCGCGCGATGGCGATGCGTTGCCGCTGGCCGCCGCTGAACTCGTGCGGATATTTGTGGATGAATCGCGGGGAAAGCCCCACCCGCTCCATCAACGCCGCGACTCGCGCGGGCAGGTCGCGCGCGGCATGAGGCTTGTGCGTGGAGATCGCTTCCGCCAGCGCGTCGAAGACGGTCATGCGCGGGTTCAGCGAAGCGTACGGATCCTGGAAGATCATCTGGAAATCTGCCCGTGCCCGGCGCAGCTCCAGGCCGTGCATCGCGGTCAGATTTTTGCCGCCGAGGACGACCGTCCCCTCCGTCGGCGGGATGAGCTGGAGAATGGTGCGGCCTAACGTCGACTTGCCGCAGCCCGACTCTCCGACGAGGCCCAGCACTTCTCCCTTGCGCAGGCTCAGCTCGATCCCATCCACCGCCCGCACGGTCCCGACGAGGCGCTTGAAGAAGAAGCCGCGCTCGACCGGAAAGTGCGCCTTCAGGTTTTGGATCTCGAGGAATGCCATGGGAGTTTAAACCGGTTGCGGCGCCGCAAAGGCGTCATCGACCCGCGTGAGGGTTTCAAGCTGCTCGGCCAGCCGGAGCGTGCCCTGCTGCACGCGCGTGCAGGCGGTGGCATGCCCGGGCGCGACCTCCAGCAATTGCACCGGCGCCTCGCACTCCGGCCGCGCGAACTCGCACCGCGGCGCGAACGGACAACCAGTCGTGGGCTTCGACAAATCGGGTGGCAGACCCTGGATCGTGTATAAATCCGCGCCCTTCGGCTGCAGCGCGGGGATGCTGCGTTGCAGCGCCTTGTTGTAAGGGTGCATCGGCGAATGGAAGATCGCGTCCACGGATGCCGTCTCGACGATGCGCCCGGCGTACATCACGAGCACGCGGTCGCAAAACCCGCTCACCACCCCGAGATCGTGCGTGATGAAGATGACCGCCGTGCCGTGCTCGCGCTGGAGCTTCTTGATGAGATCGAGGATCTGCGCCTGCACGGTCACGTCGAGCGCGGTCGTGGGCTCATCGGCGATCAACAGCTCGGGGTTGGTGACGAGCGCCATCGCGATCATCACGCGTTGACGCATTCCGCCGCTGAACTCGTGCGGGTACGCGCGCAGGCGGCTCGCGCCGTCCTGGATGCCCACCTCTTTCATGGCGGCGAACGCGCGTTTCTCCGCGTCCGGCCGGCTGACCCCGCCGTGGATTAGGAGCGGCTCGATGATCTGTTCGCCGATCCGCATGTACGGATTGAGCGATGTCATCGGGTCCTGGAAAATCATCGCGATGCGCTTGCCGCGAATGGCGGACAGCTCACTCTTGGCGCAATGCAGGAGATCGACGCCGCCAAACAGCGCCTGCCCGGTCTCGATGCGCCCCGGCGGTTGCGGGATGAGGCCCATCAGCGAATAACAGGTGACCGATTTGCCCGAGCCGGATTCGCCGACGATGCCGAGCGTCTCTCCTTTTTCGACGCTAAAACTAACATCGTTCACCGCGCGCACGATGCCCTTGCCCGTGTGGAACGAAGCCCGCAGATGATGGACGTGGAGAAGCGGCATGTTAGTCTTTGGCCGCGCGCGGATCGAGCGCGTCGCGCAGGCCGTCGCCGAGGAAGTTGAAGGAGAAGAGCGCAATGGCCAGCGCGAGACCGGGGAAGATCAGCAGCCACGGGAATTCTTCCATCGCTTTTTGACCGTCGCCGATCAGCACGCCCCAAGAGGCGTTAGGCGGGCCGACGCCGAGGCCCAGGAAGCTCAGGAACGACTCGAAGAGCATCACCGAAGGAATGGTCAGCGTCGTGTAGACGATCACCGGCCCGAGCACGTTGGGAATCATGTGGCGGAAGATGATCCGGCGCCGGCCGAGGCCCAGCGCCTCCGCCGCTTCGATGAACTCCAGTTTGCGCAGGGAACGCACCTGCCCGCGGACGATTCGCGCCATGGTCAGCCACTCGACGGCGCCGATCGCGGCAAAGAGAAGGTAGATGCTGTATTCATCGCCGATCGTGTGGCCGCCGATTTTCACGTCGTTGAGAAACACCTTCAACAGGATGACGAAGATCGTAAATGGCAACGCGTACAGGATGTCGACGATCCGCATCATCACCGCGTCGGTCGCGCCGCCGATGAACCCCGCGACGGTGCCGTAGATCACGCCGATGACGAGCGCCACGCCGGTGGCCACGACGCCCACCGCGAGGGAGATCCGCCCGCCGTAAAGCACCCGCGCAAAGAGGTCGCGCCCGAGGATGTCCGTGCCAAACCAATGCGCATGATTTGGCGCGGTTGCGTAGTTGGCCAGATCCTGCGCGTTGGGGTCCGCCACCGGCAGCAGAGGCGCCAGGCCGCAAACCAGGCACATGAGGACAACGACGATGCCGCCGATCACCGCGAGCCGGTTGCGGACGAGCCGATGCCAGGCATCCGCCCAGAGCGAACTGCCTTCTTCCGCTTGGATGTGATCGTCCACCATGGCGGTTAGTCAAACTTCACCCGCGGATTGAGCCACACCTGCAGGATGTCCACCAGCAGGTTAAAGAAAATGATGAGCACGGCATAGAAAATCACGGTGCCGAGCACCATCGTGTAATCGCGATTGAAAGCGGCGGTGATGAAGTACCGGCCTAAACCGGGAATTTGAAAGACGGTTTCCACGATAAACGATCCGCTGATGATTCCCGCGAGCGCCGGCCCCAGAAAACTAACCGCGGGCAGCATGCCGCCGCGCAGCGCGTGCTTGAGCACTACCCTCGTCTCGCTCGCGCCTTTTGCGCGCGCGGTGCGGATGAAATCTTGCGAGAGAATGTCGAGCATGCCGCCGCGCGTGAGCCGCGCAAGGTAGGCGGCATAATAGATCCCGAGCGTGAAGGCCGGCAGCACGCGGTCGGCCGGTTCGTACCAGCCCGATGGGTTAAACCACTTCAACCCCAGGGCGAAGATCAGCACGAGCAACGGCCCCGCCACGAAGGTAGGAACGCACACGCCCGCCATCGCCAGCGACATCGGGATATAATCGGTGGCCGAATTTGGCCGCAGCGACGCGACAATGCCGGCCCCCACGCCGATGACCAGCGCGATCGCCATGCCCTCGACTCCCAGCTCCATCGAGACCGGAAGCGAGTCGGAGATAAGTTCGTTGACCGTGCGGTTCGCATACTTGAACGACGGCCCCAGATCCCCGTGCGAGAGTTGCCGCAGGTAGCGCAGGTATTGGACCCACAGCGGCTTATCCAAACCATAATGCGCCTCGAGGTTGCGCTTGATCTCCGGCGTCACGTTGCGCTCGGAATCAAACGGCCCGCCCGGCGCAAAACGCACCATGAAAAACGTGCCCGTGATGATGATTAACAAGACGGGGATCGTCTCCAGCGCCCGGCGAAGAATGAATCGCAACATGGGGTCGGAGAATCAACGCGCCGCGGGCGTGTCCTCGAGGTAAATGAATTGCGGCATGTGGATGTCCAGATTATTGGAGTACCAACCCTTCACGGAAGGCTGCATGAGGTACACGCGCGTATAGAAATACACCGGCGCCATCGGGACCTCGTCCATCAGGATGGCTTCCGCCTTTTGGAAATCGGCAAATCGCTCCGCCTTGGTCGGCGCCGCCACCGCCTCCCGCAGGAGGCGGTCGTACTCGGGACTCTTGAAGCCGGTGTCGTTATTGCCGCCGTCCGAAGTCATGATCGCCAAAAACGCGAAGGGATCATCGTAATCGCCGATCCACGCCGAACGCGAGACGCAATAATTGAGTTGATGCTGGGAATCGAGGTACACCTTCCACTCCTGGTTGACGATCTTGGCGTCGATGTGGAGGTGATCGTGCCACATCTGCTGGATGGCCTCGGCGATCTGGCGATGGTTCTGGCTGGTATTAATCAAGAGCTCGATCGGCGGGAGGCCTTTGCCATCCGGATAACCCGCTTCGGCGAGCAGCTTCCGGGCGCCTTCAAAATCCGTTGGGATCGACGAGCGACAGACGTAGCCCGCGGGATCAGGGGACGGCGGCACGAAATTGTGGGCCGGCGCCTGCCCGCCGCGCGTGACATTCTTGACGATCGCGTCCCGATCGATCGCCATGGCGAGCGCCCGCCGCACGCGTTTGTCCTGCACGGCCGGGTTGGTGACGTTGAGCCGGTAATAGTAGCTGCCGAGGTACGGTTCGATGCGCAGGAACTGCGGAGAATCCTTCCGGTAATTATCCACCTTCGTCTGCGGCAGGTCGTAGGTAATGTGAAACTGGCCCGAGCGGAAGTCGCGCTCCTCCGTGTCGATATTTTCGGTGGGATAATAATGAATCTCCTTGAGGCGAACGATCGAGGCGTTCCACCAGCAGGGATTTTTTTCGACGACGAGGTCCACCTCCGGTTTCCACGATTTCAATCGGAACGGGCCATTGCAGACGAAGTTTCCCGGCGCCGTCCAGCGTGTGCTTTTTTCGTCGATGGCGCCGTACTTCAAGATCGTCGCCAAGGGAACCGGGTACCACGATTGATGATTGAGGATGCCGAGGAAACTGGGGCAGGGGTGCTTGAGATGGACGATGAACGTGTACGGATCGGGCGCCTCGAAGCCGACCTGCTTGAAATCGGTGATCCTGCCTTCGTAAAATTCGCGCGCGTTGACCACTTCCACATGCACAAAGAACATGTCGGCGTATTGCGAGCCGAGTTTCGGCAGCAGGGCGCGCCGGTAGGAATTCAGGAAGTCCTGGGAGGTCAACGCGTCGCCATTGGACCACCGGGCGTTCTTGCGCAGGTGGAAGGTGTACTGGAGGCCATCCGGAGAAATGTCCCAGGTTTCTGCGACCCCGGGGATGGGGTGGAGATCCTTGGGGTCTTGAGAGACGAGCCCTTCGAAGAGCGCGTTCATGATTCGTTGTTCGATTGTGCCGATGACCGCTTGCGGGTCGAGGTCCTGAGGCTCGGAGCCGTTGCCAGCATAGAGAATCTGGTCGCGATTGCCTTGCGACACCCTGCCGCCGGGGCGCACGCAACCGGCCAGCGATAATCCCGCCAATGCCCAGGCGAGGAGATAACCCTTGGTCATTGGCAGCGCTACTTCTTTAACGCGACGGAAGTCATCGCGCGCATTTAACGGCGGGTTGCCGCGGGGCGCAAGAGGGAAGTCTCGCCCGGCTGGATCAACCGGCGAACTTCTCCCGCAAGGCGGCGAGATGGTACGTCGCATTAGTCGGCTCGCCCGTGGCGGCGGCGATCAGTTCGCGCGGGAGCAGGCGCTGCCCGGGACGATGGATCTTCGCCCGCAGCCAGGCCAGGAGCGGTTGATAGCTGCCGGCGGCGAGATCGTTTTCCAATCCCGGCAACTCGGAGAGGGCACGGCGGAAGAGTTGGGCGGCGTTGAGGTTGCCGAGCGTGTAGGTCGGGAAGTAACCGATGAGGCCCTCGCTCCAATGGACATCCTGGAGACAGCCGCGGGCGTCGTCGGGCACGGTGAGGCCGAAGGATTTGGCGAACGCTTCGTTCCAGGCGGCGGGCACGTCGGCGATGGCGATGTCGCCGTCGAGAATCTTCCGCTCGAGCTCGAAACGCAGCATGATGTGGAGATCATACGTCACCTGATCCGCCTCGACGCGGATGAAGGATGGCGTGACGCGATTGACAGCGCCGAACATTTCCTCCGCCGTGCGCGCGGCCAGGCCCGGGAAGTAGTGCGCGGCGCGGGGCAACCAGTGTTGCCAAAAACTCCGCGCGCGTCCGACCTGATTTTCCCAGAGCCGGCTCTGCGATTCGTGGATGCCCAGCGAAGCCGCCGTGCCGATGGGCGTGCCGAAGGCCGATTGATCCAGCCCTTGCTCGTACATGCCGTGGCCAGCTTCGTGCAGGACGCCGTAGAGGGAGACGAGGAAGTTGCCTTCGTCGTAGCGCGTGGTGAGCCGGCAATCGCCCGGGCCGACGCCGCTGCAAAATGGGTGCGTCGTGGTGTCGATCGTGCCTGCGGCGAAGTCGAACCCGATGGCGGCGGCCACCTCGCGGTTAAACGCCTTCTGTTGCTCGACCGGATAATGCCCGGCGAGGAGATCGGCAGAGACGCGGGCGGAGCGTTCCGAGGCGGGCGCGAGCAGCGTGCTGAGTTCGGGGCGCAGGCCGTCGAAGAGGATGGTTAAATCGGCGGCTCGAGCGCCGGTTTCGTAGCCTTCGAGGAGGGCATCGTAGGGAGAATCTTCGTAGCCCCAGAGGTCCGCCATTTGCCGGCTGAGCGAGAACATTTTCTCCAACGACGGAGCATAGCTGGCAAAATCGGACGCGCGCCGGGCATGTATCCACGCTTCGTTGCCGAGCACGCGGGTGCGTTCGACTTCTTCGACGAGATTGCCGGGGAGGCGCGTGGCGCGGTCATAATCGCGCCGCCACTGGCGGACGTTTGCGCCGGAATCGTCGCCGAGGCCGAGGTCTTCGCAGGCGGCGATCCATCCGCCGACTTCCGGCGCGGTGAACAGCGCGTGCGCCTTCCCGGAGAAATAACTGAGTTGCTCGGCGCGATGCGCGACCGCCTGAGGCGGCATGTACGTCTGTTGATCCCAAGAGAGGAGGGCGGAGGTGCTTTGGAGGAGCGCGATTTCCCGCGTGCGGTCGAGCAGGGAAGTGTATGGCGCGGGCGCGGAGTTCACGGTTTGAGCATGGGGCGATTCGCCGCCTGTTTCCAATCCGATTCTTTCTCGCTGCCTCCGGTCACACCGCCGGATCGCTCAAATCGAACGGCCCTGGCTGCCGATGGCGCGCACCTGAACCACATAGGTCGTCACCGGCGTCAGATTCGCACGAGGGTTAGATAGCTGGCGCTGCCCGTCATGCTGGAGATGATCCGCTCGCTGTTCACGATGAGGCTTCCTGCGGAGTTGGCGAAGGGTCTTTTTCAGCCGGAAGGGGATCATCTGCCGTTTCAAGCCTCAATCTCATGCAGGTGACCCCGCCCTCGCTTAGAACCCGTCTTAAGCAAGCTAATCTTTCATTTTGAAAAAAGAGCCTTCGCCCACAAACGAAGGCTCCTTTCTTTCCGGGAGGGCTAGATTTCCGTTTGGGCAGCCCTATTCGCTTGAGGGAACCTTATGCCGCGTGAAATCAAGCCTCGAAGGTGCCAAATCACCCCGTGCAAACCTCCCTTGCCTCTCTGATTAGCGCGCTTGGGTCGACTCCGAGAGCGTCGGAAAGGCGCAGCAGCGTATCCAACCCTGGAATTCGCCGTCCCTGTTCGACGTAACCGACCATTTGGTAGGAAAGCCCAGCTCGTGCAGCCACGGCTGCGAGCGAGAGTTTCTGCCGTAGGCGCTCAGCTTGCAGCCGTTCAGCCACCTTCGAGCAGATGGCTTGATAGGCGGCATCCTTGGGCACGTCGCCAGCGGTAACGGAAATATCCGTTGACCGGAGACATAACAATCGTTATGTCTTTGACGAATGCTCTCAGTCAGCCGCCGTTGTCGTACGGTTTGTCGAGAACACGGACCGTAGTAAACAGCGCAGATTTTTCTACCCAATTGTGTCGCGGCCTGTTTTACTGAGCTTCGCTACATTTTTATGACCATTCCCCGAATCCCTCTTGTCCTCGCGATTTTCGCTGCGCTTGTCGGCTCGATGGCCGTTACGAGGTCTGTGCATGCACTGACTGGTCTGCAAGTCGCGCAGTATGCACATGCCAACACGTACGGGGAAAATTTCTCGGGGCCTGATCTGGTGACCGCAGTCGCAATCGCCCGAGCAGAGTCCACTTGGGATCCAACAAAAGTCGGAGACGGCGGTACCTCGTTCGGCTTATGGCAAGTTCATACTTCTGTTTGGACGATGTATAGTCCCAACCTTCTCACCAGCGATCCAAATTACGCGGCAAAAGCCGCGTACGAAATTCGCAATACCACCTACGGGTGGCATAACTGGACAACGTACTCGCAGTATACAATCAACAGCAGTGGGCACACGATCCTCACCCCCGGCACCGACGGCAATGGTTCGTTTAAGGATTGGCTTAGCATTTCGCGCCCAGCCGCTGCGAGCGTGGACAGCACAGTAATCACGGGAATAGGCGATCGAGTTAGGGCAACTACCACCGTGAAGGTGCGGGACAATTATGGTGGGAACATTATCCCAAGTTACGAGCAAACCAATGGGGCAACTGGCACCATCGTCGGCGGAAGCACCGGCTCTACCTACGTGGCCACAGCATCCGATCTAACCCGCTATTACATCTGGTGGAAGGTGCAATGGGACAATGGAGCAATTGGGTGGTCGGCCGAAGACTTTTTGCTCCGGACTGGCGGTTCAGCGCAGGCGCAATCCGACCTAGCGCTGCAGTCCGTGTCGGTCCCGCAGAAGACGTATGCTCCAGGTGCCTCGATCGCATTTACCACAACGGTTCAAAACGTCGGCGGCGCAACGTCGCCAACCTACTCGATCAATTATTACCTTTCGACGGACACCAGCATTACTTCTGGTGACTCTTCTTTAGGCTCGGTCACTTTTAGCGCTCTTGCAGGAGGTGCATCAAACACCAGTCCGGCCAATGCCACAGTTCCATCGGGCCTTACAAATGGAACTTACTACGCGGGCGCAATCCTTTCTACATCGGGCGATCCTAACGTGACCAACAACACTGCGTATTCGGCGGTGCCGATCACCGTCAGTGCTGGGAGTTCGTGCAGCTATTCCCTAAGCCCGTCAAGCGCATCTGTCCCGGCAAGCGGGGGCTCTGTGTCCTTCGCAGTAAGCACGGGTTCTTCCTGCTCTTGGGCAGCGGTTCCTGACAACAACTCGCCTTGGCTATCAATGACTTCGAACTTCCAAGGGCCGGGGCCGAAAACTGTCACTGCCTCGGCGGGAATAAATTCGAGCACGGCCAGCCGAACGGGAACGATCGTTGTCTCTGACCAAATCTTTATTGTGACTCAGGCCGGGCAGACGGCAGCCACCCCAACACCAACACCGACTCCATCAGGGGCCGTCCTCGGTTTGGGTATCAGCGAATTCAGCTGCTCAACGTCAGCGGGAGGAGTCAGCTTTCTCGTTTACAATCGGGGTAGTGGTTCACTCAGTTGGACAGCATCGACCGATGTTGCCTGGATCAACAATTACGCTACAAGCGGCCCAGCAAGCATCTACGGCTCGTATTTTGGGTGTAACTTTGACCAAAATACAACCGGAACTCTCCGAACGGGCAAAATCACGTTCACGGCGGTTGGCGCGGCGGCCGGAAGCCCGCAAGTGTTCACTCTTTATCAATATGGGCCAAACGTTCCCGTGACGGTTGCGAATCTGTCTGCTGGATTGACGAGCTACCAGGCAGGTCAGACCGCAGCCATCTCTTGTTCTGTAACGTCGCCAATTGGCCAATATGCGCTATTTGGACTCAGCTTGTATCCTACTGGGCAGACCGCGACTCACTATGATGACCCGACGAATGACATCTTTGTCTTTTTGACGGGAACTCAGACTTATTCCCGCAACTTTATCCTCCCTGCAAACCTGCCCCCGGGTCAGTATGACGTGCAGGCTAGCATGTGGGCAGACGCCGACGGAACTGGTACGATTTCTGCTGGGGATGTCCAGAATGGGACGTCCACCACAGTTGGGGCCGTCTCGGTTTCTGCGGTGATTACGCCGCCGCCTACCGCAACTCCCACACCGACTCCGCTGCCCACCGCGACGCCGACTGCCACGCCATTGCCGACAGCGACTCCGACCGTTACACCGCAGCCAACGGCAACACCGACGCCCACCGCAACACCGCCGCCCAGCGCAACACCGCCGCCCAGCGCGACACCGACGCCAACTGCGACGCCACTTCCGACGACGACACCATTGCCCGGGAGCACACCTACTCCGACGCCAGTTCCCGGCAGTACGCCTACGCCATTGCCTGGAAGCACGCCGACTCCGACTCCCACAACGCTGCCGACAAGCACGCCAACGCCGCTCCCAACCGTCACAGCAACCCCCACGTCAACTCCAACGGCTCTACCGACTTTCACGCCGACACCAACGCCAACTCCTGTGCCGCCGGTCGTGTCGGTAACCGTTAAAGGCAGTCCCACCGCTCGGGAGGGTGGTGCGAAAGGCAAGTTCCTTGTGTTTCGAATGGGTGGCGATATGTCGCGAGACCTCGTTGTCGCTTTCAAGTTGAACGGCACCGCAAAGAACGGGACTGACTACCAGCAAGCTCCGACTTCGATCATTATCCCGTCAGGCTCCGACAGCGTGCAGGTCAAAATCAAGCCGATCGACAACACGGTGAAAGAGGGGACCCGTAACGTCACTATTAAGCTTCTAGCAAGCCCAGATGGTTCCTACATCGTAGGCAAGGCTAAGAAGGCTACGGTATCGATCCTCGATAACGACTGAAGTTTATTAGATGTCCAGAATTCGTTTTGGACTCGCTGGTTTTGGCCTACTCCGTTGGCCGGGCTCTAGAGGCCGGATGGGGTGCTTGCGAGTAACTGGCAAACGGAGTTTGCGGATGTATTAGGCGCGCAGGCGCAGCAGTTGCGAAGTCATGGCAGCAATCTCAGGAGGAACGAGGGCACAGGGAAAGCGCGATTTTTGCGCGCCGCGGTCGTTATTCTGTGGCATCGGTGAGGAAGCCATGAAAATCGTCATCGGATCGGACCACGCCGGGTTTCGTTACAAGCAAGAGATCAGCCGGTACCTGAAAGACGGCGGCCATGAGGTGCTCGATCTCGGCACTTACGCGGAGGAGCCAGCAACGGATTACCCGCTGTTCATCCGGCCGGTGGCCGAGGCGGTGGCGCGGGGCGACGCGGAGCGGGGAATTGTATTGGGCGGCTCAGGCAACGGCGAGGCGATCGTCGCCAACCGGGTGCCCGGGGTGCGTTGCGCGCTGTGCTGGAGCCTCGAAACCGCGAAGTTGGGCCGGCAACACAATGACGCCAATTGCATCTCCATGGGAGAGCGCGTCGTCGACCTGCCGCTCGCCTTGCAGATCGTGCAGGTGTGGCTGGAGACGCCCTTTAAAGGCGGCCGCCACGCGCGGCGCATCGCGCAGATCGACGCGTGATCAAGCCGACTAATGCCGTGTCTGGTTAGAACGTGAAATTCAGGTTCGCGCCGCCCCAGATCTGGTCGCGCTGATTATACGGGAACACTTGCAGGTTGCCCAGTGGCCTGGAGTACGAGCCGTCGGCGGTCAACGTCACGTAGCGGCCCAGAAAGACCGGGATCTTGATGCCCACCTGCAAATTGCTCAGGTCAAAATCGCGATCCAGCGTCCTGGGGTCGAACGCCGCCCGCGCGGCGCTCGTCGCCGCCCCGGAGACGCCTGGGGCGCCGTTGACGATCGAGTTGAAAATCGCTTCGTACGACGGCCGCAAGCCGGCTTGATACGCGCTCGTCGAGAAGAACGTCGGCAACGTCGCGATGCTGAACGCCCGCGGGATGATGCCCGCGCCCGCCGACAGCGAAATGTACGGATCGAACGAGACGATGTTCTTGACCACCGGCACGTTGCCCGTCACCCGCACCTCGAGATGATGGCCGTCCAGATAGTCGGTGTAATGCAGGCTGCCCGCGTAATCGTAGCTGAACGAGGCGGTCACGTATTGAAACTTCGGCGGGGTGTAGGACACCCCGAAGTTCATCTCCGCCGTGTCGAAATCGGAGTTCTTCTCGACGTGGTAGTACGTGCCGCCGAGCGTCACGTTCAACGGGCCGAACGAATGCGCGTAATTCAGGTAGGCGTCCAGCTCCCGATACTCGGTGAAGAACGACTTGCCGCCGAAGAACGCCGGCTCAACCCGCGGAGTCGTCTGCAACGCGTAGAAACCGCCCAGCGTGAAGCCGTAGGCGGAAGCATTTACGTCAAAATAGCCGATGTCGGACCGCTGCGCGACTTCGAGGGACTTCGGAATCGCGAGAGACTTGACGAAATCGGTCGTGCTGATGCCGGCGTCGTTCAGGTAGGTCTGGAAGCCCGGGATGCTGTTGATGGTGTTGACGTTGGCCGCGAAAAGATTGAGCTGCTTGTCGGGGAGGATGTCCACCCCGCGGAACACGAAGCTCGAGTCATAGCCGCCAGTCAGCGAGATGTGCACCGGGAACGGCTGGGCGGCGGCTTGTTCGGCGACTTCCTTGCCCGCTTTATCGTCCGTTGAGACGCCAGCGATGGCGGTGGAGGCAAGCGCGAGCGCAACGCTGGCGGTAAATTGAACGATCTTTTTCATGCGAACGGTTGAAGAGGCGGTGATTGCCGGCAAGATCGATCCTGTGAAAAAGCCGGGAGGGGATGCAAGCACTTTTCCGGCAATTCTTTGGCCTTGTTGAGGCGTTTCTCGCGCGAGCGTGATCAATGCTTGCAAGACACGCGGCTTCCGTTCTATGACAAGAAGGCCGAATGTCGTCCGCCAACGAAACGGAAATTTTCCAGCATTACCAAGTCCTCAAGCGCCCGGACGGCGCGTTGTGGGAACTGGGGCGCGGCGCCATGGGGATCACCTACAAGGCGTTCGACACCAATCTGCGGTGTGACGTCGCGCTGAAGGTCATCAACGCCCTGCACCTCAACAGCGAGACCGCGCGCGCGCGTTTCCTGCGCGAGGCGCGCGCGGCGGCCGGCCTGCGGCACCGCAACGTCGCGAGCGTTTACCACCTCGGCAACGACGACCAGAGCTTCTTCTACGCGATGGAGTTCGTCGACGGCGAAACCGTCGAGTGCCTGGTGAAGGAAACCGGCCCCATGCCGCCGGTCGACGCCCTCCAGATCGTCGTCCAAATCGCCCGCGCGCTCGGGGCGGCGGCCAAGCAGAACCTCGTCCACCGCGACATCAAGCCGGCCAACATCATGGTCACGCGGGAGGACGACGAGGAGGAGCAATTCGTCGTCAAGGTGATCGACTTTGGCCTGGCCCGGCCAGCGATCGGCGGGGAGGGATCGGCCCACATCACAATGGGCGGGTTTGTCGGCACGCCGCAATTTGCCAGCCCGGAGCAGCTCGAGGAAAAGGATCTGGATGCGCGGTCGGACATTTACAGCCTGGGCGTCACGCTGTGGTTCATGATCGCCGGCAAGCCGCCGTTTACCGGTCCGCTGGGCAGCGTTTTCATTCAGCAACTGACCAAGGAGCCGCCGTGGGCGCAGCTCGAAGGCACGCCTGAGCCGGTGCGCGCGCTGCTCGCGGGGATGCTCGAGAAGGACCCCGACAAACGCCCACAGACGCCGGTGGAATTGCGCCGCCAGGTGGAGGCTTGCCTGCGCCAACTGCCCGCGACGGATCGGCCGCTCGCCCCCGCTCCGTCTACCTCCAGCGCGACGCTTGCGGAGTCGGTGACCGGGACCGAAGCGCCGCTGACGCAGTCGGCCCCGTGGGCCGCGGGCGGCATGCTGGCGGGGCGCTACGAGTTGGGCGAACTGGCGGGCGAGGGCAACAACGGACGGGTGTTCCGCGCGATCGACCGGCAGGCGGATAACGCCCGGGTGGCGATCAAGATTTTGCATGGCGACGTGCTGGCGTCCTCGGCTGAACGGCGGCGCGTAGAAGGCGAGTTGGAAAAGTTGCGCGGCGCGGGGCACCCGAATTTGCTTGAGTTCCAGGGGCTCCAGGAGACGGCGGACTCGTTGTTCCTGGTCGGTGAATGGGTCAATGGTTTTACGTTGGTCGATTTGTTGCGCAGCCGGGGGCGGTTGCCGCTGCCGGAGACACTGCGCCTGCTCGCGCAGGCGGCGGTCGCGGCGGATCACGCGCGAGAGTTTGACCTGCGCCGGCTGGAGTTGAGCCTGCACCAGATGATGACGGCGTTCGAGGCGCCGGCGGGTGGCGGGACGCTCGATCCGCGCGGGGCGTTGACCGCCTCGTTGGAAGAATGGCCGCCGTTTTTGCTCAAGATCGACGCGCTCGGGATCACCCGCGAGGCGGGCGACTCGGTGACGTGGAGCGGCGATCAGACGATGATGCCGGCGTCGCTCGGGCGGGACACGCAGACGAGCATTCGGGGGTTTGTCGAGGGGAGTGACCTTTTTGCGCTGGGGTTGATGGCGTACGAGCTTCTCAACGGGGCGCCGCCGGCGCGGGAGGCGCGTTACGTGGCGCTGGCGGCGTTGAACGAGGCGGCCAACATGGTGTTGCGCAAGGCGCTGTCGCCCAATCCGGGGTTCGCGACGAACGTGGATTTTTTCCGGGCGCTGGTGGAGGCCAGTGGGCTGCCGGAGGTGTACCTGGACGCGGCGGCCGGAGGCGCGGAGCGCGAGACGTATGCGGTGGATCGTCTGCCGGTGTCGGGAACGGGCGCGGAGGAAGCCGGGGCGACGTTGATCCTGGGAGACGGCGAGTCGCTCCCGCTGGCCGAGCCGGTGGAGGCGCGAGGGCCGTCCGCGGAGGAACGCGAGGAGGCCGAGCGCGTGGCCGCCGAGCAAGCGGAGGCCGAACGTGTTGCCGCTGAAAAAGCGGCCTTTGAGCGTGAGGAAGCCGAGCGGATCGAGGCCGAGCGCGTTGAAGCAGAGCGGATCGAGGCGGAGCGCGTTGCGGCCGAGCGCGAGAAAGCCCGGCGGGTCGAAGCGGAGCGCCGCGAGGCTGAACGCATCGAAGCTGAACGAGTAGCGGCCGAGCGGGCGGAGGCCAAGCGTCAGGAAGCGATTCGGCTCAAAGCCGAAAAGGCAGAAGCGGACCGCATCGTCGCCGAACGGGCCGAGGCGCAACGCATCGAAGCCGAGCGCCTCGCTGCCGAACGAGCGGAAGCAAAACGTCTGGAGGCGGAAAGGTTAAAGGCCGAGAAAGCAAAAGCCGATCGGATCATGGCGGAACGGGCCGAGGCAAAGCGCGTCGAAGCCGAACGGCTCAATTTAGAGAAGGCCGAGAAGGCCGAAGCCGCGCGATTGGAACGGGAGCGGGTCAAAGCGGAGAAGGCGGAGACGAGGCGCGTCGAGGCGGAACGGGCCCGCGCAGCCGCGAGCCTGCGCGATGTGGCATCGGTATCCGGGGCCGAGTCGACCCAGCCGGCGCCTCCCGCGAAGAAGAAGATGATCGTGACCGTCGCAGCCGGAGTGGCCGTGCTGGGCGCGATAGGAATTTTGACCATTTCTCACGCGCGCAAGGAAACGCCTGCCGCACCTGCCAAGACGGCCTTGAGAACCGAGCCGCCGGCATCCGTTGAGACCCCGGTCGTGCAACCTTCGGCGCCGGCGGTGGCTGAGGCGACGCCAGATTTATCCATGCCGACCCCTGCGGCAGCAGTGGAGCCGTCGCCGGCAGTCTCGGAGCCCTCCGCAACCCCGGCGTTGGCGGATGTGAACCCGCCGACTCCAGCTGCCGCCACCCCGGAGCCCGCGAGCCGGCCAGCGGCGAACAAGCCCGATGAATCGGACGAGCGCCGCTCGGCGAAGAACGATCGCGCTGCAAAGCTAGCCGACGAGAAAAAGCATTCGGCGGATACGGCGGCGAACCGCTCCAAGGACGAGGAACGAGAGAAACGCCCGGCTTCTGAACCCAAAAAGAAGCCGTCCGCGACCCTTGCCGCCAGCAAACCTGCCGAGAAGCCAAAGCCAACGCCAGTGCCGGTCAATCGTCCGGCGGCGCCATTCATCCTTCGATGAAGGTGGATCGTGCTCTCCGAGCGCGATGACAAACCACAGCGGCGCAGCCGCTCTCGAAGAAGAGTGAGCAGCGTACCGCTGCTATTATACCCATCGCGCTCGGAGAGCACGATCCACCTGCCTAAAACATCTCCGTGCCCGCCGGCTCCGGGTACTCGAAGACTTTCCCTTCGTAGTTCCGGATTACGACTTTCTCCTTGTCGTGATAGATCATGTAATTGGGATTGATCGGCACCTTCCCGCCGCCGCCCGGCGCGTCAATCACGTACTGCGGCACCGCATACCCCGTCGTAAACCCGCGCAATCCCTCGATGATCTCCAGTCCCTTCCAGACCGGGACCTGCAAGTGCGACGACCCTTGGATCAAATCAAGCTGGTAGATATAATAGGGGCGCACGCGGCAACGCAGCAGCTTCTGCACAAGCGTGCGCATCGTTTCCAGATTGTCGTTCACCCCGCGCAACAACACGCTCTGGTTGCCCAGCGGCACCCCGGCATTCGCCAGCCGCTCCAGGCCCGCCTTCACCTCCGTGGTCAACTCCCGCGGGTGATTGACGTGGACGCTCATCCAGAGCGGATGATACCGCTGCAACATCGCGCAAAGCTCCGGCGTGATCCGTTGCGGCAGGAAGATCGGCACCCGCGACCCGATGCGCAGAAACTCGATGTGCTCGATCGCGCGCAGTCGCTTCAAGATTCCTTCCAATTTGTCGTCCGAGAACAACAGCGGGTCGCCGCCCGAAAGGAGTACGTCGCGTACCTCCGTATGCTCCTCCAGATAGCGGAACGCCTGCTCGAAATCCGTGTGCAATTCCTGCTCACCCGCGCCGCTCACCACCCGGCTCCGGGTGCAATACCGGCAATAGCTCGCGCACCGGTCCGTCACCAGGAACAACACGCGATCCGGGTACCGATGCACCAGCCCCGGCACGGGCATGTGGCTGTCCTCGCCGCACGGGTCCGCCATTTCAAAGGGCGTGGTGTGCGACTCCTCCACCCGCGGGATCACCTGGCGGCGAATCGGGCAGTGCGGATCGTTGCCGTCGATCAGGTTAAAGAAATGGGGCGTGACCGCGAGCGAGAGCTTGCTCCCGGCGATGAGCACCCCCGCGCGTTCCTCGGGCGTGAGCGTCATGCGCGCCTCGAGTTGGGCCAGCGTGGTGACGCGGTTCTTTAGCTGCCACTTCCAATCGTTCCATTGCGCGGGCGGCACTTCGGGCCAGCCGCCGGGGGCGCAAGAGGTAAAGGAAGTCGTGTCACCAACGACCGCGCACGGAGCCGGCGCGGCGGGAAGGGATAGTGAATTCATTGCGGTGCTGAATCGAAAACCGTATGACAAGCGACCGGGTTGTCAAATATCACCGGCGCGGAACGTCTCCGGTCTGTTTACTGCTTCCATCCTGATACTTCCCTGCCGTAACTTCCTCTCCTCCTATGACCAAACGCTTGGCGCTCTGTCTTTTTCTCGGGAGCGCGCTTTTCGCCCACGCCCGCGACCCGGAGGCGGCCGCGCCTTCGGTCATCCCGGCCCCGCGCGCGGAGCCCGTGGTGCCGCCGTCGTCCGCCAAGAGCCTCGCCACGGAGCTGAACAATGCGTTTGTGAACGTCTTTGAGCGGGTCGCGCCCGCGGTCGTCATCATCGATGTCTATAAGCGGGTTGGGTCGGGCGAGGGGTCCGATTTTTTCCCGGAGTTCTTCTTCCAAAATCCGGACGGGGGCGGCGAAGACGGGGCCGGAAAGGGCGGCGACGCCGGTAAGACGCCGACGCCCCCGCCGCCGAAAACGCCCGATGCACCGTCGTCGGGATCGCGCACCCGGGCCCAGAGCGAAGGCTCCGGGTTCATCATCCAATCGGCCGGTTACATCCTGACCAATTACCACGTGGTCGCCGGCGCCTCGACGATCAACGTCCGGCTCAAGGACGGGCGGCAATTTCCCGCGAAACTCGTCGGGTCCGACGAGAAAACGGACATCGCCGTCATCAAGATCGCCGCGACCGATCTGCCGACCGCCGAGCTGGCCGACAGCGACGCGGTCCGGGTGGGGGAGATCGCCTGCGCCATCGGCGTGCCTTACAATCTCGACTACAGTTTTACCACGGGCGTCGTCAGCGCCAAGGGACGCAGCAAATTGCACGTCACCGACGACGACTACGAGGATTACCTGCAAACCGACGCCTCCATTAACCCGGGCAACTCGGGCGGCCCGCTCGTCGACCTCGACGGCAAGGTGATCGGCATGAACACGCTGATTCACGGCCTGAACCGCGGGCTGGGCTTCTCGATCCCGAGCAACATGCTGCGCGCCGTGGGCGACCAGCTCATCCACTCCGGGCACGTGGTGCGTTCGTACATCGGCGTGCGGATCGAGGCGGCGGAGGACACCGAGGATCGATACGGCGCGGTGTTCAGCGGGGTCAAGAAAGGGGTGATCGTCAAGAGCATCCAGCCCGAGTCGCCGGCGATGAAGAGCGACGCGTTGCAACCGGCAGACATCATCCTTGATGTGGACGGCGCGCCGGTCAGCACGGACATGGAATTGCAAAAACAAATCTTGAGCAAGAAGGTGGGCGCCGCCGTGCAATTGACGGTGTTGCGCCGCAAGCGGACGCTCAAGGTGACCGTGATCACGGAGGAGCTGCCCACGCCGATCGTCACCCCGGAGCCGGAGACGCCAGGCGCCGACGACGCCGGCACGGTGGAGGAGCGCCGGAAGGAAAAAGCCGCGCAATTTTACGGCGTGCAGGTGCAGGACCTCACGCGCGAATTGGCGGCGAGCATGAACGTGCGTTTCAGCGTGGGGGTGATCGTCACGTCGGTGGCCGATGAGAGCCTGGCGGCCAAGGCGGGCATTGAGGTCAAGGACGTGATCAACTTGGTGGACGATCGGCCGATCAAGGATGCGGCGAGTTTCAAGGAGGCGATCAAAGCGGGAGACCCGAAGAAGGGCGTGTTGTGCGTGATCGACCGCCTGAAGGGCAAGACGTTCGTGGTGATCAAGAAGGATTGAAGAGCGGCGTCTTTTTAGCGTGCAAAAAGGCGCGGGCGGATCAAAGCTACGCACGTAGTCGGCTAGCGCGGTCTGCCGGCGTGCATGAACGAGAAGCTGTCCAGGGAGTTCGGCAACGGTCAACGACGCGATATTCTCACCGAGCTCAAGCGGCACGGGGGGATGTCGGTCAAGGAGTTGTCGGCTCACTTCCGGATGAGCTACATGGGGGTCAAAGGGCATTGTCTCGACCTGCATCGGGACGGCTATCTGACCACCTGGCGCCGGCCGAAACCGCTCGGCCGTCCAGAGCTCGTCTACCGGCTGACCCGGCGCGCGCATGAGCTGTATCCTGGCGCGACCCATCAACTCACCGGCGAGATTCTGGACGCGGTCCAGCAAACGTACGGGCCGGCGGCGCCGAGCAAGATGCTCTTTGTCGTCTTCGCGCAGCGGCTCGAGACGTACCGGGCGCAACTCGCCGGAGCGGACCTTGCGGAGCGCGCCGAGGCGCTGGCGCGGTTGCGGGATGCGGAGGGATACATGGCGGAGTTCCATTCGCCGCAGACGCGCGCCAACGGGAAAGGGCCTGAGCTCTGGGACCGCGTTCCCGGCAGCGACCGGATGCAGATCGTCGAACATCATTCGCCCTTGGAGGAGGTGCTGCGACGGTATCCCATCGTCGCGCGGCTGGAGCGCGAACTTTTTGAACGGACGCTCGATTGCCCGGTCGATCGCAACGAAGAGAGCGGCAACGGCGCGTACCGCTGCACGTTCTATCTCGGGGCGGGGAGTTGAAGGGACGCCTATTCCTCGACCTTCACCGAAGTCCCCACCTTCACCTTGGAGTAAATCATCGGCGCGATCTCGGCCGGCAGCCGCACGCAACCGTGGCTCGCGGGGTAACCCGGCAAGATCCCGATGTGCATGCCCACGCCGCCGTCAGTCAGGCGCATGAAATACTTCATCGGCGCGCCGGCGAAATGCGTGCCGCTGGGCGCGCTGTCGATCTGCGCGCTGATGCCGCTGCGGACCACCCGGTTATTGCGGTCCACGTAGTTGCCGTAAATGTTTGAAAAATGGTTCAGTTCCTTGACCAGCACGTGGAAATTGCCGGTCGGCGTTGGGTGCCCTTTGCGGCCCGTCGAAACCGGCGCGTCGATGACGATCTCGTTGTCCAGCAGCAGGAAGATGCGCTGCTTGGAGATGGAGACGATGACGTTGGTGTTGTCGGGAGTGGCGCGATCCATCAGGCGCGCGGTGAGTTTGGGCCCCTCCTGTCGGGGGATCATCTCGGCCGCGGTGCGTTGCGGCTGGCGAAAGAGGAAGAAGCCGCGCTGCGGCGCCGGCGCCGGCGCTTGCCCAGCGGCCGATGCCGCCAGACCGGCCATCCCGCAGAGGAGCGCCAGCGGTCCGTTCCAAGACAAGGCGGAGAAGAGGGCGGAACGGCGGGGGGGAACTCTCATGGATTGGCGACTTGTGCTCTAACGCCCCCTGATGATAGTGGTAGGCGTTCAGGAATCAATGCTTTATGTCGCGGCGCTTCTCCCTCTCGCATGCGGTCGCCGGGCTCCTTCTGGCCGGGTTGGCGCCCGTTCACGCGGACATCCAGCAGACCCGCCAGCGCAAGCTCCCCGTTAACCGCGCCTTGCGCAATCTCCCGCCCAACGGCGTCGAGCAGACGGTGCAGGTCAACGTCGGCAGCCGGGTCGACATCACCCTCGAGGCGCACGGGCAGGCCGGCAAGTCGATCACCTTCATCGTGCGCGATCAGCCGGCGCACGGGACGTTGACCGATCTCCACATGCTCTCGCGCAACACGGCGTCGATCACCTACGCACAGGACCCGAGCGACCCGGCCGACAGCGATCAATTTACCTACGCTGTGCAGGCGCCGGGCTCGGTCGTCTCTGCGGCGACGGCGGTGCCGATCCAGATCGTGCCGTTGCCGCCGCGCCTGGTGGCGTCGCCGGCGGAGCTGGATTTCGGCGCGGTCGACGTGGGCCGGACCTCGCGGGCGCAGGTGACGATCACCAACGAAGGGGGGTCGCCGGCGAAGGGCGAGCTCATGCCGCCGAGCCCGTGGGCAGTCGAGGGATCGGCCGAATACAAGCTCGGCAAGGGGGAAAGGCAGACGTTCCAGCTCGTGTTCACGCCCGGCCTCGGGAAGGTGTTTGAAGATGAAGTGGTGCTGGGCAACATGGCCAGCCAGCGGGTGCGGCTCGTTGGCACGGGCATCGGCAAGGAAGTTGTGCTCAAGACGGTGGGGACTGATGCCAATGGAAACCCGGTCGCCAAAGGAGCGCCCGTCGTCGGGGCGGTCGCGCGGGAAGCAAGTGTCTCAAAGCCAGCTCCCGCTAACCCCGCAAGCGCCGCCGCGCCCGGGCCGACCCCGTATGCGAGCACGGGCGCTTCGTCGGTCACCGTGCCTTACGCCGCCGCGCGCGACCCGGCCATTCTCAATGAGGTCGGCGTGGAGAAAGTGGAGCTGCGCTGGAGCGACGCGCACGGCATGAAGCTGGCGTGGAAGACTCCCCAGCCGCCGCCGAAGAGCTACCGGGTGGAGTTGCGTTACCTGTCGCAAGATCCCGATCACAAGCTGGTGGTTGATTGGAGGTCCTATGCGCAGGTCGAGTTCCAATCGACGACAGGTGAGACGGCCGTGATTTTGCGCGGGCTTCCGGCGGGCATTCGGCAGACGGTGCGGGTGGTGGCGGTCGACAGCCGGGGACGCGCGGCGGCGCCTTCGCCATGGATCCAGGTGGAAATGACGCCGGGGACGAACTGGCTGCGGATCACGCCGCTGCGCGTGATGGTCGCGGCGTTGATCGTGTGTCTGGTGATGGTCTGGCGGCGCAAACGCGAGACACGACTGATTCTGAATTCGATCTCCGAGTCGCGCGCGCCGGCGGAGACTTACGGGTAGCCAACCGTTGGAGGGGCACGCTCCGTCGTGCCCCATTTGTCGGATTGGCGCACGGGGCGCACCGTGCGGCAATCCAAATACGG